>JBQGFJ010000001.1:0-5930 GCA_052040085.1 Pseudoxanthomonas sp.
GCCCGCGTGATCGTCACCGAGATCGATCCGATCTGCGCCCTGCAGGCGGCGATGGAAGGCTACGAAGTCAACACCGTGGAAGCCACCCTCGGCCGCGGCGACATCTACGTCACCACCACCGGCAACAAGGACATCATCACCTTCGACCACATGGCGAAGATGAAGGATCAGGCCATCGTGTGCAACATCGGCCACTTCGACAACGAGATCCAGGTGGACGCGTTGAAGGCACTGGCCGGCGTGCAGCAGATCAACATCAAGCCGCAGGTGGACAAGTTCATTTTCCCGAATGGCAACGCCATGTTCCTGCTGGCCGAAGGCCGACTGGTGAACCTGGGCTGCGCCACCGGCCACCCCAGCTTCGTGATGTCCAACTCATTCTCCAACCAGACCCTGGCGCAGATCGACCTGTGGGCGAACAAGGACCTGTACGACCCGAAGGTCTACATCCTGCCCAAGAAGCTGGACGAAGAAGTTGCCCGCCTGCACCTGGAGAAGATCGGCGTGAAGCTGACCACCCTCACCAAGGACCAGGCCGACTACCTCGGCGTGCGCGTGGACGGCCCGTACAAGCCGGAGCACTACCGCTACTGATCGACCCGATCAGCAGTTACACCGGGAACGGGCGCCGCAAGGCGCCCGTTTTTGTTGGCGATTCACCCAATGCGTGAATCGGGCCATCTTGACGCACTGGGACAATTGACCTAATTTCACGACTTCGATTAGGACATGTGTCCTATCAGGCGCCGGGACATCCTGCCATGAAGACCCACGGAGACACCCGCGAATCCATCGTCGAAGTCGCCGATCGCCTGTTCTACGAACACGGCTTCGCACCCACTTCCTTCGCGGACATTGCCGCCGCCGTGGGCATCTCCCGGGGCAATTTCTACTACCACTTCAAGAGCAAGGACGAAATCCTGGACGCCGTGATCGCGGCACGCACGCAACGCACCCGCGACCTGCTGCAGGAGTGGGAATCACGCAGCCCGAATCCCGCGGAACGCATCCTGTGCTACGTCCGCATCGTGGTGGCCAACCGGGCCAGGATCATGCGCCACGGCTGTCCAGTGGGGACCCTGACCAGCGAACTGGCGAAGCTCGGCCATCCCCTGCAACCCGGGGCAAAAGCCATTTTCAGCGTGTTCCGCCACTGGCTGTCCGAACAATTCACCCAACTGGGACGCCAGGAAGATGCCGATGCACTGGCCATGCACGTGCTCGCTTTCAGCCAAGGCGTCGCGGTCATGGACAACGCTTTCAAGGACAAGGCCTTCGTCCACCGCGAAGTGGAACGCATGACCGAATGGCTTGCCGGCATCACGCCCACGCACGCCGCCAGCCGCCACTGAACCCGGAGCCGCCATGTTCATCGTCCTGCTCAGATTCACCGACGACCGCCACCGGGCAGCCGCCCTGATGGATGCCCACAACGCCTGGCTCCACACCGGTTTCGACGAAGGTGTCTTCATGTTGTCCGGCCGTCTGGAACCCGCTTCCGGCGGCGCCCTGCTGGCGCATGGCCTGTCCCGCGAATCCCTGCAACGGCGATTGGATGCCGACCCCTTCGTGGCAGAAGGCATCGTGGAAGCGGACATCATCCAGATCACCCCGGGCAAGGCAGAATCCCGCCTGCACTTCCTGCTGGACTGAACAACCAGGACCCGACCCATGGACACCACCCTTCCCGGCCCCGATGGCAAACCGCGTTGCCGCTGGTGCAGCGCCGCCCCGGAATTCTTCGCGTACCACGACCACGAATGGGGCTTCCCGGTCGCCGACGACTTCCGCTTGTTCGAAAAACTCAGCCTGGAAGGTTTCCAGTCCGGGCTGAGCTGGCGCACCATCCTGGCCAAGCGGGAGAACTTCAGGAAGGCCTTCCACCATTTCGACTTCAACCGCATTGCCCGCTTCACTGAGCGCGACGTGGCCCGGCTGTTGCAGGATGCAGGCATCATCCGCCACCGCGGCAAGATAGAAGCGGTGATCAACAACGCGGCCCGTGCACAGGAGATGGTGCAAACAGAAGGCTCACTGGCCGCCTTCCTCTGGCGCCATGAACCCACCGCGGAAAACGCCGCGCCGCAAACCCGCTCAACGTCGCCCGAATCCGTTGCACTCTCCAAGGCGCTGAAAAAGCACGGCTGGAAATTCGTCGGCCCCACCACCGTCTTCGCCTTCATGCAGGCCATGGGCCTGATCAACGACCACGCCGAAGGCTGCGTGATCAGAGCGCGCGCCCAGCTGGCGCGGGATGCCTTCGCCAGGCCGGGCCGGTAATCGCTGCGGGTGACGTACATCACCGGCGATCGCTTGAGAGGTAGCCGGATGTCCGATCATGGGCACGGAAGTCCCGTTTTTCCCTCCCGGCAAGTGGTTCCCCGCTTGGGGAGAACGACCGCTCCGCCGTCGGTCATGGCTGGGAGGTCCCTGACCGGACGGCGGACTGATCGCGCCATTACTTCGCCACGTTCGCAGGCCGCATGATCAGTTCCGAAAGGAGCAGCAACACCACGCCCACCAGTAGCGGCAGCAGGCCGACCAGATAAGCGGCGGTGCCCGGTGCCATCTGGTGCAACGCAATGGTGAGGGCCACGCCAACGGCCAGGGTGATGAGGCCGCCCACGCGTGCCTTGTTGCGGGCCCGTGCGGCATCCACGCGCTCGATCTCCCGCACGTAATCCAGCAGTGGGGCGGGGTTTTCCGCTTCGGCAATCCGCCGTGCCATCTCGTTGCGATAATGGGCCTCGCGTTCCTTGGCGCGGTTTTCCAGCCAGATGACGACGGAAACGAATGCCAAGCTCGCGGTGACGATGATCGCGATCATCCAGAGTGCCGCCATGTGATGCCTCCTGTAGTGGGAATTCCAAGCATGTGGTCCGTAAGACGCAGCCTCCGTCCCGGCGGTTGCATTTTTCCGTGCCGGACCGGGACAAAAGAAAATGCAACCGCATGCCACGCTTGTCCGTCTCACGGGACGGAGGGCAACGGATGAGCATGGGTGGGGAAGATGAAGCGACGATTGATCGCGTCCTGGCAGGCGATGTTTCGGCCTTTGCTCTCATCGTGGCCCGATGGCAGGGTCCGCTGGTGAATCTGGCCTACCGGTTCTGCCGCGACCATGGCCGCGCCGAGGACATGGCACAGGAAGCCTTCCTTCGTGCCTACCGCCATCTGGGCTCTTGGCGGCGGGATGCGGCGTTCTCGACGTGGCTGTTCGCCCTGGCCACGAATGTCTATCGCGACGAACTGCGCCGATCCGGCCCGGACACCGTGCCGGTGGACGAGGACATTCCCACCGAAGGGACTGCCGAGGACGCGGCCAGTGTCGCCGATCGCCGCGAACGGGTGCACCGGGCGGTGCAGTCGCTTCCCCCGAAATACCGCGACCCGCTGGTGTTGTTCTATTTCCACGAACAAAACGTCGCCGTCACCGCTCGCAGCCTGGGCCTGCCCGAAGGCACGGTCAAAGCACGTTTGTCGCGCGGGCGGAATCTGCTTGAATCAAAACTGAGGCAACGGCCATGAAGCCCGACGAGATCACACGCATCCTTGCCAGCCAGGAAACCATCACTCCCTCGCTCCGTTTCCTTGCTTCTGTCATGGACACCGTGGAACGGGAAGCCGCTGCGCCGCCCCCGCTCGCTTTCCCATGGGCACGCGCCCTGCCGGGGTTGCTGGCGGTGCTCGCGGCGATCATTGCCGGCGGCATGAGTTGGGCTGGCGACCCCGCCATCACACAGGCACTCGAGCAGCAGTTGGGCGGGTTTGCGAACAGGACTTCCGAGCTTGGGCTGCAATGGATAGCACTGGGCGGGCTGGCGACACTGGTTTCGTTGGCATGTGCGCCGGCCTTGGCCGGGGGCCGACCCGAGGTGGCTCGGAGCGCCGCAGCGGAATAACCGCCCTGCCCATGAAGCACGACAGGCGGCTTCCCCCTGGCAGCCAGGAGAGAGGGGGCGGGTAGGGAAATTCGCATCCCGCGGCGCTAAGGTAAGCCATGCGCAAACGTGGCCGCCCCCCGTCCCAAGACGTCCTGACACCCGCCGAATGGAAGGTGGTGGAGGGGGTACGCCATGGCCTCACCAATCCCGGGATCGCTTGCCGCCAAGGCGTGAGCGTGGATGCGGTGAAATACCACCTGGCCAACGCACTCCAGAAACTCCACATGCGCAGCCGTCGCGAACTTCGCCAATGGGATGGCGTGAGCAAGGCCAGTGCGCTTCCGCAGCCAGGATCCAGCATGTCGACAGACCAAGCATTGAATTCCGTGGGGCAGATCGGACGGACCGTCCGGGATATCCACCAGGCAATCGCCTTCTTCCGGGATGTCATGCAGATCCCCCACCTTTATTCCTTCGGCAACCTTGCCTTCTTCGACTGCGACGGTGTTCGCCTGATGCTGAGCCAGGAAGATGAACCGGCGAACGACTCCATCATCTACTTCCGGGTGCGGAACATTCACATGGCGGCCGATCAACTCAAGGAACGCGGCGTCGCGTTCATCAATGCGCCCCACATGATCCACAAGCATGGGAATGGCATTGAAGAATGGATGACTTTCTTCAAGGACCAGGATGGGCGTCCACTTGCCCTGATGGCGCAGACAAGCCCAAGGTCCGAATGAGGCCCGCCATGACCAAGCCCACCGCGGCAACCGTAATGACGAACGCAGGCCAAAGTGTCCCGCATGATCTTTTTGACGCCTTGCGCGGCCTCTTCGTGCCTTATCAAGCCAGGCTCCACGTCGTCCATGATGAAGCCGGCCACTTCTATGCCAACTGCCGAAAGCCCGATGACAAGGGCAAGCCCCGGTTCTTCGGCGCAGTGAAAGCCTCGGGCCGCAAGCATCTATTGCACTTCATGCCCATCTACGACTCACCGGAACTTCTGAATGGCATCAGCCAGGCGTTGAAGAAGCGCATGCAGGGAAAATCCTGCTTCAACTTCGAGTGCGTGGACCCGGCCCTGATTCAAGAACTGCAACGCGTGGTCAAACGAGGTGCGGAGCACTACGCGGCACTCGGCAAGCTGTGAGGGCGCCGGCTCCATGGTGTCGAGACAGGGGATTCTTTCCCGCCTGGCCCCTTCCGGGCTCCATGCCACCCTGCTAAGCAACCATCCGATGCAGCAGACCTTGCGGGTGCGTTGGGGCACGATTCACGAAAAAGCGGAAGAAGGACGGACTTTCACGGTTTCATTCGAAGAATCTAATGCGCGATTAACTTAGGGCTAATCGCGCCTTAATCGAGGACACCCAGCATGCCCTCCCATGCACTGGATACGTCCTCACGTGGCACTTGCTCCCTTCCCTGGCCGTTTTGCCCGGGTTGCCCTGTTCGGCCCGGACGATGCCGGCCGGGATGCCGTGGAGGCCTTCGTTGCGGCGGTCTACCTGGCACGCTACCAGGCACGATTGCGCCGTTTCTTCCCCCACCTCATCGCGTACTACGATGACCAGGAACACCTGGTGGCCGCCGTGGGCCTCCGTTCGGCAGACGAGGGCCAGTTGTTCGCCGAACAGTACCTGGCCGCTCCCATAGAAACCGTGATGGCCCAGCGCGGCATCGCCCGGGTCACCCGCGATGCGGTAGTGGAAGTGGGCAACTTTGCCGCCGTCACGCCGGGAATCGCACGCGAGTTGATCCTGCAGGCCACCTGCATCCTTTCGTCGGCGCATCGCCCCTGGGTATTGTTCGTGGCCACACAACAACTGCGAAACGCTTTCCAGCGCCTGCACCTCTCACCCATCGAACTGGCGGACGCCACCGCCGACCGCCTGGTGGACCACGGCAGTGACTGGGGCGACTACTACGCTTCCCGTCCACGCCTGATGTGCGGCAACGTTGCACAGGGCAATGCCTATCTTCACCGCCGCAACACAGTGGAAGACCGCGCGGACTGGCAAGTCGCTTGCAGGGTGGCAATCC
>JBQGFJ010000002.1:0-1791 GCA_052040085.1 Pseudoxanthomonas sp.
TGCCAATCCGGGAAACGCTCGGCTTCCAGGCCTTGCTTCAATTCGTCACGCAGGATTTCCCACGAAAGGCGCTGCTGGCCCTCCAGGGTGGCAGGATCGATGCCTTCCAGCCGCTGCAACCAGCGCTGCTGGAAATCATGGGTCTTCTGCCGGTACTCGGCCGAGAAGAAGTTGGGCAACTGGTCGTTGTAGCGGGCGTCGCCGATGAAGGTGGCGTTCACTGGATTGAGTTGCAGGCTTTCTTCCCAGTAGTCCTTGAACAACTGGTCCAGTTCGGCAGGATCAATGGCGGAGGCCACCGGCGAGGCATCACCGGACGCAGCCGTATCCCCTCCCTTGCCACCACAGGCAGACAACGCGGCCACCAGGGCCAGGGCAAGCACACGATGTTTCATGGGAACCGCTCCGAACGGGAAAGTGAAAGGGAAGTATCTCAGCAAGCCCGTTCCCGGCGACAGGGCTTGCAAGACATGGGTCATTCGTAGTGATCGCGAACCAGCTGGTCGAACAGGCGGACTCCGTAGGCCGTGGCACCGCGCGGCGAAGTAGGCGTGCCATCACTTTCACGCCAGGCCATGCCCGCGATGTCCAGGTGCGCCCAGGGCGTATTGCCTTCGATCCATTCGCGCAGGAAGTAGGCCGCCGCACCCGCGCCCGTGCTGCTACTGCGGTTGCGCAGGTCGGCGATGGGCGATGCCAGGTCCTTCGCATAGGAGGGATGGATGGGCATGCGCCACATCTCCTCGCCCACGGCTTCACCCGCGGCGGTCAGTTGCGCCGCCAGGGTGTCGTCATTGGCAAACAGACCGGCGTACTCGTCGCCCAGCGCACTGACGATGGCCCCGGTCAACGTGGCCACGTCCACGATCAGGCGCGGCTTGTACTTGCGCTGCACGTAGGTCAATGCATCCACCAGCACCATGCGGCCTTCGGCATCCGTGCTCATGACCTCGTAGGTCCTGCCCGCCATGCTCTTGATCACATCACCCGGCCGCACGGCGGAACCGGACGGCATGTTCTCCGCCAGTGCCGCCACCGCCACTGCATTCACTGGCGCCTTGCGTCCTGCCAACGCCAGCACGGCACCCACGGATGAAGCCGCGCCGGTCATGTCGTACTTCATCCGCCACATGCCGTCGTTCTGCTTCAGCGAAATGCCGCCGGTATCGAAGGTGATGCCCTTGCCAACGAAGGCCAGCGGCGCTTCGCCGGGCTTGCCGCCGTCATAGCGGATCAACAGCAGGCGCGGCGGACGAACGCTGCCCTTGCCTACCGCCAGGATGCTGTCCATGCCCAGCTTTTCCATCGCAGGCACGTCCAGGACCTCGAAGCTGACATTCGGCACGCCCGCGAAGGCCTTGCGGGTACGCGCCACGAATTCCTCGGGCCACACCGCGTTGGCCGGTTCGGTCACGATGTCGCGCGCAAACACTACGGCATCGGCCAGTGGACGCCACTGCGATTCGTAGACCGCGGCGGCGGACGCGCCTTGCGGTGTCCGCAGGGTCAACCGCTTGCCGGCCGCAGGCACCTGCGCCGTCTTGTACAGATCGAAACTGTATTGCCCCAAGGTGGCACCCAGCGCGATATGGGCGGCGGCATCCGGCTCATTGCCGGGCCACAGCACGCTCACGTCCTGGCTGCCCTGGGCCAGCCCCTGCACCGCCGTGCCGCCGAAATCCTGCAGCAAGCGCGGCGAGACCGGTCCGTCGCCAATCCCCACCAAAAGGACCTGATCGAATCCACCGATACCCGGCAGGCTGAGCCGTTCGCCCTGCTTGCCCTCGAAGC
>JBQGFJ010000003.1:0-2055 GCA_052040085.1 Pseudoxanthomonas sp.
AAGCTTTACCAGGAAAAGCCTCGCGGCCAAGGCCGCTCCTCCGCTTATTTCAACTGATTCCATGCCGAGCACTGCCATGAACCACGACAATTCCCACGCCCTGTTCACCCGCGCCCAGGCTTTGCTTCCGGGCGGCGTCAATTCACCCGTGCGTGCCTTCAAGTCGGTCGGTGGCGAACCCTTTTTCGTGCAACGCGCGGATGGCCCTTACCTGTATGACGTGGATGGCAACCGCTACATCGACTACGTGGGTTCGTGGGGCCCGATGATCGTCGGCCACAACCATCCGCAGGTGCGCGAAGCCGTGGAAAAGGCGATCCGCGATGGCCTTTCGTTCGGCGCTCCCTGCGCCGCCGAAGTGACCATGGCCGAAACCATTACCCGGCTGGTGCCTTCCTGCGAAATGGTGCGCATGGTCAATTCCGGCACCGAAGCCACGCTGTCGGCGATCCGCTTGGCACGCGGTGCCACCGGCCGGCAACGCATCGTCAAGTTCGAGGGCTGCTACCACGGCCACGGCGACTCGTTCCTGGTCAAGGCCGGCAGCGGCATGCTGACACTGGGCGTACCCACTTCGCCGGGCGTTCCCGCTGGCCTGAGTGAATTGACCGCCACACTGAGCTACAACGATTTCGAAGGTGCAACGAAATTGTTTGACGAGATCGGCAGCGAGATCGCCGCACTGATCATCGAGCCGGTCGTCGGCAATGCCAACTGCATCCCGCCGCGCGAAGGCTACCTGCAGCACCTGCGCAACCTGTGCACGCAACATGGTGCGCTGCTGATCTTCGACGAAGTGATGACCGGCTTCCGCGTGGCATTGGGCGGTGCGCAGGCGCATTACGGCATCACTCCGGACCTGACCACCTTCGGCAAGATCATCGGCGGCGGCATGCCGGTGGGCGCCTATGGTGGACGGCGCGACCTGATGCAGCAGATCGCACCGGCCGGCCCCATTTACCAGGCCGGTACGCTCAGCGGCAATCCGGTGGCGATGGCAGCAGGGCTGGCGATGCTGGAGCTGATCCAGGCCCCGGGCTTCCATGACCGTCTGACCGCCAGCACGGCGGCCGTGTGCGAAGGACTGGAAGCCGCCGCGCGCGATGCCGGTGTCACCGTGACCACCAACCGCGTGGGCGCGATGTTCGGCCTGTTCTTCACCAGCGAGAAAGTGGAAACCTACGCCCAGGCCACCGCGTGCGACACCAACGCGTTCAACCGCTTCTTCCACGCCATGCTGGACAACGGCGTGTTCCTGGCGCCTTCCGCCTATGAAGCCGGCTTCCTCTCCAGCGCCCACGATGACGCCATCATCGCCGCCACGGTGGACGCTGCGCGAACCTCGTTCAAGGTGGTCGCGGCAGGATGACGCCACGCATTCGCCACCTCCTGTTCGATTTCGACGAGGTACTGGCGAAATACCATCACGAACGGCGGATCGCGCACTTGGCCGACTTTGCCGGTTGCGCGCACGAACAAGTTCGCGCGGTGTTGTTCACGTCGGGACTTGAAACCGAATACGACAGTGGACGCATCGGGACCGCGGCGTACCTGTCGCGGCTGGGCGAGGGTATCGGCAAGGTGGTGGACGAAGAGCAGTGGATCGCTTCACGCATGGCAGGCAGCCTTGCCATGGCCGCCACGCTGGCACATGTCGATGCCCTTGATGATTCGCTGTCGCTCGGCATCTTGACCAACAACGGTCCGCTGATGGCACAGGCAATCCCCCGCATTCTCGGGGCGACATCGTCACGGTTTGGCGGCCGCGTGTTATGCAGCGGTGCATTGAGATTGCGTAAACCCGATCCGGCCATCTTCCATCTGGCCCTGCAACAATTGGGCTGGCAAGCAAACGATACCCTGTTCATCGACGATCGCTTTGCCAATGTACAAAGTGCACGGTCGATGGGCTTGCATGCCGACACCGCGAGCGACGCACGCACACTGAGGCGTGTACTGAAGCGTTTTGGTCTGCGCTGAAACCTCTTGATCACCCGCATTTCCTGCTTGCAACGCGAGGAAATGCGGGGCTTTCAAGTTGTAATGTGAATCAAT
>JBQGFJ010000004.1:0-10170 GCA_052040085.1 Pseudoxanthomonas sp.
ACCTAACAACACCCACGGCCACCACGGTGGGAAGCGTGGCCCTGCTGGTGATGGCTGTCTGGTGGATCCTGGACAGAAGCCTGCGCCGGCACCGCATCCATGTGGATGCCAATGGCATTGAAATCGCCACCACCTTCTACACGCGGAAGCTGTCCTTGGATCAATTGAAGCTGAGCCAGGCACGCGTGGTCAGCCTTGACGAGCACACCGAACTCAAACCGATGTTCAAGACCAATGCCACCGCGTTGCCTGGATTCCAGAGCGGCTGGTTCCGCCTGCGCAACCGCAACAAGGCCCTGGTCGCCCGCGCAGGCGGCAACCGCGTGGTGTGGATTCCGACGGATGCCGGTTACGACCTGCTGCTGCAACCCCGGCAACCGGCAGCCCTGCTCCAGTACCTGCAAGCCCTGGAAACTCCTGGCCCTCGCTGAAATGCTCCCGGGCCCAGAAAAAAGGAAAGCCCATGCCTGTATCTCTTGCGAATGCCGCCACTTCCGCGTTGATGCAGTTGATGCTTTTCGGAGGCATTCCGCTGCTTGCCTACTTCTCGTATCAAAGATGGCGCAACAAACGCGACTGGCCGGAAATAGCCAAGCGCGCGGGGCTGCGGAGCTGTCCATGGCGCCATGTCCTGTATAGCCTGGGTTTCGCGCTGGTCATCGTCTCGGCCATTCTGATCTGGCCTCCTCCGCTGGACGCATTCACGCGCGAGGGAACGGCACTCCATGATTTCGCTGGTCTCGATCCCGGGCTGCATGCATTTGTCCTGGCTTTCCTGTATGCGGCGATAAAGACAGGCTTGGCCGAGGAGATTCTCTTCCGTGGCCTGATAGCCGGCAGTCTTTCACGCCGGCTGCCCATCGCTTTGGCGAACGTGGCGCAAGCCTTGATATTCCTTCTTCCGCACTTCCTGATCCTCATCGTGATGCCGGAGATGTGGATGCTCCTGCCTGTCGTATTCGCGACAGCCCTCGTGATGGGATGGATAAGAATCAAATCCGGCTCGATAGTTGGGCCATGGCTGATTCACACCTCGACGAACCTGGCGGTGGCCCTGAGCATCATGGTGCGCACGACTGCATGAAGCCTTGACGATTCCTGCAAGCCGAATCCGTTTCGCACGCCTGTTTGATCCGGGCGCTATCCCGGCATCACACGCCCGATGACCTCATCCACCTGTGCATCCGCCGGTAACGTGCCGAGTGCCAGGCCATGTTCACCACACAACCGGCTGCGTACGAACAAACCTGCGGCAGGACTTCCTGCTCGCAGCAATACCGCTGCCTGCAAGGCCAGCGCCAGGCGTTCGACCAGATACCGTGCACCTGATTCATCCACGGTGGAAAGACCTGCACGCAAACGCTCCACCGCCGCATCGAATCCCGCATCCAGCCCCGATGCCGAGGCAAGTTCCTGCATCAACGCCTCGCTGCTCTCCGGCTCGCGCGACAAGGCACGCAACACGTCCAGGCACTGGATGTTGCCACTGCCTTCCCAAATCGAATTCAGCGGCGCTTGCCGGTATAGCCGCGGCAGGATGGATTCCTCCACGTAACCCGCGCCACCCAGGCACTCCTGTGCTTCATTGACGAAGGCAGGCGTGCGCTTGCAGATCCAGTATTTCCCGATGGCCGTGACCACGCGGGCGAAAGCCGCCTCGCGCGGATCCGAGATGGAAGCATCCACCGCACGCGCCACCCGCAACGCCATCGTTATGGCGGCTTCGGATTCCAATGCAAGATCCGCCAATACGTTGCGCATCAACGCGTGTTCCACCAACGTCTTGCCGAAGGCACGGCGATGACGCGCATGGTGCACGGCATGTAGCAACGCCATACGCATCTCCGCGGCGGAGCCCAGCATGCAGTCCAGCCGGGTCAGCATCACCATCTCGATGATGGTGGCCACGCCGCGCCCTTCGGCCCCCACCCGCCGTGCCCACGTGCCGCAGAATTCGACCTCGCTGGAAGCATTCGCCCAGTCACCCAGCTTGTCCTTCAGGCGCATCACGCGGAAGCGGTTGCGTTCGCCATCCGGCAACCGGCGCGGCATCAGGAAACAGGTCAACCCACCGGGCGCTTGTGCCAGCACCAGCCAGCCATCGGACATCGGTGCGGAGAAGAACCACTTGTGCCCCACCAGACTGTATTCGCCTTCACCGGCCAGTGGCGTGGCCACGGTGGCATTGCTGCGCACATCGGAGCCACCCTGCTTTTCGGTCATGCCCATGCCCAGGGTGATGCCCCTCTTGTCGACAATGGGCACGTCACGCGCGTCGTAATGTGGTGCGGCCGCTTTGTCGGCCCACTCGCGCAACGCTGGTTCACGGCGAAGTACCGGCACCGCGGCATGGGTCATGGTCAGGGGACAACTGGTGCCTGCTTCCGCCTGATGGTGCAGGTAACTGAGCGCCGCCCGTGCCACATGCCCACCCGGCTGTGGCGCATGCCATGAAATACCGGCCACGCCATGCGTCTTGGCCGCTTCCATCAGGCGGTGATAGGCCGGATGGAATTCCACCACATCGATACGGCGGCCATAGCGATCATGCGTACGCAGCCGCGGCTTGTCGCGGTTGGCATCGAAGCCGATCCGGTACAACTCGTCTCCGGCCAAGGCACCATAGGCTGCAAGCCGCGTTCCGAAATTCGTCGAACCCTCGCGCTGCACACCTTCGCGCAGGACGATATCGTCGGCCCACAGATCACGCGGCTCGAACGGTGGCGGCTGGTTCTCGACCACATGAGTTTCGAAGGGAGGCAAGTCGTTCATGGTTGGCCCTCGCTGGTCTTGCCGATTCTCGCTCAATTCCGTATTTCAAGCAGGCGTGCGGAATCACATAGTGTTTGCAGGAATTCCGGCTGCAACGCCAACGTGTGGAAGAAGCCCTGCTGGGTGCCGCTGAGCACGCGCAACATGTGTCCGCGCCCACCGGGCACTCGCCCCATGGGCAGGAAGGCGATATCCCGCGCACGCGCCACCCAGTCGTGATCGGACTGGAAGATCGGCGTGAGCCAGCGACTCCAGAACTGGTAGATACCCACATGCGCCTGGCGCTGGCGCTGGTAGGCCGCAAGAGCCTGAGGGATATCATTGTGCGTGCGCAAACCATCGCGCAACGCGAGCGCATCCATCAGCGCCATGTTCACGCCCTGCCCCAGTTGCGGACTCATGCCATGCACGGCATCACCCAGCATCACCAGGCGATCGCGATGCCAGCAACGCACGGCAACGTCGCGATAGACCGCGTGTGCCAGTTGGCCTGCCTCGCACGTATCAGCGAGGCAGGCATCGGCTTCCGGCCAGATCCTCGCCACTTCCTCGCGCCATGCCGGCAGGCCACGGCTGCGCCAACCTTCGAAGTCGGCAATGGGCAGGCTCCAGAAAAAGCTCAATCGTGGCGTGTCGTCGCCGGGCCGCGTGCCCACCGGCAGCAAACCGATCATCTTGCGGGCCGCCACGTAGCGCTGGCGCAATTCGTCATTCCAGGGCCATTCGCCTTGCGGTACCAGCCGCCACAGCGCGCCCCACGGATAGATTGCTTCGCGCTTCACCGCGCCGGTGGCACCACGCAATCGTGAAGCCGAACCATCGGCCGCAATCACCAGGTCGAACGGTCCATGCCAACGACCATGCTGGTCGCGGATACGCCGTGTATCGTCACCCACCGCTTCTATCGTGTGCCCGTGATGCAGCACGCCTTGCCCGGCCCAGGCATCGGCCAACAGCGTGAAAAGTGCGCCACGTTGCATGCCCAGCCCGAACAGGCGCGCATCCAGCCCTTCATAGCGCATGTCCATCACCGCACGGCCGCAAGGCGTCTCGCCATACAGGCGATTCACGCGCCGGCCATGCGCCAGTACGCCGGGCAACAAGCCCAGCTCCCACAGCACCTGCAAACCGGTTGGCTGCAACAGGAAGCCTGCACCGACCGGCCCGGGCTCCGGCGCGCGCTCGAACACTTCCACCCGGTGCCCATCACGTGACAGCAGCAACGCCGCGGCCTGTCCTGCCGTGCCATAGCCAATGATGGCGATGTGAAGCGCTTTCATGGTGTACGGCCCGGCCCCACCTGCTTCGATTGCCCGCCAAGGACAGCATCGCCGGAGTTGCGGGCATTCAAAAACCCCGCCGGAGCGGGGTTCGAGGAGATCGTCATGACTCAGGCTTCGGGCGTGACGTTGCCCGCTTGTGCCCCCTTGGGGCCCTGGGTCACTTCATAGGAAACGCGCTGGCCTTCCTTCAGGCTGCGGAATCCCGTGGTATTGATGGTGGAGTGATGGACAAAGACATCGGGGCTGCCGTCCTCCGGCGAGATGAACCCGAAGCCCTTGGCATCGTTGAACCATTTGACGGTACCGTAAGGCATGGTGCTTGCAACTCCTTCAGATGGACATGGAGCGTGCGGCCGACCGCACGCCCCGAGTATGCAAAGCCTGCGTGTGGATGACAATCGCTTGGTTGCAGCGGCTCACCGTCAGCCGCGCGCGAATTCGCCAATCAGTTCCGGCAATCCAACGGACGCGGCATCCACATTGGCCAGCACTTCCGCCAGGGTGATTTCCTCGCCATCGCCACATCCCGCGGCCCAGTTGGCCACGATGGACAGACAGACATAATCCAGCCCGAGTTCGCGTGCCAGACCCGCTTCCGGCATGCCGGTCATGCCGACCAGATCACAACCATCGCGGCGCATGCGCGCAATCTCGGCACGGGTTTCCAGGCGTGGGCCCTGCGTGGCGCCGTAGCAACCATCCTCCACCAGCGATACTCCCACCACCTTCGCCGCCGCCAGCAGCTTGTGCCGCAACAACGGCGTGTAGGGTTCGCCGAAATCCACGTGCAGCACGTCGGTCCCCGGCTCTTCGCAGATGGTCGAGATGCGGCCCCAGGTGTAATCGATCAACTGGTCCGGACACGCCAGCACGCGCGGGCCGAAACGCTCGGTGATGCCACCCACAGTATTCAGCGCGAGCACGCGAGTCGCCCCCACGGCCTTCAATGCGGCCAGATTGGCACGATAGTTGATCTTGTGCGGCGGCACCGAATGCCCCTCGCCATGGCGGGCGAGGAACGCTACGCGCTGGCCCAGCAAACGGCCGATGCGCACCGGTCCGGATGGCGCGCCATAGGCCGTATCCAGCGTATGCGTTTCCACGTCTTCCAGCGTGGCCAGCCGATACACGCCGGTACCGCCAATCACCGCCAATGCGATGCCTTCCATCGTGTCAGTCCTTCAGCGCGTGGATGGCCGGCAGGTTGCGGCCTTGCTCGTGGTAATCCATGCCGTAGCCGTAAACGTAACGATCAGGCACTTCCACGCCCTGGTAATCCGCTTCGACACCCTCCACGCGGCGGTCATGCACCTTGACCGCCAACGCCGCGATGCGCACATCGGTGGCACCTTGCTCCAGGCACCATTGGCGCACCGCTTGCAAGGTGAACCCTTCATCCAGGATGTCGTCCACCAGCAACACGCGGCGGCCATACAGCGCCGTGGCTGGACGATGCTTCCACACCAGTTCGCCACCGCTGGTCTGGCCGCGGTAACGGGTGGCATGCAGGTAATCGAATTCCAGGTCCAGGCCGCAGGCGCCCAGCGCCAGCGCCAGTTGTCCGGCAAATGGCAGCGCACCATGCATGATGGTCAGGTACACCGGCACTTCACCTGCATAATCGGGTGCGATGTCGGCCGCCATGCGGGTGATGGCAGCTTCCAGCTCTGCGCGGCCAACGATCAGTTCGGAACGGGCCAGCGCATCGGCCAGCGAAGGACGCGAAGCCGTCATCACACCACCTCCCGTGCGCCAGCATCCAACCGTGCCTGCGCGTCGCCATAGCGCGCATCGGCCAGCAACCCGCCCCAGCCCAGCGCGCCGCGACCAATCAAACTGGCCAGCGCCGCGGTGTTGAAGGTGCGTCCCTCCACTGCCTTGAGCGACTCGTCCACCAGCTTGGGCGAGCACACCAGCACCACGTCGCAACCGGCATCCAGGTGCGCATCGATGCGCGCCTTCACGCCACCGGCGGTGAAGGCGGCCGCCATGCCAATGTCATCGGAGAACACCACGCCGCGAAAGCCCAGGCCGCCCTTGGACACATCGCCGCGCAGGATGTCGTTGATCCAGAACGGCGAATAGCCCGCCGGCTCCGGGGCCACCTGCGGGTAGACCACGTGGGCCAGCATCACCGCGTCGGCACCGGCCTCGATGCCCGCCACGAACGGCACCAGATCATGTGCACGAATGGCTTCCAGCGGACGGTCGTCCACCGCTGTATCGAAATGGGTGTCTTCGCGCACGGTGCCGTGTCCGGGGAAATGCTTGAGGGTGGCTGCCATGCCCACCGAATGCATGCCGCGCACATAGGCACGCGTGAACGCGGCGACCACCTCAGGATCCTCCGAGAACGCACGGTCGCCGATGGCCAGATTGCCATGGCCCACGTCCACCACCGGGGCGAAGCTCAGGTCCACGCCACTGGCACGCACCTCGCTGGCCATCAGCCAGGCGTGCTCTTCGGCCAACCGCAGTGCGGCCTCGGGATCCCGGGCATACAGCGCGCCGAAACCATGCAGCGGCGGCAATGCACTGTAGCCCTCGCGGAAACGCTGCACGCGCCCGCCTTCCTGGTCCACGCAGATCAATTGCGGACGCGGTGCTGCGGCGCGGATCGCAGCGCAGAGGTCCTGCACCTGTTCGCGCGAGGTGAAGTTGCGGGTGAACAGGATGACGCCGGCAACGGCGTCGTGCTGCAGCCAGTCGCGCTCCTGCGCGGTGAGTTCGGTGCCGGCGATGCCGATGACGAGCATGTGGATTCCTCAGGGAATGTCGGTGGCGGCGCGCTCCGCGTCGCTCCATTGCGAGAACGGGCGCGAGGCCAGTGCCAGATTGTAATAGCGGGCGGCATCGGTGGCCTCCTTGCCTACCCAGGCCGGCCTGGCGAAGGCTTCGTCGGCACTGTCCAGCTCGATTTCGGCCACTACCAGCCCCGCGTTGTCGCCCAGGAACTCATCCACTTCCCACAGATGGCCCTGGTGGTTCACCAGATGGCGGCGTTTGTCGATCACCCCGCCCACGCACAGGGCCAGCAGCGCGCGCGCATCCTCCACCGGAATGGGATAGTCGAACTCCTGCCGGGTGTGCCCGCGCTCGCGCGATTTCATGTTCAGCCTGGCTTCGTCGCCCTGGATACGTACTCGCACCGAGGCCTTCTGTTCGCCGCGATCCATGGCACCCATATCGTTGATATAGCCCTGCGCCATGGGCAGGACTTCATGCGCGGCAGCGCGCCAGCCGTCGCCGATGACCAGGAATTTGCGTTCGATTTCCAGAGGCATGGGGAAGATCCGTGATGGGTGAATTGGTGAATTGGTGAAAGCAACAGCGCGCGAGATCAGGCTTCTTCGAATCACCAATCCCGAATCACCAATCACTGCTTCTCGAACAGCGCAATACTCTCCACATGCGCGGTATGCGGGAACATGTCCATCACCCCCGCCGACTTCAATGCATACCCCTGCTCATTGACCAGATAGCCCGCATCCCGTGCCAGCGAGCCGGGATGGCAACTGACGTAGACGATACGGCGGAACTGTTTCAACGGAAGTTGCTGCAACACCTCGCTGGCACCCGAACGCGGCGGATCCAGCAGCAGTTTGTCGAAGCCCTGCCGCATCCACGCGGTCCCGCGCTGGTCCTGGGTCAGGTCGGCGGCATGGAACACCGCATTGGCCAGCGCATTGCGCCCGGCATTCTCGCGCGCACGTGCCACCAGCCCGGCATCACCCTCCACGCCCACCACCTCGCCAGCCAGCCGCGCCATCGGCAAGGTGAAGTTGCCCAGCCCGCAGAACAGGTCAAGCACCCGGTCCTGTGGCTGCGGGTCAAGCAGGTCGAAGGTGTGCGCAATCATCCTGCGGTTCAGTGCGGCGTTGACCTGGATGAAGTCCAGCGGACGGAACGCCAATTCCACGTTCCACTCCGGCAACGTGAACGCCAGCGCGGGCGCCTCGGGCCACAGCGGATGCACGCTTTCCACACCACCCGGCTGCAGATAGATGGCAAAGCCATGCAATTGCCCGAATGCGACAAGGGCGGCACGGTCGCTTTCGCCCAACTCACGCAGGTTGCGGAACACCAGCGCGACGCCATTGAACGCCGGCGTTGCATCACCGGCGATGAATTCGATCTGCGCTATCTCGCTGCGCGCTTCCAATCCATCCACCAGCGCCGCCAACGCAGCAACCCGTTCGCCGATCTGCGGAATCACGGTATGGCATTCGGAGAGATCCGCCACGAAGCGCGGGTCCTGTTCGCGGAAGCCCACCAGCGTCTTGTCTTTCTTGTCCACCCGCCGCACCGAGAAACGGCCCTTGCGGCGATAACCCCAACTCTCGCCCGTCAACGGAGGCAGCACCGATTCCGGTCTGACATGGCCTATCCGTTCCAGGTTCTCCAACAACACGCGCTGCTTGGCGAGGATCTGCTTTTCTTCGTCCAGGTGCTGCAGCACGCAGCCTCCACAGACACCGAAATGCGCACAGCGCGGCGCCACCCGGTCCGGCGAGGCCTGCAACACCTCCAGCGCGCGCGCCTCGTCGAAATGCCGGCTCTTGGCGGTCTGT
Organism: Pseudoxanthomonas sp.; assembly: GCA_052040085.1. Taxonomy (GTDB): domain Bacteria; phylum Pseudomonadota; class Gammaproteobacteria; order Xanthomonadales; family Xanthomonadaceae; genus Pseudoxanthomonas_A. Next base: position 8,627 of record JBQGFJ010000004.1, read on the forward strand.
TCGGCCATGACCCGCTCGCCGGGCAAGGCGCCGGACACGAATACGGCCTTGCCGTCCCGGCGTGCCACGCCCCGGCCATCATGGCTCAGGTCCTGGATGTCGGCTTCAAACGGGGTCTTGTCGATGCGGGGAGAACGAGTACGGGCCACGTGGCAAGGGCTGCGTGCAAAGGATGGCCGGACATTGTCGCAGATACAGGCCATGATCCCCCTGCCGATGCCCTTGCCATTGCGGCAAACGCACTGCTTTGGCACCCTGCTGGCTGCATGGGCCATCCGGTTGGCCCGTCCGCCCTGCGGAATCCCACGGAAGACCTGTCAGGAGGTAGCGGCATGATGCCCCGATTGTTGCTGGTCGAAGATGACCCCGTAAGCCAGGCTTTCCTGACGGAGGCCCTGCGTGCATTGCCCGCCGAAGTCCACGTGGCCGAATCCATGGCCACTGCATTGGCCATGGGCCTGGAGCATGACCTCTGGTTGCTGGATGCCTACCTGCCGGATGGCAACGCACAGATGTTGCTGGCACGTCTGCGCGAGCACTTCCCGGAGACGCCTGCCCTCGCGCATACCGCCAGCACCTCGCCCGCACTGCACCACGAATTGCTCGAGGCCGGATTCGATGGCGTGGTTGTGAAGCCGGTCAGCGTGAACAAACTGCACGCCGAGGTACGCCGCCTGCTTCCCGGCCTGGCAGAGCCAACCCGCGCCACGGCATCCGGCAACGCCAACAGAAGCGTGTGGAACGATGACGCCGCACTGGCCGCGCTCAATGGCCAACAAAACCACGTGACCGCCCTGCGCCAGCTGTTTCTTTCCGAGCTGCCACAGCAGCATGACGGCGTCATGGCCGCACTGCATCGGGGCGATCTGGCCGAAGCCCGGAAAATCCTGCATCAGCTCAAGGCCAGTTGTGGCTTTGTCGGCGCAACACGCCTGAAAACAGCCGTGGAAACACTGGACCGCACCCCTGCCGATGCCGATGCCATCAGCACCTTCGTCCAGGCCATTCACGACACCCGGTCCACGGCCTGATCCTGCCACATGCATGACCCGGAGCCGGATACACTTCTGCCGACGGCATGCATGCCCGTCACTTCCTCCACCGCCATGGAAACCTGCATCATGCCGACCGCCATCCGTTCGCCACGAATCCTTGCCGTTGCCGCGCTGGTCCTTGCCACCACGTTCCACGTACAAGCCCAGAGTGCAGAACGGCCTCTCTCGCAGGTCCTGCAGCAAGCGGAATCCCGCGGCACCATCAGCATGGTTGAACGCGAACGCGGTTACTGGGAAATCGTCAGCTGCAATGCGCGCGGCGAATGCAGCGAACACCACCACGACCCGGCCACCGGCCGTGAATTGAGACATCTCGCCCGAGCCGTCAAGGCAGACGCCATGCCCCCCCCGGATGCACAACCCCTGTCGGCCATCGTGGCTTCACTGGAAGAACGCAACCTGGGCAAGATCACCGACATCGAGTACTTCAGGTAGGAGAGCTTCATCTCCTCCTCGATGTAGGCGTCCACCACCTTGCCCATGTTGTTG
>JBQGFJ010000005.1:0-7516 GCA_052040085.1 Pseudoxanthomonas sp.
CTTGGCCGCGATTGGTTTTCGCGGTGAAGCCCCATCGCGGCCAAGCGCCGCCCGTGCAGGATTCAGGCGGACGCGGAGCGGATGGCCTCGGGCAGCGCCGCGCTGCGGCCGGTTTGCGTGTCCATCCACACCACCACCACGTTGCCGTCCGAATAAAGGACCGCGGGGTCCTTCTGGTCGACGATGCGATGGCCGATGGTGACGCTGCTGCTGCCCAGACGGTCGACGTACAGCTCCACCACGATGTCGTTGGGCCAGGTCAGCGGGCGCTTGTAGTTGATGTTGTTCGCCGCCACCACGGGGGCGATGCGGTCGGTCATCGAGACGCCGGGAACGGTCAGCAACCAGCGTACGCGCGCTTCTTCCAGATAGGAGATGTATTTGGCGTTGTTGACGTGGCCCATGCTGTCCATGTCGCGCCAGCGCACGCTGAGCGGAATGCGTGCCAACAGTTTGCGTTCGTTGCTGGCGTCGGAAGGTGTTTGGCTCATTTGGCGGATTTTTTCCGGCTGGCTTTTTTCACGGGGAGCACGTCGGGCTTGGCCACGGCGGCGGGAATGGTGGGTTTGGCGGACTTCGATGCCGGCAGCAGCGGGGCCAGGAAGCGCCCGGTGTGCGAGGCGGGGTTTGCGGCGATTTCCTCCGGCGTGCCGGTGGCGATGATGTCACCGCCGCGGTGTCCGCCTTCCGGGCCCAGGTCCACGATCTGGTCGGCGGTCTTGATCACGTCCAGGTTGTGTTCGATCACCACGATGGTGTTGCCATCGTCACGCAGCTTGTGCAGCACGGCCAGCAGGTGTTCGATGTCGTGGAAGTGCAGGCCGGTGGTGGGCTCGTCCAGGATGTACAGGGTGCGGCCGGTATCGCGGCGCGAGAGTTCCTTGGAAAGTTTCACGCGCTGCGCTTCGCCGCCCGACAGCGTGGTCGCACTCTGGCCCAGCTTGATGTAGCTCAGGCCCACGTCCATCAGGGTTTCGAGTTTGCGTGCAATGGTGGGGACTGGCTGGAACAGGGTCAGCGCGTCTTCGACGGTCATTTCCAGCACGTCGTTGATGTTGTACCCCTTGTACAGGATTTCCAGCGTCTCGCGGTTGTAGCGTTTGCCGTGGCAGACATCGCAGGGCACGTAGACGTCCGGCAGGAAGTGCATTTCCACCTTGATCAGGCCGTCGCCCTGGCAGGCTTCGCAGCGGCCACCACGCACGTTGAAACTGAAGCGTCCTGCCGAATAACCGCGTGCACGCGCTTCCGGCACCTGTGCATACAGTTCGCGCAGCGGCGTGAACAGGCCGGTGTAGGTGGCGGGATTGGATCGCGGCGTGCGCCCGATGGGTGACTGGTCGATGTCCACCACCTTGTCGAACAGGTCCAGTCCTTCCACTTCGCGATACGGTGCAGCGGTGTGCGAAGCGCCATTGATCTCGTTGGCTGCCAGCGCGAACAGGGTGTCGTTGATCAGGGTGGACTTGCCGGAGCCGGAAACGCCGGTCACGCAGGTAAACAGGCCCGAGGCGATGTCCAGGTCGACATTCTTCAGGTTGTTGCCGCTGGCGCCGCGCAGGCGCAGGGTCATCTTCGGGTTCGGCTGGTGGCGGTGCTTCGGTACTTCGATCCGGCGCTTGCCGGACAAGTACTGGCCGGTGAGCGAGCGCGGCGCGGCAAGGATGTCGTCGTAACTGCCCTGGCCGACGATTTCGCCACCGTGCACGCCGGCACCGGGACCGATATCCAGGATGTAGTCGGCGGCGCGGATGGCATCCTCGTCATGTTCGACCACGATCACGGTGTTGCCCAGATCACGCAGGCGCACCAGCGTGCCGAGCAGGCGTTCGTTGTCGCGCTGGTGCAGGCCGATGGAAGGCTCGTCCAGCACATACATCACGCCGACCAGTCCGGCGCCGATCTGCGAGGCCAGGCGGATGCGCTGTGCCTCACCGCCGGACAGGGTGTCGGCCTTGCGTTCCAGGGTCAGGTAGTCGAGTCCCACGTCGACCAGGAAGCCCAGCCGTTCGGCGATTTCCTTGACGATCTTGGTGGCGATTTCACCACGCCAGCCCGGCAGCGAGAGCTGGTGGAAGAAGACAAGGGCTTCATCCACCGGCAGCACCACGATGTCCGGCAGCGAACGGTTGGCCACGAACACATTGCGTGCGGCGCGGTTCAATCGCGCGCCATTGCATTCGGGGCAAGGGCGATTGCTGATGTACTTGGACAGTTCTTCGCGCACCGCGGCCGATTCGGTTTCGCGATAACGGCGCTCCAGGTTCGGCACGATGCCTTCGAAGCGATGCTTGCGCTGCGTGCGGCCACCGGCCTCGGTGAGGTAGGTGAAGGTGATGGTTTCTTCGCCGCTGCCGTACAGCACGGCTTGCTGCACGTTTTCCGGCAGCGACTGCCACGGCGCATCCACATCGAAACGGAAATGGCGCGCGAGCGAGGCAATCAACTGGAAGTAGTAGGCATTGCGACGATCCCAGCCACGTACCGCGCCAGCGGCCAGCGACAGTTCCGGATGCACTACCACGCGCGCCGGGTCGAAGAACTGAGCCACGCCCAAGCCATCGCAACCAGGGCACGCGCCGACCGGTGCGTTGAACGAGAACAGCCGTGGCTCCAGTTCGGGCAGCGCGTATTCGCACACCGGGCAACTGTATTTCGACGAGAACAGCAGGGGTTCCGCATCCGGCTTGTCCAGCGAAACCACCGATGCCATGCCGTCACCGAGCTTGAGCGCGGTCTCGAAGCTTTCGGCCAGCCGTTGCTTCATGTCTTCGCGTGGGCGGAAACGATCAATCACGGCTTCGATGGTGTGCTTCTGGCGCAACGCCAGGGCGGGCACCGCATCGATTTCATGCAGTTCACCGTTGACGCGCACGCGCACGAAGCCCTGCGCACGCAACTGATCGAACACCTGCACGTGCTCGCCCTTGCGCTCGCGCACCACCGGGGCCAGCAGCATCCAGCGCTGTTCGCCGTCCAGCGCCAGCACCTGGTCCACCATCTGGCTGACCGTCTGCGCTTCCAGCGGGAACCCATGGTCCGGGCAGCGCGGTGTGCCTACGCGTGCATAAAGCAGGCGCAGGTAGTCGTAGATTTCGGTGATGGTGCCCACGGTCGAGCGCGGGTTGTGCGAGGTGGATTTCTGTTCGATCGAAATGGCCGGGGACAGGCCTTCGATGTGGTCCACGTCCGGCTTTTCCATCACGCTGAGGAATTGCCGGGCGTACGACGACAGCGATTCCACGTAACGGCGCTGGCCTTCGGCATAAATGGTGTCGAAGGCCAGCGAGGACTTGCCGGAACCGGACAGGCCGGTGATCACGATCAGCTTGTCGCGCGGCAGGTCCAGGTCGATGTTCTTGAGGTTGTGCGTGCGCGCACCACGGATTTTGATGCTGTCCATCGCCATCGGGAGGGGGTCCGTTTGAGGCCGGGGGAGGCGGGCGGGGAATCGCCCAGCCTACCGAGCCGACGATCCGGGAGCAAATCCCGCAATCCTTGACTGACGCATGCCTGTCATTCAGGCCGAAGCAGGGCGGGTCATCGGTTCAGGCAACGTGGTGTCGCACCAGCGCAGGGCCTTGCCTACCAGGGGCCCAACCAGCAGCGCAAAGGCAATGGTGCCGATGCCGGCAGTCCCGCCCAACAGCCAGCCAACTACCAGCGCCGAGCCTTCGACCAAGGTGCGTGCCAGCCAGATGGGCCAGCCCAGGCGATGATGCAGTCCGATCATCAGGCCATCACGTGGTCCCGCGCCGAATCGCCCCCCGATGTACAGCCCGGTGGCCAGCGACAGCAACAGCAGGCCTGCCGTGAACACGGCGACCTGTTGCCACAGGATGTTGAACTCCGGCAGCAGCCATAGCCCGAACTGGGCGCTGGGACCGATCAACAAGGCGTTCAGGAGGGTTCCCAGCCCGGGTTTCTGGCGCAACGGCCACCACAACAGCAGGACGGCCAGGCCAGTCAATACGATCACCAGTCCGAATGACCACCCGGTAGTCCGTGCCACGCCTTGGGCCAGCACGTCCCAGGGTGCCAGGCCCAGGTTGGCACGCACCATCAGACTGGTGCCAATGCCGAACAGGAACAGCCCGGCCAGCAGCTTGGCCAGGCGGCGGGCGAATAGGGGAGGGAGAGTCACTTCAGTGTTTGCCCAATGAGGCCAGCGTCGATGCGGGGATCGCGCCCGGGCCAGTGTCCAGCACCAAGCATACTTCAGCGACCTCCGACCACGCCCGGCATGGTCAGGCCGTGTCGGCACAGGAGATCACCGCCTGGCGCCTGCGCTCGCTGCTGATCGCCATCCACGCCACGACCGCGGCCGACAGCGGCACGAGGGCGCCCATCCACGGAAGCGCTTCAAGGCCCAGGCGACTTGCGATCACGGTGCCGCCGAGCCATGCGCCGAAGGCATTGCCGAGGTTGAAGGCGCCAATGTTCAGGCTGGATGCAAGGCTCTGCGCCCCCGGTGTGCGTTGCAACACCCACATCTGCAAGGGTGACACAGTGGCGAATGCGGTTGCACCTAGCAGGCCGGTGAACAGCACCATGGCGATACGGTTGTGCAGCGCGAACGTCATCAGGCCCATCACCAGCGCCAGCGCCAGCAGGGTGAGGATCAGCGCGCGCTGCACGCCGCGGTCGGCAAGGCGACCGCCGAGCAGGTTGCCGATGATCATGCCGACGCCGAACACCAGCAGGATCGGGGATACGGCAGCGTCGGCGAAACCCGTAACCTGCGTGAGCAACGGCTGGATGTACGTGTAGACCGCGAACATGCCACCGAAGCCGCGCACGGTCATCAGCAGGCCCAGCATGACCGGGACACGCGAGACTGCCTTGATCTCGCCATGCACGTTGGATGCCTGTGGTGCGCTGCGGTCGGCAGGCACCAGCGTAGCGATCACCAACGTCGCGACCACGCCGATCACGGCCACCGCCCAGAACGTCGAGCGCCATCCGTATTGCAGGCCGAGCCATGCACCGGCGGGCACGCCCAACAGGGTGGCAACGGTCAGGCCCGTGAACATCACCGATATCGCCGATGCCTTGCGATCTTCACCCACCAGTCCGGTCGCCACCACCGCCCCGACACCGAAAAACGTGCCGTGTGCCAGTGAAGTGACTACGCGTGCGGCCATCAGCAATGCGTAGTTCGGCGCAAGGGCACAGGCGAGATTGCCAAGGGTGAACACCACCATCAGCGCGACCAGCACGGTCTTGCGCGGCAGTCTGCGGGTTGCGAGCGTCAGCAACGGTGCGCCGACGAACACGCCCAGCGCGTAGCCGGAGATCAGCAAGCCTGCCATCGGCAGGCTGACCTGCAGGTCGGCTGCGACCTGCATCAGCAGGCCCATGATCACGAATTCGGTGGTGCCGATGCCGAACGCGCCGGCGGTCAAGGCATACAACGCAACCGGCATGCGCTGTGGAGGGGTGGGCAGGGGAGGCATGGTGTCAGGCGGTGATGGGGAGGGCAGCAGCTTGGGTCTTTTCTCATGTTCGAAAAACGGCGAATATCCCCAATCACTATCAAGGAAATATTGATAATGGATCGTGTGGGTGATCTGGCGCTGTTCCTGCGCGTGCTTGATCTGGGGTCGATCACGGCGGCCGCACACAGCCTGGATTTGTCCGTTGCGGTAGCCAGTCAGCGGCTGAAGCGGCTGGAAAAGGAACTGGGGGTGCGCCTGCTGCATCGGACCACCCGGCGGTTACATCCAACACCGGAAGGATTGGCGCTGGCCGAACGGGGGCGGGTACTGGTCGATGAGATGGAATCCCTGGGCGAGACCTTGCGTGAGGCCGCACAGGATGTGGCGGGTACGTTGCGTGTCACGGCATCGGCCTCGTTCGGACGCCAGTACATCGCGCCACTGTTGCCGGAATTCCTTGGCCTGCATCCGCGCGTGCGGGTCAGCCTGGACCTGGATGACCGCTACGTGGATCTGGTGGGTGCCGGTTTCGATCTGGCAATACGGATCGGTGACCTGGCCGATTCCGGACTGGTGTCACGCCAGTTGGCGGTCAATCACCGCCAACTCTGTGCTTCGCCTGCCTATCTCGAAAGCAGGGGCGTGCCCCGGGTCCCGGGAGACTTGGCCAATCACGACTGCGTCCTGTTGACCGGTCGCGACGGTCGACAGGATGCGTGGACATTGCAGCAGCCGGATGGGTCTCCGGTCGTGGTGAGGGTTGCCGGGCGTTTCGAGAGCAACTATGGCGATGCCTTGCGCCAGGCTGTCCTGGCTGGGCTGGGCATCGCCCTGCATTCCACTTGGCACGTGTGTGAAGACCTGCGCCAAGGGCGGCTGGTGCCGGTCCTGCCCGGTTTCCCGGTTTCGTCCAGTGGTATCCATGCGGTCATGCCCGGGCGGCGTATGGTGCCTCCCCGGGTGCGTGCCCTGGTGGAGTTCCTGGCCGCACGTTTCGATCCGCCGCCGTGGGACGCCAATGGCTGAACAGCTCATTCCCCATCCATCCCCCTGGTTGCGCGCAACCGGCTGAATTCCTTATAATCCCGCTTCTGTCCGCCCTCGATGGTGGGCAGGCCAAGAATAACTACAGAATCAAGAGGCTCCACATGTACGCAATATTGGTAACCGGCGGTAAGCAATACCGCGTGGCGCAGGGCGAAACGCTCCGCGTCGAAAAGCTGGAAACCGAAGCCGGCAACGAAGTGACGTTCGACAACGTCCTCATGCTGGGCGACGGCGAAGGCATCAAGGTGGGTGACGCGCTCAAGGGCGCCAGCGTCACTGCCAAGGTCGTGGCCCACGGCCGCGCCGACAAGGTTCGCATCATCAAATTCCGCCGCCGCAAGCACCACATGAAGCGCCAGGGGCATCGGCAGCACTACACCGAAATCGAAATCACCGGCATCAACGCCGGCGACAGCAACTGAGGAGAAGCCGTCATGGCACATAAAAAGGGCGTAGGTTCATCGCGCAACGGCCGCGACTCCAATCCGAAGATGCTGGGCGTCAAGATCTACGGCGGCCAGGCCATCGAAGCCGGCAACATCATCGTGCGTCAGCGCGGCACCCAGTTCCATCCGGGCAGCGGCGTCGGCCTGGGCCGTGACCACACGCTGTTCGCGCTGGTCGACGGCAAGGTGGAGTTCTCCACCAAGGGCCCGAAGAAGCGTCGTACCGTGAGCGTGGTCGCCGAGGCCTGAAGCGGCATAGACATCCCGTAATGTCGACCGGGCCCCGTCTCTACGGGGCCTTGTCGTTTCTGGCCGGACTTCCCGGCAGTTGCAGGAGGCGTTGCCATGCTGGCGAAATGGATGGGAAGTGCGGCATTGCTTGCTGTGCTGGCCTGCGCAGGATGCCAGGATTGGCAAAGCGCCGAGCCCGCTTTCTCCGATTTGCAGCAACTGGCGTTGAAGGGCGACGTGGAATGGCTGCACACGCGGACCTATGCCATCGAGCAGCCCGCGGACATGGCCGCGTTGCTGGCCGCGCCCGCGACGTGGATGCCGCCCGCGGAGATGCCGGCCGAGACCAGCAAG
>JBQGFJ010000006.1:0-1554 GCA_052040085.1 Pseudoxanthomonas sp.
CTGCAGGATCCCTACGGCATTGCGTTCTGGCCCAACTTCAAGGGACGCGATGGCTGCCACACGCCGATGCCATGGGATGCCAGCGAAACGGGCGGCTTCAGCAGCGGCAGGCCATGGCTTCCCATTCCTCGTGCACACACACTGCACAACGTTGCCGTGCAGGATGCCGATCCGCATTCCACCCTCAATGCAACACGCCGCTTCCTGGCTTGGCGCAAGACACAGCCTGCACTGGTGCGTGGCAGCATCCGCTTCCTGGACGCCCCCGAGCCGGTGCTTGCCTTCATTCGTGAAGACGAAGGACAGCGCTTGCTGGTTGCCTTCAATCTGTCCGCCAACGATGTAGACGTTGTGCTGGACGGCATCGACAGCCATGCGACGGAGGGGCATGGGCTCATGTCCGGGACCGTCGACGGTGGACACCTGCGCCTGCCGGCATACGGCAGCTGGTACGGAATCGTCGAAACCGCGCATGTCCGGGCCCCCGCCTGAGTCCAGGCGTCCGGCCCGGGGATCCATCCGGCCACATCCACGTTCCAGGCATGCTGGCGGCATGCCGCTGATCCTGCATGGAGAATTCCGATGGCCACAGTGACAGGCACACGCGCACTCCTCACCTTCACTTTCCTGTTGGCTTCCTCGCAAGCATCAGCGGCCACGCTGCCTGCCGCCACGGTGCAGGATTGCAACGCGGAGCCCGCCGCGCGCTTGCTTGCCCCAGCCACACAGCAAGACGACATTCCTGCACGCGCGCACTGGCTGGACAAGAGCATGATCCGTTGGCCCGGCATCGACCATGGCGGTCACTTCCGGCTTTATCACGCGGCGCATGGCGGCATCACGGCATCATCCGGGCAACCGGTACGCGGCGCGGAAGGCAGCATCGAGGTACTGCACACCGCCAAGGCACCGGCATTGCCGCTGTACGAACGTTTCCGATTCATCGGGAGCGGCCCTACCCTCGTCCTCGGCAATGTGGACAGCACGCGCCTTTCTTTGTTGCTGCAAGGCCAACTGTTGCTGGTGCGGGAAGACAGCCAGGGCAACGTGCTGGATGCCACCGCCCTGCAGCACGCAGGCGCCCTGGACGATCTGTACGCCAATGCCGCCGACCATGCACTCGGCCCCAGCATCGACGCACAAGGTACCCGTTTCGACCTCTGGGCACCGACCGCGCGCAGTGTTGCGCTGTGCCTGCACGACACCGCGGATAGCGCGGCCACAACGCTGCAAGCGATGCAGCGCGACGATGCCAGCGGCATCTGGTCGCATGCCACCCCCCAGGATCTGTCCGGTACTTACTACACCTATCTCGTGGATGTGTTCGTGCCCGGGAGCGGCATTGTCCGCAACCGCGTGACCGATCCTTACTCCGTCTCCCTCAATGCAAACTCACGCCGCAGCTGGGTCACCGATCTCGGCGACCCGGCATTGAAGCCGACGGGATGGGATGACTCGCAGGCACCCGTCCTCGACGCCCAGACGGACATGGTGATCTACGAATTGCATGTGCGTGATTTCTCCATCCATGACACCACCGTGCCGGAAGCCGAC
>JBQGFJ010000007.1:0-4733 GCA_052040085.1 Pseudoxanthomonas sp.
TTCGTCACCGAGCGGATCATTTCTTCCGGGTCGTGCTGCCCCGCCAGCATGTACGTGTTGGTCATGCGCGGCATGACCAGGTGCGCGAACGACTCGCGGCGGCCGTTGCCGGTCGGCGCCATGCCCATCAGCCGCGCATTCAAGGTGTCCTGCATGTAGCCAGTCAGCACGCCGTCCTCGATCAGCGGCGTGCAATGGGTCGGCGTGCCTTCGTCATCGATGTTCAACGAACCGCGGCGCCCCTGCAGCGTGCCATCGTCGACGATGGTGACGCCCGGTGAAGCGACGCGCTGGCCCATGCGCCCTGCATAGACACTGGTGCCCTTGCGGTTGAAATCGCCTTCCAGGCCGTGGCCCACGGCTTCATGCAACAGCACGCCTGGCCAACCCGGCCCCAGCACCACCGGCATCACGCCGGCTGGCGCATCCACGGCATCCAGGTTCACCAGGGCCTGCCGCAGGGCCTCCTGGGCCAAGGCTTCCGGCTTGCCATCCGCGAACAATTCGGCATACGCATAACGTCCACCCATGCCGGCATAGCCTGATTCACGGCGTCCGCCGTGCTCCACGATCACCTGCACGTTCAAACGCACCAGCGGGCGGACATCCGCGGCCAGCACGCCATCGCTGCGTGCCACCAGCACGGTATCCAGCCCACCGGACAGGCTGACCGTCACCTGCTGCACCCGCGGATCAGCGGCGCGCAGGAAGCGATCGACACGGCGCAGGGTCTCCACCTTGGCCTCGTTGCCCAGTCCATCGATGGGATCTTCGCCGGGATACAGCAAGCGGCCATTGCCACGGACCAGCGCAGCCGGCGCACGTGCATCGCCACTGCGCGCAATCGCGCGTGCCGAACGCGCCGCATCCAGCAGGGCGGTGCGGTTGATGTCATCGGAATAGGCGAAGCCGGTCTTCTCGCCGGAAATCGCACGTACGCCGACACCCTGCTCGATGGAATGCGCACCGTCCTTGACGATGCCGTCTTCCACCGTCCAGCTCTCGCGCCGGGAATGCTGGAAATACAGGTCACCGAAATCAATGCCCGGCCCCAGCAGCGTGCCGAAGGCGAGATGCAGGCTTTGCTGGTCCAGCTCGGCTGGCAGCAACAAACGGGTTTCGGCGTGGTCAACGGGGGTCAGGTTCATGGCTATCCAATTGGGGACGAAATACCGTCCCCGCAAGTTTCACAAGCAGATGCGCCGGCGCTCATGGCGCGCGCACGCGTCCACCGGTCTCGTTCGTGTGTGCACGGGATTGTTCCTTCTGCAGAACTTCCACGCGCGGTTGCTTCCAGGGACCGGAGACATGATAGGTCTTTGCCCCCATTTCGCTCAGCGGTTTCTGCAACACCGCATTGGCCACCGCGCCTACCGCGGCACCCAAGGGGCCGCCAGCCACGGCGCCCACTGCCGTCAATACATTGGCGGATTTAGGCAGGACTTCAATGGTCTGATCGAACTGTTCCGCCTTCAGGTCGGTGTGTCCGCGAATGCGCATTTCGGCGGAAGGACCATCGATCACCAAGTCCTCGCTGCGGGCCAGGCCATCGCCCAGTTGCACGCTGCCGTCGATGCGATTGAAGGCGAAGCCCTTGGAGAAGAAATCGCTGAAATCCAGCATCAAGCGGCGGCGCACTTCCGCGACACTCAACAGGCCCAGCATGCGTCCGGCGCCCGGTTCCACTTCCAGCAGGCTGCCATCGCGTGCGGAAACCACCACGCTGCCTTCCAGCGCCTCGAGCCGGAATTGCGCCGGGCTGCCCGGCCACGCGACCTGGACACTGGCCGTGCCGTGGCCTCCGCCAACGCGCCCCTTGAATCCCAGGTTGTCGGACAGGGCACCAAAGTCCTGGCTCTTCACCTGCACGTCCATCCGTGTGCGTGCGCTGTTACCCGTCCCGGACCATGTGCCTGTCAGGTCGATCTGTTGTTTGGGTGCACGCAATTGCAGTTTCTCCACCTGCAAACCACCTGCCACCGGCTGGGTGCGCAATGAAGCATTGCCCAGCCCAGCCTGTCCGAAACGCAGGTCGTCCACTTCCAGCGCCAATGCCGGAATCCTTGCTGGATCGAAATCCGCAATGGTGCCTGCATGGGTATTGGTATCGGCCGGGTCGTTCCCTGCTGCCACCGGGCGCCAGTGCAGGCGTTGCAGCCTGCCGGTCACCGCCATGTGCGGCTCATCCGTCACCAGCAGTCCTCCCGACAAGGCAGGCCCCTCCAGCGTGATCGCCATCGCCGCATCGGCGGGGGCCGCCTGCAAACGCGTTTGCGGAAATCCGGAACCTGCAATCAACAACGTATCCGCGAGCACATCCGCATGCCGCAGCGAGAGTCCACCCTCGCCTTCTCCGCGCTGCACCATGGCCACCCAGCCCAGCGCATCCAGGCGCGGAGTGCTCCCGGTTACCGTCAGTCCTGTCGCGGGCATCGCCTTCGGCAAATCGCCCCCCCCCAACACGACATGCAAACCGGGCTTGTCGCTCGCCATGTCGGCTCGCAATGCGAGCACATCGCCGAACACCACATCCACCGGCCCTTTTTCCAGTGGCAGTGTTGTCTTCACCGATACCGGCAGTTTCGCCGCAGCCGGCTTCGCCAGCGGCTCCGGCAACGCCAGCGTGGTGCCGACCATGTCCGAACGCAGCGTCAGCCCGCCGGTACCCGCATTGCCCGCCGGGATGGCAACCGCCACGGTCCATTCCGAAACCCCGTCGACGTGGGGTTCAAGCCATGCCAACCGCGGCGCACGCGCCAGCAGTTCATCGGCCTGCAACGTCGTCGAGAGTTCGCCTTCGAACGCCTGCTGCTTGTCCAACGCACCACTACCCGCACGCAGCGAAAGCTTCCCCGGGCGGCCTTCGCTTTTCACTGCCAATTGTTCGGCGACGAAGCCACCTTGGTCGTAACGCGCCACCCCGCGGACATCCTCGAATGCCACGTCCCAGCGCTTCTCCGCCAGCTTCGCACCCCGCAGCTCAACCGTGCCACCCAGCTTGCGTTGCACGGGGCGATGCTTGTGCAACGGCTGCAACAACTCGAAATCCACTTTCACCGGACCACTGGCCACCAGATGATCCATGGTGTCGCCATGCGTCCGCTGCAAGGAGCTTTGCCGCAGCATCGCCAGCAGACGTGACGCTTCCGACTCGGACTCCGCACTGATCTTCAATTCCGCTTCCGAGAAATCCTCGATGGCGGCACTGAAATGCCCGATGTCGACGCCCATCAGGTCGCCTTTCCCGTGGATATCGAAGCCATTGCCGATGAACGCCACATCGGCAGCCACGCCATCCAATTCGGGCCAGTCCGGTTGGAAGCGGAACTGGCCATCATCGATGCGTCCCCGTGCCTCGAAGCGGCCATCGGTGCCGGTGAACGGCCAGTCATCCAGGTCACCGGAGACCACCGCATGTCCTTCGCGCACCCAGCCGCCCATCAAGGCGGCATCCAGCCATTCGATGGCCGCCTCCGGCATGCGGTGGTGGACCCAGAAGCGCTTCGCCGCAATGACCGGCGCATCGTCGATATCGGCCGCAATATCGATCCGCGGGCGCCGGCCATCGGTCTGGAACCACAGATTGCCCCGCACATGCACGCCGTAGTCACTGCCTTTCAAGCGCAGCGCCGAAGTGCCGATGCGCCAGCCATCGTCCCGCCAACCCACCAGTTGGCCTTGCAACGACACATCGTGGACCACGCCGAATCCGCTGGGCCAATCGAAACGCACCGTCGCGTCTTCGGCCAGATCCAGCACGAAACCCTGCTCGTCACCTTGCAACCGTCCCGCCAATCCATCCACGCCGGGCGCATCGCCCACTGGACCGAAACCCAGCCCGGAAAGCTGTGCTTGCAGTTGCATCGCGCCACCCTGCTCGCCCGCAATGGAAAGCCCGGACACCGATCCACGTGGTGACGCCTGCATCAACCAATGACGCAACTGCGGTGACAGGCGGTCACTGAGCCCGGCGACAGACAGCAAGGGTCCGGCATCCAGCGTATCCGCCACCATGGCGAAACGCTTGCCACCGGCAAAGGTCAAACCATCGAGTGTCTGTGTTCCGGCACCACTGCCAACACGCAACATGGGCGCATCGAAACGCCAGCCATCCTGCGTACGCTGCCAGCGCGTGCTCGCATCGAGACGTCCGAATTCCAACGATGGGGCTTGCTGCACGCCGTCCAGCGGCGCACCTTTCAATTCCAATGATTGCAAGCGCAGATCGGAGACCAATGACACCAGCCGGCGTTGTTCGACTTCGGCCCAGGCACGCAACGTGCCCGATCCCGACACCACGGCAATGCCGCCCAGATCCAGCAATGCCTGCCACTCACCCAGGTTCCGGGAGTCCAGTCCTGCATAAGCACGGCCACTGTTCGTGGCTCGATCGAAATCCAGATTCGCCTGCAAGGGCTGTCCGTCTTCGCGGCTCCAGGCACGGGCACCTGCACGCAGGCGGTCGCCATCCACGCGCAGCCGAAGATCGATCCTGGGCAGGTGTATCTCACGCCCCAGCGACGGCGCTGCAATCACCAGCGCGCCATCGACGATCTGCAATTCCCCCAACCCCTGCAACGCATCAAGCGGATCACCGCCAGCGTGCTGACCGGGCAGACCGTGGACATTCCACGTCCCGTCCTCCGTGCGTTCCAGCGTCAATGACAAACCACGCAGGCGCAATTCGGTGAACGACCGGCCAGGAAGCAGGCCGCCATACATCGCAACCAGCA
>JBQGFJ010000008.1:0-5488 GCA_052040085.1 Pseudoxanthomonas sp.
TCCTTCCGGGTCATGGGGGCATGGCAGGCGACGGCAACGGGCCGCCATCGCCACGCACGGCGCTCGGAAGAAAGGGAATGCAGGATCACTCGTCCGGACATGGCCGTACTTTAACCCGCCACCGGGGGTTCCCGGCAAGCCGTCATATGCACGTCATCTTGTTCAAGGAGTATGGAAGGCCATAGCAGGGATGAATGGCGGGGGCAGGATCAGCCTCCAATCTTCCGGGGCGACGGTGAATACCGTCGCCCTTTTCCTTTCTACTGCGGCGGATGATCAACCGAGGAAGGCGCAAGCGCTTCTCGGCAGCATCAAGGACTGGTCAATCCCGTGATCTCCAAGTCATTGATCACAAAGTCGCTGGATCCCCGTCTTCGCGGGGATGACACATTTGGAGGTCCACTCTTCCGGACCTTGCCTCAGCGGGCGGGAATGAATTCCAGGTAGGCCGGCAGGGTCGTTTTAACCGTCTGCACGGTCTCCGACAGCAAGCCGGTTTCAGGATCACGCGCGATGATGCCAATGGCATCAGCCCCTTGGTTCGCCACCAGCAGGAAGCGACCGCTCGGGTCCAAAGTGAATTCACGCGTCTGCCGTCCCCCGGTGGGGTGCCGTTGCAGCAGCGAAACATCGCCTTGCGGATCCACCGCGAAGACATACAGGTGATTGTCGTCGCCACGGTTCACCGTGTAGAGGAAGCGCCCGTCATCCGACAGGTGGATGGCACCCGTGCCATGGCCGCCTTCGAACTCCGGCCCTGCCAGATCCACCACCCGGCGCAGCGACAGGCGGCCATCGTCATGGTCCAGCACCGCCACCTGCCCGGTCATTTCAAGCGTCAGGTAGGCATGCCGGCCGGAGGCATCGAACACCAGGTGGCGCGGCCCGCTTCCGGGCGGCAACGCCAGGAAAGCAGGATCCGCCGGCTGCAACGGACGCTCGGCATTGGCGCCCGAGTCGTAGCGATACACGTAGACGCGATCACCGCCCAGGTCGCTGACGGCGAGATGGCGCCCATCGGGCGACCACACGGCGGAGTGCACATGCGCCGACATCTGACGGTCCGGCACCTTGCCGCTGGCCTGGTAACTGTGGATCTGGGTCACGGGTCCCAGTTGTCCATCGGCGGCAACCGGCAACACGGCCAGCGTGCCGCCCGGATCCGCCGGACCCGAATAATTGGAAACAAACAGATAGCGCCCATCCGCGCTCAGCGAGGCATGGGTCGGATGGTCTCCCAGCGTGGACATGTTGCCGCGCAGGCCCAACTGGCCTTTTGCATCGAAGGAAAGATGATTCACGCGCCCGACCGGGTCCGCATCACCGGTACCGACTTCACTGACGGCATATACATGCTGACCATCTTTCGACAAGGCCAGCCAGGAAGGATTCTTCACTGGCACGGTCTGGTAGGGCACTTCCTGCAAGCGGCCACTCGCGGCGTCGAAGCGATACAGGTAGATGCCCTCGCCTGCCTCGCGCGTATAGGAACCTACCAACAGATCATGCTGCGGCGCTGCCACGGCCATGCCGGATACCACCCATGCAGCCAATGCCAATGGCCACGCTTTGAACTTCCCGGATAAGGACATCATTCCCCCTCGCCTGCCGGTACCGTCCGGCCTGATCCGGGTCACTGTCTCATATCACCCATTCGCACGGCCAGATTCGGGAACTGCTCCCGCGCTCAGAGCGAACGCGCCTTCGACACCTCATCCCGCATGCGCGCGATCACATTCGCGTAGTCCGGCGTATTGAAGATGGCGGAACCCGCCACGAAAGCATCCGCACCCGCTGCCGCGATCTGGCCGATGTTGTCCGCCTTGACGCCGCCATCGATCTCCAGCCGGATGTCCTTGCCGGTCTTGTCGATCATCGCGCGCACGGCACGCAGCTTGTCCAGCGTGGAAGGAATGAATGCTTGCCCGCCGAAACCGGGATTGACCGACATCAGCAGCACCAGGTCCAGTTCCGGCAGCACCCAGTCCAGCACTTCGACCGGCGTGGCCGGGTTCAGCACCAGACCGGCCTTGCAGCCATGGGACTTGATCAACTGCACGGTGCGATGCACGTGCTTTGAGGCTTCGGGGTGGAAGCTGATGATGCTGGCACCGGCTTCGGCGAAATCGGGCACGATGCGATCCACCGGCTCCACCATCAGGTGCACGTCGATGGGCGCGGTCACGCCATGCTTGCGCAGCGCCGCACACACCATCGGGCCGATGGTCAGGTTGGGCACGTAATGGTTGTCCATCACGTCGAAATGCACCCAGTCGGCACCAGCAGCCAGCACGTTGTCCACTTCCTCGCCCAGGCGGGCGAAATTGGCGGAAAGAATGGACGGAGCAATGATGCAATCGGACATGGGATTCCCGTGGGTCAGCGCTTGCGCAGCGTTTTGATGCGGTCGTAGGCGGCGTTGATCTCGCGCGCCTTGTGTTCGGCCTGCTGCCGCAACTCCGGTGCAGCGCCGGCCACCTTGTCGGGGTGGTACTGCGACATCAGCCGGCGATAGGCCTGATCGATCTCGGCATCGCTGGCGTCGCTGGTCAGGCCGAATACCCGGTAGGGGTTGTCGCGCTTGGCCAGCTTGAACCAGTCGGTATCGAAGGCATGTCCGATCAGCAGGCCGATGGCCGCGCCGAACAGGGGATTGGGCCGGAACAGCAGCGCGCCCGCGATCACACCCAGCAATTTGCCGTACCAGCGCTTCATCCGACCGACCGGTCCCGTGAGGTTGCCGGGCATTTTACGGCACACGGCGGGCCTTCGCGCCGTAAACTAGCCGACCCGCCCGGTTTCGGCCTTGGCCAGCCAGGTGGCGGAGTCCCCCCAGACCGCGAAGGAATGTCCGTGCCCACGACACTGCTCCAATCCGATCTGCCCGGCCTGCCGCTGCGCCATCGCGGCAAGGTCCGTGACGTATTCGATATCCCGCGTGAGCGCCTGCCCGCCGATACACCGCCGGGCGACTACCTGCTGATGGTCGCCACCGATCGTCTGAGTGCATTCGACGTGGTCCTGCCGGACCCCATCCCGGGCAAGGGCGAGATGCTGTGCCAGATTTCCAACTTCTGGTTCGCCAAGACCGCGCACCTGATTCCCAACCACCTGACCGGCATCGACGTGGCCAACGTGCTGCCTGAAGGCACGGACCCTGCGTTGTACGCCCGGCGTGCCGTGGTGACCAAGCGGCTCAAGCCGGTGCCGGTGGAAGCGATTGCCCGTGGTTACCTGATCGGCAGCGGCTGGAAGGATTACCAGCGCACCGGCAAGGTCAGCGGCATCGAACTGCCCAGCGGCCTGCGCCAGGCCGAACAACTGCCGGAACCGATCTTCACGCCATCCACCAAGGCCGCCGTGGGCGACCATGACGAAAACATCGACTTCGACACCATGGTCAAGGCCGTGGGTGCGGAACTGGCCGAGCGCGTCCGCGATGCCACCCTGCGCATCTACCGCTTCGCCGCCGAATACGCCGCGGGACGCGGCATCCTGCTGGCCGACACCAAGTTCGAATTCGGCACCGATGCCGATGGCCGCCTGTACATCATGGACGAGATGCTGACACCGGACTCCTCGCGTTACTGGCCTGCCAACCAGTACGAAGTGGGCACCAGCCCGCCGAGCTACGACAAGCAATTCGTGCGCGACTATCTGGAAACGCTGGACTGGGGCAAGACCGCGCCAGGCCCAAGGCTGCCCGCCGAAGTGATCGAACGCACGCGCGCGAAATACGCCGAAGCCCTTGAACGCCTGGCGGACATCCAACTGGATTGAACCCCGTCAACGGCGCACGGAATCACGCTGCCCGCAAGGCCTGGGGCAGCGTGTCCGTATAGCCGGGATTCACTGCTCCGTGAAGTAGCCTGTGCGTCACCGCGCACTGCCGCATTCCACGGGCCCGAGATGAAGATCGGTTACCTCTATCTGTCCTTCGCCATCGTGGCCGAAGTGATTGCCACCAGCGCACTGAAGGCCTCCGACGGATTCACCCGTCCGTGGCCCACCACCATCGTGGTGCTCGGCTATGGCGCTGCCTTCTACTTCCTTTCACTGGTACTGAAAACGGTACCGGTCGGCGTGGCATATGCGATCTGGGGCGGTGCGGGCATCGTGCTGATCGCCCTGATCGGTTGGCTGGTACTGAAGCAACCACTGGACCTGCCTGCAGTACTGGGCATCGGATTGATCGTCGCCGGCGTAGCGGTGATCCAGCTTTTCTCCACCGTCACCCCGCATTGAGCCGGGCGGACTGCGCTATGCTCCATACCCAAGCGCACTGAGCCTCGGGAGGGCGGAATGAACGCAGCCACGCAGCGGCCGGTGGACCGCTGGTTCGCCAGTTATTCGGGCGACCACCGCAACAACACCAACCAGTGGATCCACATCTTCGCGGTGCCCGCCATCCTCTGGTCGGTGATTGCGCTGATCTGGTGCATTCCGATCTTCGGCACGCTGTTCAAAACCGGCATCTGGGCTGCCGTGGCGATGTTCGCCGCGTGGATGTTCTATTACCGGCTGTCGCGCCCGCTGGGCATGGGCATGCTGGTGGTCTTCTTCGTCATGGCCTGCAGTTGCCGCCTGCTGGAACATCGCATCGGCATTGCCAACCTGGCCTGGCTGGCACTGGGCGTGTTCGTGGTGGCGTGGATCGCGCAATTCATCGGCCACAAGATCGAAGGCAAGAAGCCCAGTTTCTTCACCGACCTCGTTTACCTGCTGATCGGCCCTGCCTGGGTACTGGCCAAGTTCTATCGGAAGATGGGTTGGAGTTACTGAAAGCAGCCGACTTCCGGCAAGCCCTTCCCCCAGGCAACAGAGAGCAACATGCTGCTTGCTCTCGGGCACGTCAAAGCAGCGCGCGAGGGAGCACGGATGTGGCATGACCGGCCATCAGGACCCAAGGTCGGTTGGTCTGGAGCCAATCAAGCAACTTGCAACCGAGGCCACCAAGCAAACACTCGGCCTTTACTAATGCTGTGCGTATCGCCATGACACCAACGGCATGCACTTGCCCCATTCAATGGAACCGCCGTGTTTCGTGGGTATCCGGACATTGGCGAACGTCCAGATGGTGCCGCTTATCCGAATCGAACGGATGACCTACCGCTTACAAGGCGGTTGCTCTACCGGCTGAGCTAAAGCGGCAATGCCGGGGCCGGCAGGGGCCGGCGGATGCGAATTCTAGCGCAGGTCGCCACATGCAAGGGAAACCATGCCCGGGGACCCTGGCAATCCCCGTGCCTGCGCCTCGGCGAAGCCCGCCGCAGGCATGACGTCCAGCCACCATTGGACACTGGCATCCGGGGTCTGCATCCGCGCATCGAAACCAGCCGCCTGCAGGGCCTCGAGACGACGCTGTGCCCCTTCCCGGTTGCGGTACATGCCCAAGGCAATGCTGTTCACCTCGGGCCCCGTGGTCACCAGCAGGTAATCATCAAAACCGGCTTCGGATATGCGGCGCGCCAGCAACTGCGCTTCTTCG
>JBQGFJ010000009.1:0-7213 GCA_052040085.1 Pseudoxanthomonas sp.
CCGATCACGTAGTCCCAGCCACCCTTGAACCACGAGTCGGCCACGTCCGCGAAATTGGCCAGAAGCAGCGCGCTGAAGAAGTAGCGCCGGTTGCGCATGAAGTATTCGGTATAACGCTTGATCGCATCCCAGTTGCGCGGCACCAGGATGACGGCCAGCGTATACAACGCCACCGAGTACAAGATGATGAAGAGATAGCGCCACAGCGTCCACGCACCTTCGAACGACATCAGGCGGTACTGGAACCACCAGAAATTGATCATCCAGAAGAACACCGTGACGCCCCAGAACCCGGCCAGGGGACTGAATATCTCCGGATCATCCTCGTCGTTGGCGCGATCGATGGCGTCCACCACCCCCGACAGCAAATGGGTGATGGCCAAACCGATGATGATCGAAATCAGCACCATGACATGCTGGAACTGGTCGTTCACGCGCGCTCCGGCTGGCTCGACGGGGTAAGCCGGAAGTGTAGGGCAGGAAGTGGTTGCCCGGCTGCATATCCCTCCCCTCGGGCAAGCACTGGCCATTCATCACGCCCGCTGGCGCTTGCGGAGGAAAAGGAAGTACCAGCACAGCCAAAGCACCCCCGGCAGGGCAACGAAAACCAGAATGGCCGGAAGCGGATCATCCAG
This sequence comes from Pseudoxanthomonas sp., assembly GCA_052040085.1. GTDB lineage: Bacteria > Pseudomonadota > Gammaproteobacteria > Xanthomonadales > Xanthomonadaceae > Pseudoxanthomonas_A. The sequence goes on from JBQGFJ010000009.1 coordinate 636, forward strand.
CGAGCTGACCGCCCCTGCATGACTCGCAATCACTGCGTACGGTACGGTGCCGATCGCAAATCCCGTCATGAACCTGCCAAACGGCATCCGCGTGGCCCCTGCAAGGCAGCAACTCACTTCCGGCAGGATCGGCACGGCACGACACACGAACAACACCAACAGACCACGCTCTGCGAATATCGCCTCGATCTCGGCAAGCTTTCGTTCGTCACGATGGATCCGTGCCAACAGCACGGTTCCGTAGCGCCGGCCCAGCCCATAACCCGCCACACCCGCCGCCATCATGCCAGTGGCAGCGACCACTGCACCCCAGAACCCTCCCAGGAAGTACCCGGCCAGGATGGAGATGGTCAAGGTGGGCATTGCCACGAACAAGTCCGCGAAGAGCAGTGCGATTACAAGCATTGCCAGGTACATCGGCGCGATTCCATGGGCGCTCACGAACCAGCCGCGGATATCCTCCAGGCCGAGCACCCCCGCCAGGCGCAGGATCACGAAAGTGGAAGCGAACACAGCCCCCAAGACCAACCCCATTTTGATGAGATCGCGCATGCCTCCCCTCATCCGCGCTTGAGGATGGCACGCGGAATCGCCGGCGATATGCGCTCCAGCAATGGCAGCCATCGCGCCCTGCCGACATGAATGTCGGTTGCGCCGCGGGCCATGCCCATGACGATCCCGGAAGCCGCCTCCGTGGCGGACAGCTTGCCCTTGCCACGGCCCGCGGTCATCGGCGTATCCACCAGCGGCAGGACTGCCTGGACCACCGATATGGGCGTACCTTCGAGCTGATAGCGCAAGCCCTGCGTCAACGAACGCAAGGCTGCCTTGGTCGCGCAATACACCGCGGCATTGCGTTTGGGATGGAAGGCCAGGCCAGAGGTGACATTGATGATCGCCGCCCTGCGCCCGTCACCCGTGAACAACCCCAGTGCGAGGCAGGCCAACCAGGCCGGCGCCATGAAGTTGACCGTGATCTCGCGTTCTATCCCGTCAAAGTCGAAATCCTCGTCAAGAAAGCATGGCGTCAACTGGATACCGGCATTGTTGACCAGGATCGACAGGTCCGGGTGCTGTTGGACGACCTGCCCCCAACCATGTTCGACACTGCGCTTGTCCGCCAGATCGCACGGATACACCTTGGCGCCCGGCATCTCGTCCTGCAAGCGGGAAAGCCGTTCGGAAGGACGCGCCATCACGATCACTCGATGGCCTTTGCCGTGCAACTGCCGGGCCAGCTCCAGCCCGACGCCACTGGTACCACCCGTGATGAGGATCGTGCGAGGTTCGGATAACATCATGGCACCCCTTCTTGTTCGAGGTGCGCACCATCGCGCCTTGGCCGCAAAGCCGCATTAACCCAGGTTCATCGCAGGTAGCGTGCCATGCCCGATCTCCCCGAATTCCGCGCACTGCAAACCGCACTGCTCACCCATCCGATATTGCGTACGCACATGAAGCCGATGGCACGCCTGGCCGGCCAGCATGTCATCCATCAAGGCGACGCATGCCAGGAAATCTTCGTGCTGCGTTCCGGGCTGGTGAAAATCTACTACCTCACTCACGAAGGCAAGGAATGGGTGAAAAGCTTCATTCCCGACAGCGGCCTGTTCGGATCACGCATCGCGCAGGCAGGCGGACCCGGCAGCGCCTTTGCCGTGACGTGCATCGAGGACTCGGAATTCATGACCATTCCCTATCCCCGGTTCCTTGAAGCCGTTCTGCAGGACGCGGAACTCACCCGGCAAATCCTGCGGTTCAACGAATGGCTTGGGCTGAAGAAGGAGCGCAGGGAATACGACCTGCTGTGCCGGAGTGCCGAAGATCGATACCGCTTGTTCATCACGAACGAAGCCTCGCTGGCTGCGCGCCTTACCCAGGTGGATATTGCCCGCTACCTTGGCATCACCCCCATTGCACTCAGCCGCATCAAGCGCCGGCTGGCAGGCTGAGTGGCCACATCGCATCACGGTGCGAGCACGTCTTGTCAATACGTTTTTTTTGCCAGCACCTTCATCAATGCACGGCCACGCCTGCTGCCCACAACGGTGATAAGGGGCACCAGAAGCCAGTGCATGGCAAGGATGCCGATCATCCATCCGGTTACAAGAAGGCCATACGGGTTCGAAACGAAAAATCGTGCAGCGCCCGGATCCCAACCATGAAGCACGCGCAAGAATAGGCACATGCATACCGCCCAGGAAACAAGTCCACCCAGTGGCATGAATTGCGCCACGTAGGCTTTGGCCACATTGGCCACCCTGTCTTGTGAATCCATGTCAAAACTTCTGATGGAACAGAATCCGACACCCAGGCTCGAGCCCGCGATCATCATGAAATTCATGACATAGACGGGCGATGAAACAGGGAGATCGGGCTGATAAAAAGCGAACATGACCCAACCCGTTATCGCAATCACCGTGACGAGTTGGAACAACAGCATCCCAAGCCAGCGCCGCCGAAAACGCGACACTATCTCGATCTCGACTTGCGCAGTTGGAATTGCCAGTTCGTCCGTCGACTGATTCAGGAATACACCAGACGAACTAACGCCCGGCCTTGCTGCCTCACGCTCCACATCAGCCTTGAATCGGACATCCCGCATATCCGGGCCAAACTTTGGCTCACGCTGTGTCATTCCCATCACCTCCATGGCCAGGGAAATTCATTTTATTCATCGACATGAGTGGAATGTGCCATAACGCCAAAAGCCATTCCTGCAAAAAATAACGTCCCCATTCACTCATTCAGTTCATGCGAGTCCATCGATTCCTGCTGCCGGCGGACCCAGCGCATCTGGTTGCGGAAGGTATCCACCCAGAACACGTCGAGGTGCCTGGCCAGATGGGCCAGCAGGGCTTCGTGGGCTTCGGCGGATGTCTGCAGGTGGTCACCCCCCACGCCGTGGAAGGTGAAGGCGATCATGGTGCCGCGGCGCGCGGCTTCATCCACCAGCGCAATCAGTTCCTTGCCGCTGAAACCCACCGGTGCAATAGCGGCGGTGGCGGCCGGGTCCAGGGCCTGCATGTCATTCATGTCGCCGAACACCAGCTTGATGCCCAGGAACTGGTCCTTCACTGCATCGATGTAATTGCCGTCCCGTGCCATGCGGTCGCCGCATGGTGCGGTGAAAGTGAATTCGGTGCTGCCATCCATCGCATGCAGCATGGTGTTGCCCAGCAGTATCTGATCACGCATCTGCGCGACACTGGTGTTGTCCAAATCCTGGTGCGGCTGCACCCACTCGCGCCCCTCGCCGGTGCCCGAGCACTGGTGGAACAAGGTGTGGTTGCCAAGCTCATGCCCATTGCGGGCCGCGGCACGCCAGTCCTCCATGCGCAGGCGCACCGGCTCCGCACCCAGCGTCAGGTAGAAACTGCCTTTCAGGCCATGACGATCCAGCGCCGGGATGGCGACATCCAACTGCGAATCGAGGGCATCGTCATACGCAAGATTGACTGCCGCCCTCTTGCCTTCAGGCCATGCAAAGGAGGCCTGTGCACAGGCTGCCATCGGCAACAGCCACGCAAGACATCCCGCCAGCACCCATCCCCCGGATACCCTCATCACTTTCCCCTTGCCGCTCGTCATGTGCGCATCATCATTCCTCGACGCAACGGAAACAAGGAGGCAAATCAGGCTTGCGGCACCGGCACACTCTGCTCACGCCAGCCATCCGTCGCCGTTTCGCGCCAACACTGCCTGACTCGGAATACATCATCATTTAATTGGAATAGACCGCGCCTGCCGTTTCCCTTCACCTACGGCACATAATCGCCACTGGCTCGAAACATGCCCATCGAGCACCACACCGCAACATGCTGGCGCGCACATCACCAACAGCATGCCTGCAATCTGCCGCCAATAGTGGATGCAGATCGGCATGTGGTCTTTATCTGATCAGATGACGGAAGAGCACCCATGACACGCCTCCTTTCCCTTGCATTTCTCCATATCGTGCTGTGCCTTCCTTTGGCGGCAATGGCACAGAAGTTCGAACAGGTTGGCAGAACGCCCGCCCTGGGCTGGAACAGCTGGAATACCTTCGGTTGCAATGTGGATGAAGCCATGATCCGTGGCATGGCTGACGCAATGGTCGCTTCGGGCATGAAGGCAGCAGGCTACGAATACATCAACATCGACGACTGCTGGCATGGCCAGCGTGATGCAAACGGTGTCATCCAGCCCGACCGCAAGACATTTCCTTCGGGCATCAAGGCACTGGCCGACTATGTCCATGCCAGGGGGTTGAAGCTGGGCATCTATTCCGATGCCGGCAACACCACCTGCGCGGGCCGTGCCGGCAGTCGCGGTCACGAATACCAGGACGCGTTGACCTATGCGCGCTGGGGTGTGGATTACGTCAAATACGACTGGTGCGACACCGAGGGCCTCAATCCCGCGACGGCTTACACCACCATGCGCGATGCCATCCACCATGCCGGGCGGCCCATGCTTTTCAGCATTTGCGAATGGGGTGACCACAAGCCATGGGAGTGGGCGGCCGATGTCGGACATTCATGGCGCACCACCGGTGATATCTATCCGTGCTGGAACTGCGAGCACAACCACGGCTCGTGGTCATCGCTGGGGGTGCTGCCCATCCTCGACAAGCAAGCCGGACTGCGCAAACACGCCGGGCCGGGCCGCTTCAACGACATGGACATGCTGGAAGTCGGCAACGGCATGAGCGAAGAGGAGGACCGCTCGCATTTTTCATTGTGGGCCATGCTGTCCTCGCCGCTGATTGCCGGCAATGACCTGCGCAACATGACCGAGGCCACGCGCCGCATCCTGACCAACCGCGACATGATTGCCATCAACCAGGATCCGCTCGGCATCCAGGCAATGCGCTGGATTGCGGCCGGCGACATCGAGATTTTCCTGAAACCGCTGGATCGCGGCGAATACGCCGTGCTGTTCCTCAACCGCGGTGAGAACGACCACGACTACACCTTCGACTGGAGCTTCCACTACATGAAGGACGATATCGCCAAACGCGAAATCGACTTCGGCAAGCAGACCTTCACTTGGCGCGATGCATGGAACGGCGGCAGCGGATCCACTGCCCAACCTTTCAGTGTCACCCTTCCCGCGCACGGCGTGGCTGTGCTGTGGCTGACACCACAATAATCACGATGCAGGCGTCCGGACCAGTACCGTCCCGCGCCATGCGATCACCGCAAGGTGTGGTGAAGGTTAAATCGGCGCTTCCATCCATCGCACGCAACATGGTGTCGCCCAGCAGTATCTGATCACGCATCTGCGCGACGCTGGTGTTGTCCAGGTCATGGTGCGGCTGCACCCACTCGCATCCCTCTCCAGTGCCAGAGCACTGGTGGAACAAGGTGTGGTTGCCAAGCTCGTGCCCATTGCGGCCGCGGCACGCCAGTCATCCATGCGCAGACGCGCCGGAAACAAGGAAGGCCGATCAGGCTTGTACCGCTGGCACAGGCCGCTCGCGCCAGCCCAGCGCGCGCGCAGGCAACAGCAGCAATGCATGCATGAACGCGAACAGTGCCGAGAACGTGATGCCGATCAATCGGAAAGGCAGGGCCAACAGCCAGACCAGCGGCCACAGCACCAAAGCCAGCAACGCCAATGGCCAGCACAGGACAAACAGCAGGCACCAGGCAAGCAGCGCTATCAATACTTTCATTTCCGGACTCCACTCCGCATCACGGGCCATGCCGCCATCAACGGCATGCAGACAAGGTTGCCGTGCTGTATCAGGGCGGGCAAATGCCCTGCGACGGAATGCCGAAATCGGTGACGAAGCCCGGCGTCAGGCGACGAAGGCAGGCAAGCCCAGGTCTTCCCTAGCCTGCTTCGCAGATGGCCACGTCATCCTCATCGGCCTCCGTCTTCGTGCCCGCCGTGGCCTGCTGGGTCCGGAGGGCCCATGCGTAGATCATCAACCCGACCACCGCGGTCGCCGCGCCGACATAACCGGTCGACGTCCAGCCGAAGCCTGCGGTGATCGCCATGCCACCCAGCCACGGACCCAACGCGTTGGCGGTGTTGAAAGCCGCATGGTGCGAAGCCGCTGCCAAGGTCTGTGCATCCCCGGCCACGTCCATCAGGTGCGATTGCAGGATGGGGCCCAAGGCGCCCATCAGGCCAATGGCAATGGTCGCCACCAGGATGGTGGGCAGGCTTTGTGCCATCAACGGGAACAACAGCAGCGCCACGGTGGCCCATATCAATACCGCGCCTGCGCCACGCAGCTTGTAGTGGTCGTACAGCCAGCCGCCCACGAAATTACCGACCACGCCGCCTATGCCAAAGCCGACCAGGCCCAGCGGAATCCATGCGGCGGAAACACCGGTCACTTCCAGCATGGTGGGTGCCAGGTAGCTGAAGACGGCAAACATGCCAGCAAAACCGATCGCGCCGATACCCAGCGCCTGCCACACGGGCAAGCGGTTGAAGGCGCGCACTTCGGCGAGGGGTTTCTTCTTCGGGCCATCGATGTGTGCAGGCAACCACACACCCAGCAATACGACGGTAGTCACCGCGATCACCGCCACGGCGGCATAGATCCAGCGCCACTCAATGACCTGCCCGACACAGGTCGC
>JBQGFJ010000010.1:0-4646 GCA_052040085.1 Pseudoxanthomonas sp.
ATTCACTGCGCCAGTTGTAGGCAAAACGGACCTGCCATGGTCCCTTCTCATAGAAGGCCGCCACGTTGTAGGAATGCTCGGACAGGCCATCGGCAGGAAGATTCCCTCCCAGATACGCGCCATCGGTGTCGGTCGGAATCAGATTGGGATTGTTGGGAAGCTGCGTCGAACTGTCGATGTAGGTGTAATTGGCCGACATGCCCAAGCCGTCGAAGGGCCCCGGCAGGAAAGTGAAGAACTGGTTCCAACCAATTTCGGCACCGGTAATCCGTGCCTTGCCGATGTTCACTGGACGGTTGACCAAGTACTCATACTGGTTGCCGTCGGCACCCGGGAACTCGATCAACTCGGATTGCCGGCGGAAGTAGTCCTTGATGTCCTTGTGGAACAGGTTGACCCAGGCCATGCCGCCATGATCCTGGTCGAAGTACCACTCCAGGGACAGATCGTACTGGTTGGCCTTCATTGGCTTCAGGAACGGGTTATTCCATTCACCCGTCAGATTCAGACTCTCGATCGGTAGCGGACTGCCGTCGCTTGGGGGATCAATGCCGGGTTTGGTATCGGCCTTGAGCTCCTGGAAAGCCTTCAGGTCATCAAATCCGGGGCGGGTGATGGCTTTTGATGCGGCGAACCGCAAGATCAGGTTGTCCTTGGGCTCCCAGCGTACGTTCACGCTGGGCAACACGTCCGTATAGGAATTCTCGGCAACGGGGAGTTTCTCGAATTCCCCGGCACCGAGGAACGGTGCATAGGGTCGATTCGGGTAGAGGCGATACCCGCTGGCGGAATTGCTGGTACGCACCACGCGCACACCGAAGTTGCCGTCGAGGAGGGCTTCGTCCAAGCCGAAATTGGCCATGACATAAACGGCCTGGGTACTTTCTTCCTGGATATTGGTATACGGAGGATCGTCAAGGCTCCTGGGCGTGAACGTACCGTAGCAGCACCAATAGAACGGCGCGGCGGCGGTGTGGATAGCCGTGTAGCTATCCGGGAAGCCCAGCGCCGTTGACAAAACCGGGGCATAGAAAGAGCCGGGCGTGCCTGCGCCACCACGATAGAAATTGTTGAACGTATTCAGGTTCACCAGGCTGGAGTTGACCGTGCCATTCAGATCGAGCGGCGGCATCGGACCTTCACCCGGCAACGCCCACCAACGCATCCACGGCTGGAACACCGGCTGCCAGTTGTAACTCGTATCGCGACTTGTGGCATCACGCTCGGTCAGGCGAACGCCTGCCTTGAGCCCCTTGAAGAATCCACCATCCAGACTGTGCTGGATATCCGCGCGCCAAGCCACCTGATCGGCTACGTTGTCGACCAGGTTTTCCATGGTGAATGCCCAGTAATAATTCGCCGGGTTCGCCGTGAACTGGTCATTCACGCCGATGCTGGGCACGCCACCAAGAGTGACATCGATGTAAGGCAGATCAACGCCCAAAGCCACCGTGGAATCCAGCTTCTGGGTATCGGCCTTCACGTACTGCAAGTCGGTCGTGAATGTGGTGCGATCACTGAACACCCACTTCAGCCCAACCGAATAATCACTGGTCTTGGAGTCACGATTGGAAGCACGGATATCCGTACCCATCGGCACGCCGTTCGGCATGGTCAGGCGGCCGGAACGGAACACGTTGCCGGCCAGTTCGTAGGGCTGGCTGGCGTCGATGCTCACCTGCGTGGGATCGTTGTTCACGAAGATCGCATCCTCGTACCAGAGTTCTTCGTATTTGCTCTGGAATGCCGTCGCGACCACCTCGATGTCGTCGTTGGGACGCCACTGAAGCGCCAGGTAGGCGCCCGTACGATCACGGTCGTACTGCAGCGTGCGCCAATCCCCGCCGCGCGGCAGCCACACCTCGTCGTTGACGTTGTCACCATTCAAGTCGGCGTTGCTGTTCTTGAAGAATGGCCGTACGAACAAACCGTCGGTGCGGGTAGCCAGGCCTGAACTTGCCACATCGACCAGGATGCCGAATTGGCCGGCATCCGTATCCCAGCGATTGCTGTAGAGGACGGAAGCGGATGGCTTGATCTTGTCTGCAAAATCACCCTGGTTGACGCTGAAACTGGTGGCGAGCTTCGAACCCTCGAAATCGAAAGGCAGACGTGTGCGCAAATCCACGGTGCCACCCAAGCCACCTTCAATCATTGCCGCGGTCTGGTTCTTGTACACATCAACACCCGCCATCAGTTCGGATGGCACATCCTGGAAGCTGAGACCGCGGCCCCCGGATGCCGAGAAGCTGTCGCGCCCATTCAACTCCGAGCGGACATGCGTCAGGCCGCGAACCTGCACGCCATTGCCCTCTGCCGAGAAATGCTCCGGATCACCTACCGACAGGAACCTGTCGATGGTCACGCCTGGAATACGCGAAAGGGTTTCCGTGACACTGCGATCCGGCAGGGCGCCAATATCCTGGGCGGTCACCGAATCGACGAAGGTGTCGGCATCACGCTTGATGTCCTGCGCCCTCATAATGGCGCCACGGATGCCGGTGACCACCACGGCGTCCAGTTCCTTGGCGTCCTGGTTTCCTGCACTGCTGGTCGTGGACTCCTGCGCATGCACGCCGGTACTCAGCAATGCGGCAATGCAAACCGCCATGGCGGAGCGGCGCAGACGACGATGGTTCGAATGATGAGATACGTGGCCAACCAGATGGTGGCGATGACGCGTAGACATGTCTTGTTCCCTCCCAGGACACCTGACACAAGTTGAGTTTTGAAGTGCTGTTTCGAAGCGGTATATACGAAGCGATATGCCTTTCCGTCGGTGATGGAAGACATGCAACCGCTGTGGCGTCCGCATCACCGCGGAATATCGATGGAACCTGCTTTCACCGGAATTTCGACCGGGACGCCGACGTGACGCCCTGCACGCTATTGCCAGCGCGGAGCCTACGGGACAGCAGAAATGAGGCGCCAATGAAGAATTGGCGCGCACGTATTCCTGAACAGAATATTCATTCAGGAAGAGGTGAGAATTCCGCCATAACGATGGCGGTTTCCGGCTTTCCGGGGGAGTGTTGCCCCGGGCTCAGCGCAAGCCGGGATACATGTTGCGGGCCGTTGCCCGGATGGCTTCCAGCATCCTCTCGGCACCCGGGGAAAGCAGCTGGTCACGCCGGCGCACGATGCCGTAGCTCTCCATGCGCACCCCCAGGTCAATCGGCAACACCTTCATTTGCTCGGTCTGCAGGTACGGCCCTACCGAGTCCGAAGGCAGGGCCACCAGCAAATCGCTGTGCCTCAGCAGGTGGATGATCACGGGCAACGACCCTGTTTCCACGATGTTTTGCGGCAGGGTCAGGCCATGCTCCAGGAATACCGAATCCAGCCGTGATCGCAGCACGCTGGCGGCGGGCGGCATGATCCATCCGTATTCGGACAGGTCGAAATGGCTCACCTTGTCACGCTGCGCCAACGGATGCCCGATACGGGCGATCACCGAATGGGGTTCGTCGGCCAAGGGCTCGAAATCAAGCTCGCCCGCGCCCTCCGGCCCCATGATGCGGCCGATGACGATATCCAGCTGGCCATCCAGCAGCTTGGCCACCAGCGGGCGGCTGTAATCCATCTCCACCCTGACCAGGATGTCCGGGAAATCACGCTTCACCATCGCAATGGCCTGTGGCACCAGGTTGGTGCCGGGGTTGACCACCGTGCCGATGGCCGCCTGCCCCATCCGCCCCGCCCGCAGCGCGGAGATCTCATCATGCGCACGCCCGATTTCCGAAAGCGCCGCGCGCGCGCGGCGGATAAGGACCTGCCCATACCACGTGGGCTCCACGCCCCGCGCATGCCGCTCGAACAGGGGCACGCCCAGCAAACTTTCCATTTCCGCCAACAACTTGGAAGCGGCTGGCTGGGTCATGTTGGCGGCTTCTGCCGCCCGCAACACGGAGCGCTGCTCGTAGAGATGCAGCAGCAACAGCAGGTGCCTGGTCTTCAGACGGGTTGCACCCATCCAGCCTGTTGAGGGTTGCGCCATGACGTGCCTCGTCCTCGTTATCGGAGATATTCAGGAATATATATACGATACGCCGAAAATTTCATTTGTCGTACATAGATGCCCGGGCAAGGCTATGTCAGGCTGGTCAGGGGTTTCTGCGGGCCATTCCACATTGGCAGGCCGCCTCTCCAGGCAAGGGGCGACGGAGGCCATGGGGAATGCCGCCCCCCCCTGCAACCAGGCCCCAGTCACCAGGAAAGCATGAAATGAACAACCGCCTGCAAGGCAAGACCGCCATCGTGACCGGCGCCTCAGGCGGTATCGGCTCGGTGATTGCGCGCCTGTTCGCCGAGCAGGGGGCCCAAGTGATAGGGCTGGACCGCACTGCCCGCGAACCCGCCCATCCCGGGATCCGGCACGTACAGGTGGACATTACCCAGCCGGACGCACTCCATGCCGCCGTGGCCGAAGCCCTGGAGCAACACGGCCACATCGACGTCCTGATCAACAACGCTGGCGAAGATGTCTTCCGCAACCCGCTGGAACTGGAAGCCGCCGACTGGCAACACTGCCTGGCAGTGAATCTCGAAGGCGCGTGGCATGCCATCCGCGCGGTGCTGCCGGCCATGCTGCAACAGAACGCCGGCAGCATCGTCAACATTGCCTCCGTGCACGGGCACAAGATCAT
>JBQGFJ010000011.1:0-14458 GCA_052040085.1 Pseudoxanthomonas sp.
GCGCGAACTGGTGGTGGGCCAGGGCGTGCTCTCGCAATACCGCGGCGTGGAAGTTGGCAAGACCCTGCGCCTGGGCAACGAGGACTGGACCATCGTGGGTGCGTTCGCTTCGGGCGACTCGCACGATTCCGAGATGTGGACCGACGCGCAGACACTGGGGTCGTTCTATCGCCGCCCCGCCTATCAATCCGTCACCGTGCGGCTGGATGGCAAGGAAGGCTTCGCGCAATTGCAGGCCGCGCTGGAAAACGATCCGCGCCTCAAGCTGGATTCGTTGACCACGAGCGATTACTACACCAAGCAATCCTCCGGCATGACCACGCTGATCAAGGTACTGGGCACGGTGATCGGCGCCATCATGGCCATCGGCGCCGTATTCGGCGCACTCAACACCATGTATGCCGCGGTGGCCACGCGGGCACGCGAAATCGCCACGCTGCGCGCCATCGGCTTCCGCGGCCTGCCCGTGGTGGTGGCGGTGATGCTGGAGACCATGCTGCTGGCCCTGCTGGGTGGCGTACTGGGCGGCCTGATCGCCTGGGTGGTGTTCAACGGTTACAGCGTCTCCACCATGAGCTCCAACTTCAGCCAGGTGGTGTTCGAGTTCCAGGTTTCACCGGAGTTGCTGTGGACCGGCCTGAAGTGGGCGCTGGGCATTGGCCTGGTGGGCGGTCTGTTCCCCGCTCTGCGGGCTGCGCAACTGCCCATCACCACCGCACTGCGCGCGGTGTGACAACCACAACGCGGGGCCTTCACTGGATGAATGGCCCCGCAATTGTCATCTTCCTGTAACCGTGGCGAGGTAGATGGCGCACGAAGTGCGGCGTTAGCCTGATCGGCCGTTTGTTTCATGCCACCTCGCCGTCATGCTCCGTCTTTTCCTGCTGGCCTGCGCCTGTTTGTCACTGGCCGGCTTCACCTATTCGCCCGCTGCCCTCGTCAGCGATCGCCTGGTCACGCCCGGTGGCGTTTCGCCGTTGCTGCCCTCGGCGGACATCGAACGCATGCTGGCCCGCTTGCCCACGCGCAGCGGTTACGCCACCGGTGCCGGTGGAACACGGTTGTTCTGGCGCACCATCGATCCGGGCGATTACCACCTGGACTACCGCTACCTGGGTCCAGCCAGCTCCACCAATGCCCTGCCGGAATTCAGCCTGGATTTCGAGGCCCCCACCGCTTCCTCACTCGCACCACGCGGAACGGTCGTGCTGTTGCACGGCTGGATGATGGATGGCAACTCGCTGCTGCCCTGGTCACTGCAACTGGCACAGTCCGGCTATCGCAGCATCAGCATCGATCTGCGCAGCCATGGCCGCTCGAGTGAAGCACCATCCGGCTACGGCGTGAATGAAGCCGCCGACGTGCGTGCCGTCCTCCATGCCCTGCAAGCAAACGGTGAAATCGAAGGCCCGCTGTACCTGCTGGGCGTTTCCTACGGCGCCGCCACCGCCATCTTCAGCGCACAGGACGCCGGCGATCTGCCGCTGGCAGGCGTGGTAGCGCTGGAATCCTTCGACAATGCCGGGCGTGCGATCCGCGACATGCTGCCGCACATGCTGAGCCTGGAACCCCACGCCTGGTGGCAGCGCTGGACGATGAAGTGGATTCGCTGGCAATTCGATGCACAGGCACTGGAAACCGCCGTCACCCTGGCTGGCAACAAGATCGGCCTGGACCTGGACGAAGTGGACGTCGGCACCGCCCTGGCCTCCACCGACACCTGCGTGCTGCTGATCCACGGCGCCCGCGATCGCCACGTTCCCGTGGCACACGGCCGCGCCCTGGCATCAGCCTCCACGCGCGCGCACTACCTGGAACTCCCGGATGAAGACCACCTCAGCCTGCCGATGCGACTGGACATCCTGGCACCCGTCGTTTCCGACTGGCTGCAACGCAGTGCCGACACTTCACAAGCGTGTCCTTCCCCACTGATCCCTGCGTAATCCCACAAAGACAGGAAGTCGTGGATGCGATCACTAGGCGCTTCGTAGATTTGCCTGAGCGCGCGGCTGTGGCTTTGCTTTTGATCTACCTCGCCCTAAAGCCAGCCGAGCATCGCAGAGCGATGAGGCCGAAGTGGCCCCCTTGTCTGAGCGAAGCGAGTTTGGGGGCCGTGCCTCATCGAACGAGAAGCACAGGGCACCGATTCGGCAACGCCGGATCGGCTAGCGTCAGGCGAAGGGCTTTTGGTTCCTTTTGGCCCGCTCAATCGGGCCTGGGGCGCGCCGCGCACGAAACGCTCTTCGCGTGATGCTGCCGCAATCGATAATCCCTGGCGTGCTTCGCTTACCCAGGCTACGGCTACCGCGCCAATCAGGCCAGCAAGCCTGCCTCGCGCAACGCAGCTTCCACCTTGCCCTGATTACCCGGTTCCAGTTCGGTCATTGGCAGGCGCAGGGTACCGCCGCACAAACCCAAACGTTGCATCGCCCATTTCACCGGGATCGGATTGGCCTCCACGAACAACTGCTTGTGCACCGGCAGCAAGCGGAACTGGATCTCCCGTGCACGCTTCACGTCGCCGGCCAGCGCAGCCATGCACAGTTCGTGCATCAAGCGTGGTGCAACGTTGGCGGTCACGCTGATGTTGCCGTGGCCGCCGCACAACATCAGGGCGATGGCAGTGGCGTCATCGCCCGAATAGATGGCAAAACCTTCCGGCGCTTCGCGTATCAGCCATTCCGCACGCTCGATATTGCCGGTGGCTTCCTTGATGCCGATGATCCCCGGCACCTGCGCCAACCGGAGCACGGTGTCGTGCTGCATGTCCGCCACGGAACGACCCGGCACGTTGTACAGCACGATGGGCAGGTCGCCAGTCGCCTCGGCAATCGCCTTGAAGTGACGGTACTGCCCTTCCTGTCCCGGCTTGTTGTAGTACGGCACCACCTGCAACTGGCTGTCGGCGCCCACGTCGCGCGCGAACTTGGCCAGGTTGATGGCTTCGGCAGTGGAGTTGCCACCACACCCGGCCATCACCGGCACGCGTCCGGCCGCCTGTTCGACCGTTACGCGGATGATTTCGCAATGCTCTTCCACATCCACCGTCGGTGATTCGCCGGTGGTGCCCACCACGCCGATGCAATCGGTGCCTTCCGCCACATGCCAGTCGACCAGTTTCCGCAGCGTGGGGTAATCGACGCTGCCGTCCTCGTGCATGGGGGTGACGAGCGCGACAATGCTGCCGCGCGGACCGGAGATCGGGGAAGAAGACATGGATGTACCGGGGATATGCGGGGGGACCTGATTCTAACGCCGAACACAGGCCGTGCCATGGCTTGGATACCGGGCGGCACGGATCATGATTCCGTCAGCGCAAGCACACTCCCGCTACGGCATCACTTCCGCCGGCCTCAGCCCTGGTCCAGCCCCTCGGCCTCGGCCAGCAGGGCCGGCTTGCGCCGTGAGCGCAGCAGGCCTTCGCCTGCAAACACGATCAGGCCCAGCCAGATCAGCGCGAAACCGATGGCCCGCTCCATGCCGAAGGCTTCCTTGAACACCAGCACGCCGATCAGCAACTGCAGCGTGGGGGCGATGTATTGCAGCAAGCCGACCAGCGACAACGGAATGCGCCGTACGCCGTAGGCAAAGCCGATCAACGGAATCGCAGTCACCACGCCGCCGAAAACCAGCAGCGCATCGATCTGCCATCCCCAGCCATCGAGGAAACCGCCGCCATGTCCGGCTTCACCCCAGGCTACATAGGCCAGCGCAGGCAGGATCAGGTACAGGCTCTCCACGCCCAGGCCCGCCACCGGGTCCACCGAGACGATCTTGCGCAACAAGCCGTACAGGGCGAACGATGATGCCAATCCCAGCGCGATCCACGGCGGCGCACCGGATTGCCACGTCAGCCACGCCACGCCCAATGCGGCGAATGCCACTGCCACCCATTGCGGTGTTCGCAGCCGTTCCTTCAGCACCAGTACGCCCAGCACCACGTTGATCAACGGATTGATGAAGTAGCCCAGGCTGGTTTCCACCACATGGCCGGCATTCACCGCCCAGATGTACAGGCCCCAGTTGAACGCGATCAGCAGACTGGTCAGGCCCAGCACCGCCAGTGCACGCGGTTGTGCACGGATACGCTGCAACCAGCCCCAACCATCCTTGAGCAGCAGCCAACCCACCACCAGCACCGTGCTCCACACAATCCGGTGCGCAATGATGTGCAGCGACGGCACCACCTTGAGCAGGTGCCAGTACAGCGGCACCACGCCCCAGATCACGAAGGTCAGCGCCGTGATCGTCAAACCCTTGCGATCGATGACCTCCGGGCTCATCGACGCAGCATCCGGGCCAAACTGATGATGACCACGCCGGCCAGGATCACCGCCATCGCGCCCAGGTCACTGGAAGTGAACTGCTCGTTCGCCAGCCATGCGCCCAGCGCCACCGCGATGATCGGATTGACATAGGCATAGCTGGCCACCAACACCGGACGCACGTTGTGCAGCAGCCACACATAGGCACTGAAGGCGACCAGCGAACCGAACACGGCCAGATAGGCCAGCGCCACGCTGCCCTGCCAAGTGGGGGTTCCCTGGAAGCTCTCGCCGCGCAGCAGGCCGGCCACGACCAGCATCACGCCACCGCACAGCATCTGTCCCGCCGCCGCCATGAACGGCGGAGGCAGGTCACGTCCGCGCGACCACACCGAGCCGTAGGCCCAGCCAATCGGCGCAATCAGCAACAGCACCAGTCCGGTCGGGCTTGCGGTCAAACTGCTGCCGGCATTCAGCCAGACCACGCCAATGAAGCCGAGGCCAATACCCACCCATTCAACGCGATGCGGATGTTGCCCGCGCATCGCTGCGAACAATCCCATCCACAACGGCACCGAGGCCACCGCGACGGCCGCCAAACCCGACGACACACTCTGTTCGGCCAGCACCACCATGCCGTTGCCCAGCAGCAACAGCATCGCGCCCATCATGGCCAGATGTTTCCATTGCCCCCGCGTTGGCGCCGCCACGCCACGCCAGCGCAACACCGCATACATCACGCCACCCGCCAGCACGAAACGCACGCCGGACACCATGGTCAGCGGCGGGTAGCCACCTTCCAGCGCAAAACGGATCGCGAGATAGGTCGATCCCCAGACGATGTACACGATCGCCAGGGCGGCAAAGACGGCCAGACTGCCGCGCGCGGGCGCCGCAGCGGGAAGCGGGGAGTTCATGGGAGTGGGGAGGAAACCGGGAAGCAGATTCTAGGCCAGTCCGCAGCTCGGCGATATGGCAGCGCAGGGAATGTGCCGCAACACCATGTTCCAGTGGCGCAGGGGATCCACGGGCCGGAAACAACAACGGGCGCACGTGGCGCCCGTTGTCATGACAACCCGGCTGTCGGGCCCGGATACCCGTGGTAAACGTCAGTGGGTCCAACTGCCGGGCACGCGCGCCTCGGGCAATACCTGCAAGGCCAGCGTGTCGTCCTTCGTCAGCACTTCGATGGCATCGGACAGGATCGCCGCCGATTCACGCAACAGCGGATCCGGGCGCTTCTCGGCCAGTTTCTCGCGTGCCGCATCCTTGACGATGTCACGCTCGGACGCACCCAAACCATCATCGGATGCATCATCGGCCAGCGGATCCAGTGCCAGTCCCAGTTCCTTGCGCTCTTTCTGCCGCTGCACGCGCTTGGTTTCCTGCTGCTCACGTTCGGCGCGGCGCTCGGCTTCGTTGAGGGACACGTACTTCTTGCTGGTTTCGGCACGGAACTGAGCCACGTCCTCGGCCCACCACTGGTACTCCTTGTCGTTGGCCACGCGCGCGGCATGCCGCGCCTGCAGGCGCGGCAACAGGGGACTGAAATCCCCGTATTGGACATGCGGGACGGCGGCAATGCGGGTCCACGGCAAGGCGTTGTCGTAAGTGCTTTCGCCGTATTCGCTGGCGTCCACGCTGGTGGGGAACGCAATGTCCGGCACCACGCCCTTGTGCTGGGTGCTGCCACCGGCAACACGGAAGAACTGCGCGATGGTCATTTTCACCGAACCGAAGCGCGCCTTCTCCTTGCTCGGCCAACGATCCAGGTCCAGCAGGTTCTGCACCGTGCCCTTGCCGAAGGTGGTCTCGCCGATCACCAGTCCGCGCCCGTAATCCTGGATGGCGCCGGCAAAGATTTCCGAAGCCGAGGCCGAGCCACGGTTGACCAGCACGGCCAACGGACCATCCCAGGCCACGCCTTGCTTGCGATCGTTGTGGACCACCACGCGGCCGCCCGATTCACGCACCTGCACCACCGGGCCGGAATCGATGAACAGGCCGGTCAATTCGATGGCTTCGTCCAACGAACCGCCGCCGATGTTGCGCAAGTCCAGCACGACGCCATACAGGCCATCGGCCCTGAATTGCGCCAGCAGCTTGGCAATGTCGCGGGTAGCCGAGGTGTAGTCGTCCGGATTGCGGCGACGGCCCTCGAAATCCTGGTAGAACGTCGGCAGCTTGATGACGCCGATGCTGCGCTCCGCCGCCCCATTGGAAGCGGGGATGGTGATGACCTCGGACTTGGCCGCCTGCTCTTCCAGCCTGACTTTCTGGCGGGTGAGCGTGACCATCGCGTGGTCGCCATCGATGCCGGCTTCGGCAGGAATGTATTCCAGCCTGACCTGGGTATCTTTCTTGCCGCGGATCAACGCCACCACATCATCGATGCGCCAGCCGATCACGTCGGTCATCGGGCCGGACTTGCCCTGCCCGACCGCCACGATGCGGTCACCCGGATTGAGCCGGCCGCTCAATGCCGCCGGGCCACCGGCCACGATCTCGCGGATCACCACCAGTTCATCCTGGCGTTGCAGCACCGCGCCGATGCCTTCCAGCGACAGCGACATGGCCTGGTTGAAGTTTTCCGTGGACTTGGGCGTGAAGTAATCGGTGTGCGGATCAATCGCGCTGGTGTAGGCATTGACGAAGGTCTGGAACACATCTTCGTTCTTCAGTTCGCCCACGCTGCGCTTGAGGTTGGCATAGCGCTTGTCCAGCGTGGTGCGGATCTCGTCCGGCTGTTTCCCGGCCAGCTTCAAACGCAGCCAGTCGTTCATCACCGACTTGCGCCAGAGGGCATCCAGTTCCTTGGTGTCCGCGGCCCACGGCACGTCCTTGCGGTCGTAATGCCAACGCTCCTCGCCACTGAAGTCGAACTCCTTCTTCAGCAGGCTGCGTGCGTACGCCACGCGCTCGTCCACGCGCTGCCGGTAGACGGCGAAGATGTCATTGGCCAGCGCCAGGTCACCAGTGCGCAGGGCAGACGCCACCTGTGCCTTGTAAGGTTCGAACCCGGCGATATCGGCGGCAGTGAAGAACTGCTTGCCACCGTCCAGCGCCTTCAGGTAACGGTCGAATACATCCGCGGCCAGCGCATCGTCCATCGGCTTGGGCCGGTAGGCGTAGCGGCTGTCGGACAGCAGGCCGTAGACCAGGCGGGATGCGCCCGCTTGATCGACAGTGGAGGGAGCAGGCAAGGCATCACGTGGTACATCGGCACGCGCCAACCAGGCGACCGGTGCCGTCAGCGCCAGGGCCAGCAGGAAAACGGAAGTTCTGGATCTCATGGAATCACTCATGGCCGACAGGGCCGGTGGGGAAGGCTGGAATGTCCGTGGACACACAGACAGTGCCGAAAGTTGCGGGTGTTGTCATCCCCGGGGCTGCGGAACAGCCCGTTGCGTTCAGGAAGCCGCCCCGGCGGTTGCCGGCAGGCGACAAACGGCGATCAAGCGTTGACGCCCGCCTGCCGTGCCTGGACATCCGCGTGGTAGGACGAACGCACCAGCGGCCCCGAAGCGACATGGCTGAAGCCGAGTTCGCCACCGTAGACCTCCAGCTCCTTGAACTCCTCGGGAGTCCAGTAGCGCATGACCGGATGGTGGTGGGCAGTGGGTTGCAGGTACTGGCCGATGGTGACCATGTCCACGTCGTGGGCACGCAGATCGCGCAGGGTTGCCTTCACCTGCTCCATCGTCTCGCCCAGGCCCAGCATGATCCCGGACTTGGTGGGCAGGTGCGGATGCTGTGCCTTGAAACGTTGCAGCAGGGTCAGCGACCACTGGTAATCGGCGCCCGGACGCACGTTGGGATACAGGTCCGGCACGGTTTCGATGTTGTGGTTGAACACGTCGGGCGGATTCGCCGCCATGATTTCCAGTGCCCGGTCCATGCGGCCCTTGCCGCGGAAGTCCGGGGTCAGGATCTCGATGCGGGTCGCCGGTGAGTGCTGGCGGATGGCGGCAATGCAGTCCACGAAGTGCTGGGCACCGCCGTCACGCAGGTCGTCGCGGTCCACGCTGGTGACCACCACGTACTTCAGCCCCATGTCGGCCACGGTATTGGCCAGGCTCAACGGCTCGCCGGCATCCGGCGGCTTGGGACGGCCGTGGGCCACGTCGCAGAACGAGCAGCGCCGGGTGCAGACCTCGCCCAGGATCATGAAGGTGGCGGTGCCGTGGCCAAAGCATTCGTGGATGTTCGGGCAACTGGCTTCTTCGCATACGGTGACCAGCCGGTTCTCGCGCAGCTTCGCCTTCAGCCGGGCCACCGAGCCATCCGAGGGAATGCGCACGCGGATCCACGAAGGCTTGCGCAGCACTGGCGCCTCGGCGAACTGCACCGGCGAGCGCGAGATCTTGTCGCCGCCAAGCTGCTTCACGCCCACCTCGGGGCCACTGGCCGGCGTGGCAGCGGCCACGACTTGCAACGGGATCAGGCGGGCATTGGCATCGGTCATCCGGCAATTCTACCCCCATGCCGCCAAGACCGGGCTCCACCTTGGCCCCGCCACCCTCCTGATGCAGGCCGGGACCACGAAACCCCCTGTTTCGAGGAAGCGAGACTGCCTTGGCGCTGGTTCTGGCTTGCAGCCGCCTTGGGACGGCCGGCGCAGGCCGGCACGAGTCACGCAGCACAATGAAAGGGCGCATAAAAAAAGCCCGCAACGGTAGAACCGTATACGGGCCTGCTCCCTCCCCCACGTCGGGATGCGGGGCCACTGTGAAGCACTCCCCGGGGCGGTTGCACGCTGCACCGCAAAACAATACTTGGGGGTTCAGGAGTCTTCGCCATCGGCGCACGCGCAGGAACACGTGAATTGCAGGGGCTTGCCCCAATCCTTGCGCCTGCCACCGGGTGTTGAAGAAACCTCCGGCGCAGCAAACCCGCAAAAACTGAACAGGGGTGCACACTCAAGAATGCGTGACTGCCCTCAGCGCAGCATGTCCGGTTGTGATTCGTACCACTGGGTCGGCCGGGCGAACCGGAACTTGCGGCGCCCATCGCGCATTTCCACGCCCACGGCCAGCACGCCCCAGCGCGCGAGCAAGTCGCCATCACGCGCCTGGTCGCCATCCAGCTTCATCCGCGCGCGCACTTCGAAGCGATCATTCTCCGCGTGCATCCGGTCGAGGATCAGCTCATCGCCCTGCCACCTCACCCGCCCGCGCATCCGCGCTTCACCGCGGTCGATCATGCGCATGACCCAGTTGGGGTAATCGCGCTGCCGGGAGAACAGCGAGAGCACGAAGCCGACGTCACGCATGGTGATGTCCGCACTGCCTGCCGCGAAGTGCGGGGGATTGGCGGAGAATTCGCCGGGATTGATGTTGACCCTGGCCCACCAGCCACTGCGGGCCTGTCCATTGGCCTCGGTGAAACTGACGTTGCGCAGGTTGGCGCGAGTGCCGCCGAAATCGAAGCGCCGCCGCTGCAGGTCGGCACGCCGCATGCGCAGGTCGATGTCCACGTCGCCACGGAGATCGACATCGGACAGCGCCATCCTCGCCCCCCGCGCATTGGCCGTCAGGGTGCCATGGGCGATGTCGCCATCGGCATCAATGCGAACGTCACCGGTGAGGCGGCCGGATCCCCCCTTGAAACGCATCTGCGCCGGCAGGTAACGGTTGTAGGCACGCAGGTCGGGCACGTGCGCGTCACGGAAACGGAGGTGTCCAGCCAGGCTCTCGCGCATGGTTTCCAGTTCGGCGTCGGCGGTCAGTTCCAGGTGCAGGTCGTTGCCACGCACGAAGCTCTGCGCAGGTGAACCGACATTCGCGATATCAAACTCCTGCATGGCGATCTGCAGGCGCGTGCCCGCCTTGCCATCACCATCGGCCTCGATCACGCCCTCTGCGCTGGCCACGCCGCGGATGCGGTTCTGCATCACCTCGGCCTCGGCACTCACATGCGGCACGCGCAACCGGCTGCCTATCGCAAGCTCGCCTTCTTCCACCTGCAGGTCGGCTTCCACCACGCCAGCGCCATCCAGTTGGAACCACGGCGCCTGCACGAACAGGTCGCTCACCCAGCGCAGGGAATTGAAATGCCACTTCCCTTCCACGCGGCCGGACGCTTTCATGAGCCGTTCGCGCCAGTTGTCCAGCGACACACCACCCCCGGCCACGCCCAGGTCGGCATCCAGCGCCACCAGGCTGTCCGGCAAGGTGGGAACCAGCGCACGCACGCGGCTGGCCTCCTCGCCAATATCCAGTGCCAGATCCAGCGAGGTGTCATGGCGTTCCTTCAAGGAATCCACGATGCCCAGCGGGGCCTTCCAATGCAGTTGGCTGCCCGGTGCCAGCAATCCACGCTTCCAGATCAATTCGGACTGCACCGTGCCGGTTCCCGGTGCG
Source organism: Pseudoxanthomonas sp. (assembly GCA_052040085.1). Classification (GTDB taxonomy): domain Bacteria; phylum Pseudomonadota; class Gammaproteobacteria; order Xanthomonadales; family Xanthomonadaceae; genus Pseudoxanthomonas_A. The sequence continues at coordinate 10,628 of JBQGFJ010000011.1, forward strand.
TCATCGATGGTCACGCCACTGCGCCCTTCCAGCGGCCTGACCACGAAAGCGGGACTGATGGCGTCCAGCGTCAACGTGGCGTCGGTGTAGTCCAGCTTCTCGATGCCCTGTGCCTGTTCGCGAGTGTGGGCGGCCATTGCGAAAGTGGCACCCAACGACGCCTCGCGCAGCAGCTCCAGCTCGCCTTTTGCCAGCCGTGCATCGGCAAAGACCACTTCGGATGGCAGCAGCTCCATGGGTCCGCCACGCAAGGTCTTCACGAACCCGGAGCTGCCATGGCCCTTGCCTTCCAGCACCAGGTCGTTGAAATGCCCGCGGATCGCACTGTCGGTGGCGATGCGATCGAAGCGGAGTGTCCAGCCGCCGGGGCGTGATGGTGGTGGCAACCGGTCCTGCTCGACCAGGCGCGACCCGCCCGACACGTTGACCGCCTCGATCCACGGCACATGCAGTTCACGGCGAAACAGTGCCAGCAAGTCGATCTTGCCGTCCGCACGGTCCGCGCTGGCCTCCCACTGGTTGCGCCGCACGTGCCCTTGCACGTGCATATCCCAGATGCGCACCCGGCCGGGCCACCACGTCATCGCGCGGCTCCAGTGCATCTGGAATTTTTCCGGCTGCGGGCTTGCCAGCGACTGCCCCAGCGGGATGTTGATCACCAGGTTGACCACCACGATGTAGAGCAACCACAACAGCAACAGGCCCACCACGATGCGCCGCAGCCATGCCGGCACTTTCGCCCATCCCTTGCGCACAGGTCCTGATGAAACATTCATGCGCGCAGCATGCCTGAAGCGCCCCGCCCGCGGAATAGCATCCGCCGCCTATCGTGGGCCGGTTCAGTCCACCACGCGCAGCCGCGACCAGTCGCCCTGTACCGATTCCAGCAGTTTGTTCAGGGCCTTGCTCTTCTTGCGGTAGTCCGCATCCGCTTCCCAGCGGCGTTTGACCGAAGCATGCAGCGGTCCATTGATGTCACGTATGCCTTCCTTGCGCGCCAGATAGATGCCCTTGCGCTCGTTGTGCAGCTTGCCCAACGGGTTCGGGACGATGCGTTTGGCCAGGAACGGCTCGAATGCCAGTCCCGACTCGCTGGCCTCGGCCATCATCCAGCGGATCGCGCAGTGACTGAGCCCACTGTCTTCGTAGCCACCACCGATATCCGAATGCACCCCCGCAAACCAGACCTGCAGCAAGTCCAGTCCCGGCTTCTCGCTCCATTGCGTGGGCATGAAGTCCTCGCGGTTTTCATCGATGGCCAACGCATGCCGTGCACGCAGGATGATCCGGCTCGGTTCGGTGTCATGGAACAGAAATTCGCGTTCGCCCAGCGTACCCCAGAACGGCACCGGGATGCCCAACGCACCCACCGTGTCCCACACGCCGACGAAGTGGATCGGCACGATGTCCGCCACTGCATACGCGGCACGGAACTGCACGGCCTCGTCCGACTCCGGATGGCTGTTGCGGGTGCGTTTGCGATAGAGACGATAGGCCTCGGGGATGCGCTCCTCGTGCTGTTTCTGCAACAGGCCGCAATTGCGAATGAAGCCACCCAGCGAACGCACCGTGTAAGCACCCCGGCTGAAGCCGAAGAAATACAGTTCGTCGCCCGCATCGTAGTTGTGCACGATGAAGCGGTAGCAATCCATGATGTTCTTGTCGATGCCGGCACCGGTGATGCCGCCCGCCAATTGCTTGCGGTCGGTACCCACGCCCCAGTCGTAGAACACTACCTGTTCGATATTCCCCACCCGGCCGCGGATGGCCCGCGCCATCTGCAGCACATTGGTGGCGCGTCCCTGCTCGGGGGAATTCCAGGTTCCATCGGAAAAAATGACGATCCGTTTCATCGTGCCTGCTCCCGGTCACCGGCTGCCCGGTCACAATAGCCGGATTTTGTGGCTGCCCGGCAGGCTTCCCGCCTGATGGCAGCGGTACGGCCGCAATACCACTCATGCAGTGTAATTAAAATTACGCATAGGCGATAATTCCCCTTTTACCCAGCCGGCGCCAATCCCCATGACAGAAAAACGCATCCGCAATGCCCGCCTGCGCGAACGGGTTGTATCGGCCGAACAGGCTGCTGCACTGATCCAGCCCGGCGAAACCGTGGCGATGAGCGGTTTCACCGGTTCTGGATACCCCAAGGCGGTGCCGCTGGAACTGGCCACGCGCATCGAACGCACACATGCGGATGGCCAGCCGTTCCAGATCAAACTGCTGACCGGCGCCTCCACCGCACCGGAACTGGATGGCGCACTGGCCAAGGCCGATGCCATTGCCATGCGCATGCCGTTCCAGAGCGATCCGGACGCGCGCAAGCGGATCAATGAAGGCACGCTGGACTACATCGACATCCATCTCAGCCACGTGGCCCAGCATGTGTGGTTCGGTTTCTATGGCGGCATCGATACCGCGGTGATCGAGGTCTCGGCCATCCGCGAGGACGGCGCCCTGGTGCCCTCCACGTCGCTGGGCAACAACAAGACCTGGCTGGACCTGGCGAAGAAGGTGATCGTGGAGGTCAACGACTGGCATCCGGCCGAAGTGGACGGCATGCATGACGTCTACTACGGCACCGCGCTGCCGCCACAGCGCAAGCCGATCCCGCTGGAACACGCGCACGACCGCATCGGCGAAACCGTATTGCATTGCGACCCGGACAAGATCGTCGCCGTGGTGCGCACGCACGGCCCGGACCGCAACAGCCCCTTCAGTCCCATCGATGCCACCAGCGAACGCATTGCCGACCATCTGATCGACTTCCTCAAGCACGAAGTCACGCAGGGCCGGCTGCCCCCCAACCTGCTGCCGTTGCAATCCGGCGTGGGCAACATTCCCAATGCCGTGCTGGCGGGATTGTCGAAGAGCGGCTTCCGCGGCCTCAGTGCGTTCACCGAGGTCATCCAGGACGGCATGCTGGACCTGTTGCGCGAAGGCGTGCTGGAACACGCATCGTGTACCGGTTTTGCCCTGAGCCCGGAGGCCAACGAAGAATTCAAGCGCAACATCGGGTTCTATCGCGAGCGCATCATCATGCGGCCGCAGGAAATCTCCAACCATCCGGAACTGGTGCGGCGACTGGGTTGCATCGGCATGAACGGCATGATCGAAGCCGACCTGTACGGCAACGTCAACTCCACCCATGTGATGGGCAGCCGCATCCAGAACGGCATCGGCGGCTCCGGCGACTTCGCCCGCAACGGTTTCATGTCGGTTTTCCTCAGCCCCAGCACTGCCAAGGGCGGCGACATTTCCTCGATCGTGCCGATGGTCAGCCACGTGGACCACACCGAACATGACGTTTCGGTGATCGTCACCGAACAAGGCCTGGCCGACCTGCGCGGACTGACTCCCAAGCAGCGGGCACGCACCTTGATCGCGAACTGTGTGCACCCGGATTACCGCGATGCATTGCAGGACTACTTCGACCGCGCCCTGCGCGACAGCTACGGCAAGCACACCCCGCACCTGCTGCCCGAAGCCTTGTCCTGGCACCAGCGTTGGCTGGACAGCGGCAGCATGAAGCACTGAGTCTCGATCCCATGCCCCTGCGGGGGCCGCGAGACGCGGAGCACGATCACACGCTCCATTGCATTGCATGGATCATGGCCCGGGAACGAACCATGCCATTCGTCATGGGTACAGTCTTGCAAGGGCCGTTTATCATGACGCTCCCGTTCCGGAACACGGATGCAGGCCCCCACACAAAGCCTGCCACCCGCTTCCGGACACCCTGCCCCGCCACGCCGACGCCTGCCGCCGGTCTCGCCAGCCGGCAGGCCCGCCACGCCCGTCCACTGCCGCATTGCCCGTGCCCGACACGGG
>JBQGFJ010000012.1:0-4418 GCA_052040085.1 Pseudoxanthomonas sp.
CCGTCCGGGCCTTTGTGGGGTGCCGGTGAACTGCGCAGCACGGGCGCTTGTGCGCGCATTGAAATGGATGCACTGGCAGATGATCTGGCCATGCGCCTGCGCAGTGGACTGGAGCGGGCAGGGCTGAAGCAGGAGCGCAGGTCGCTTCGCCTCCGGCCGCAAGGCTTGGAGTGGTTATGGTGCGACGATGGCGCTTTGCGCCTGGCTTTCGAGCTGCCGACGGGTACCTATGCCACTACGGTGCTTGCGGAATTGGGTGACGTAGAGGATGTGAGTGGCATGAGTACGGACAGCCGCTAACGCGAAAGCAATACCAACACCGCTCCGGTGCCACCCTGGGCGGCAGGCGCGGAGTGGAAGGCCAATACATCGGCGCGTTGCCTTAGCACGCGATCGATGACATGTTTCAGCACGGGCACGCCATTTTCCGATTTGAGCCCCTTGCCATGGATGATGCGTACGCACCCATGTTCGTGGTCGCGTGCTTCGGCAAGGAATTGCCTCAGCAATGATTCGGCCTGCAAGGCCGTGGCGCCATGCAGGTCCAGTTCGTCCTGGATCGAGAACTGACCGCGCTTGAGCCGCTGGAAAGTGCGCCCGGGTAAACGGGGGTTGCGGTAGGAAAGCACATCGCCGGCTTCCAGCAATGTCATGTCGGCCAGCCCGCGCTGGAACTCGCTGCGTGCATCGATATCGTCGCGCTCGGCCATGCGGGCGGCAGGCTTGGGGCGCGGCTTCCGGGGCGGCGGCGGAACATCGCGCAAGGGTGCCACCTCGCCTATGGCGGCGCGGAACAGGGCGGCATCGTCTTCGGGCATGTCGTCTGGCATGCGGGCAGGTTAGCGCGACAGACGTGGCATGAAAATGCGGGAACCGGTGCGCTTCCGGTATCATGGGTCCGATTCAGAGGGAACCCATGCGCGTACTGGTCAGTAACGATGATGGCGTCGACGCACCCGGCATCCGTATTCTTGCCGAGGGGCTGCGTGAAGCCGGCCATGAAGTCTATGTGGTCGCACCCGACCGCGATCGCTCCGGCGCCAGCAATTCGCTGACGCTGGATTTGCCGATCCGGCTCAAGCGGATAGACCACTACACCTGCAGCGTCGCCGGCACGCCCACCGACTGCGTGCACCTGGCGTTGACCGGGATGATGGAGTTCGAGCCGGACATCGTGGTCTCGGGCATCAACAATTCGGCCAACCTGGGTGACGACGTCATCTATTCGGGCACCGTATCGGCTGCCATGGAAGGCCGTTTCCTGGGCCTTCCGGCCGTGGCGGTGTCGTTGGTGACGCACAAGCATGACGCGAAGCATTATGAGACCGCGGCGCGTGCAGCGGTCGAGATCGTTGCGCGGCTCAAGTCGGATCCGTTGCCGGTCAACACCATCCTCAACGTCAATGTGCCCGATCTGGCCTGGGCCGACGTGCGGGGTTTCGAAGTGACCCGGCTGGGCAATCGTCATCGCGCAGAACCCTGCCTGCCGCAGACCGACCCGCGAGGTGGCACGGTGTACTGGATAGGTCCGGCAGGTCCCGAGCAGGATGCCGGTCCTGGCACGGACTTCCATGCCGTGCGGAGCGGACATATTTCCATCACGCCCATTCATGTGGACCTGACCCGCTACCAGGCGCTGGAAAAGGTGGCCGGTTGGGTGGATGGCCTGAGCGCATCGCTGGAGACCACGGCATGATGGTCCGGCTTCGCCTGCAGCCCGAAGCGGCTGGCATGGGCATGACCTCGCAGCGTGTACGTGACCGGCTGGTGGAACGCCTGCGTGAGACAGGCATTCGCGATGAGCGGGTACTGGAAGCCATCCGTACCGTGCCCCGGCACCTGTTCGTGGATGAGGCGCTGGCAACGCGTGCATACGAAGACACCGCATTGCCGATTGGCCACAGCCAGACCATCTCGCAGCCGTGGGTGGTGGCAAGAATGACGGAAGTCCTGCTGGAGTCGCGTCCGAAGCGTGTACTGGAGATCGGTACCGGGTCGGGCTACCAGGCAGCCGTGTTGGCGGTGCTGGGTCTGGAGGTGCACACCGTCGAGCGCATCGGTGATTTGTTGCGGCAGGCACGCAAGCGACTGCGCCAGTTGGGCATGAATGTCCGCAGCAAGCACGATGATGGCCGCATCGGCTGGCCGGAACACGCACCTTACGATGCCATCATCGTGACGGCCGCTGCGCCCGCCCTGGTGGATGCGCTGATAGAGCAACTGGCGGAAGGCGGATGCCTGGTGGCACCCGTTGGCGGGGCAACCGGTCAGTCCCTGGTACGTCTGCGGAAACTACCGGATGGCAGCATCGAAGAAACCGTGTTGGCGCCTGCAATGTTCGTGCCTCTGCTTTCCGGAACACGCGATTGAGTCGCGTGATTCCCGGATGCAGGTGGAGTCGCTGCATCGCAAGGGATCGGCGTGGCGTGGGCAGAGCGATTCACGTTTGCCTCAGAAAGTCAGCGACGGGTGCTGTTACCGTTCGGTATCCCACCAGCAGTGCAGTGTGGTGAAAACATTCATGGCGAATGACGCGGAGCAATCGATGGCAGTGGCACGGGGAGGCATGCGGATGATGGACAACATGATGCGCATGGCGATGGGTTTGTTGCTTGCCTGCTCGCTGGTGGCATGCAGCAGCACGGTGGTGAAGGAAACACCCTCCTCAGGCGCACGCGCTGCAAGCTCCACTGGCAAGCCCGGGGCCACTGTCCGTGTGCAGCGTGGCGACACGATGTACCGCATTGCGGTAAACAATGGCATCAGTCCGATGGATCTGGCGCTGTGGAACAACATCGCGGCGCCTTACACGATCTACCCTGGACAGACCCTGCGCCTGTATCCGGGCGGCGGTACCAGCAGGCCGTCAACGGCCTCCACGCGCCCGGCCACGCCCGCTTCTTCCACCTCCAGGCCGGCGCAGGCACCCACACCTGTGGCGCCGCCCGCCGGTGTGCCGGCCAATAGTGGTTTTGCCTGGCGTTGGCCTGCGGATGGCCAGCTCGTGGGCCGCTTCGTGCAGGGCGATGCCAGCAAGCAGGGCATCGACATCGCCGGTACCGCTGGCCAGCCGGTGCGCGCCGCTGCCGATGGCGTGGTGGTGTATTCCGGTTCCGGACTGGTGGGCTATGGCGAGCTGATCATCATCAAGCACAGCGAAACCTGGTTGTCGGCTTATGGCCACAACCGCAAGCGTCTGGTCAACGAGGGTCAGGCCGTCAAGGCCGGCCAGCAGATCGCCGAAATGGGGCGCAGCGGTGCTTCACGCGACATGCTGCACTTCGAGATCCGTTACAACGGCCGGCCGGTGGATCCGCTGGTTTACCTGCCGAAGAGATAACGCCTATGCTGACCCGTGGCAGATATGGCCGTATTTCGTGGCGGTTACGGGGTCGGTTGTTAGTTGCCTCGTTGGCTGCAGGCTTGGTCGCCATGCCGGCGAGTGCCGAGGAGCCCATTCCCCTGGATGCGGCCCGTGCCGTATTTGATCAGGCACTGGAACTGTGTGGTCGTGACGATGGGCGCTTGTGGGGCGAATCCTTGTGCGCGCCTGTCATGCTGGTGGATCCTGGAAGCCGTGCAATTGTGGCCAGCACAGGTGATTCAAACGGCTTGCTGCAGGAAGCCGATGGCGTGTTCATTGGACGCATGCCGGAAAGCCAGATCATCGCCAACACTGCCGTTGAATGGGCTGGCGTGCGTTGGACGCAGATGCTGTGGCCTTTGCCCGATGACCCCGTGGCGCGCGCGGTCCTGATTGCCCACGAATCCTTCCATAACCTTCAATCGAAGTTGGGGCTGACAGGTGCCCAGGGTGGCGATAACGCCCATCTGGACAGCTTGGCGGGACGGTACTGGTTGCAATTGGAATGGCGCGCATTGGCCAAGTCATTGCGTGCCACGGATGAGCGCTCGCGACGCGAGGCGTTGTTGGATGCGCTGGCCTTTCGCCATGCGCGTTGGGATGAGGTCCAGGGTGCGCAATACAACGAGTCCTTGCTGGAGCTGAATGAGGGCCTGGCGCAATACACGGGCGTGATGGTTGCCGGCATCACGGACGAAGAACGAATCCAGCAGGCCCTGCATAGCCTTGGGTTGCATGCGGGGGATGCAAGCTTCGTGCGTTCGTTTGCCTATGCGACTGGACCGGCCTATGGACTGCTACTGGATCGCTACCTGCCCGGATGGCGAGGACAACTGGATGAACATGCTTCGCTGGCGATCCTGTTGGGCAATGCGATGGGATACGACCCGGTGGTTGCCAGAGAGCGTGTGGCATCAGCAATGGCGCGCCACGACAGCGGCCTCGAGCTGAAGGAATCCGAGGTGGCGCGTGAGTCGGTTCGCCAGGAGCAACTCGCGGAAAATCGCAGGCGCTTCATTGAAAACCCCGTAGTGACCTTGCCCCTCAAGAACAT
>JBQGFJ010000013.1:0-3905 GCA_052040085.1 Pseudoxanthomonas sp.
ACGTGGTGGTTTCGGTGGATTTCGACGCCAACCTGATCGTGGTCGATTGGGACCCCGAGTTCTGATGCGCGTCGACGTCATCACGCTGTTTCCCGAGTTCATCGCCCAGTCCGCCGGACTGGGCGTGGTCGGGCGCGCGCAGGAGAAATCGCTGTTCAGCCTGCATGGCTGGAACCCGCGTGACTACGCCGAAGGCAATTACCGCCGTGTGGACGACCGTCCGTTCGGCGGCGGCCCGGGCATGGTGATGCTGATCGAGCCGTTGCAGGCCTGCCTGGAGGCGGTGCGCGCGGCCGATCCGCAGCCGGCGCCGCTGATCTACCTGAGCCCGCAGGGGCGGCCGCTGACCCAGGCCAAGGCGCGCGAACTGGCGGCGCTGCCGCGGCTGCTGCTGCTGTGCGGGCGCTACGAGGGCGTGGATGAGCGCTTCGTCGCCGCCGCGGTGGACGAGGAAATCTCGATCGGCGACTACGTGCTGTCCGGCGGCGAACTGGCCGCGGCGGTGTTGGTGGACGCGGTCACCCGGCTGCAGGAGGGGGCGCTGAACGACGCCGAATCCGCGGCCCAGGACAGTTTCGAGGGCGAGGGCGGCTGGCTGGATTGCCCGCACTACACCCACCCGGCCAGTCATGAGCTGGGCGAAGTCCCGGCGGTCCTGCGCTCGGGTGACCACGCTGCCATTGCACGCTGGCGGCGCCAGCAGTCGCTGGGACGCACGGCAGCCCGGCGCCCGGACCTGTTGGACGAGGCGGCCCTTCCGGCGGCTGACCGGGCGTTGCTGGAGGCCTTCCGGCGGGAGTCCGGCCCGGATACCGGGAGAACCGGCGGCCAGTAGCCATCGGCGATGAAAATCAGTAAGATATGCGGCTACCAAGCGCCGGCTGGCGTTCGGGACCCATAACAATATCGTGCAACGCAATCCGGCGATTGCATCAGTTTCCGTTGTCGAACGACACATCCACACGAACCAGAATCACGGTGCCCTCATGAGCAGCCTCAACAAGTCCATCATCGCGGAATTCGAAACCGCCCAGATCCAGCGCGAGCTGCCCGCCTTCGGCCCCGGCGATACCGTCGTGGTCAACGTGAAGGTGAAGGAAGGCAACCGCGAACGCGTGCAGGCCTATGAAGGCGTGGTTATCGCCAAGAAGAACGCCGGCCTGAACTCCGCTTTCACCGTGCGCAAGATTTCGCATGGTTACGGCGTGGAGCGTGTGTTCCAGAGCTACAGCCCGATGATCGACTCGGTCGAAGTCAAGCGTCGCGGCAAGGTGCGCGCCGGCAAGCTGTACTACCTGCGTGACCTGGAAGGCAAGGCTGCCCGCATCAAGGAAGACCTGGCCGCCGTGGCCAAGGCCAAGGCCGAGAAGGCCCAGGCTGCTGCCGCCGAATAAGCGTGGCGCTTCCTGTCTTGTGCGAAAAACCCGGCCACGCGCCGGGTTTTTCCATTGCGGCCCCGGATTTTCGTTGCTTTTGCATCCAGCACGGAATTTGCATTTGCCCATGAACGACCAAGCCATCGCCACCGTGCGCCTGGATGTGTGGTTGTGGGCTGCGCGTTTCTTCAAGACCCGCGCCTTGGCCAAGCAAGCCCTGGAAACCGGCAAAGTGGAGATCGGTGGACAGCGCGCAAAGCCTTCGCGTGCAGTGCGCGTGGGTGATGCATTGCGCATCATGCGCGGCGATCAGATGTTCGAAGTGGTGGTGCAAGGTCTGTCCGATGTGCGTGGTGCTGCAACGGTGGCACAAACGCTTTACGAAGAATCGGAGGCGTCGCGTATTGCACGCGAAGCACGTTTGGCCGAGTCGCGTGCCGAGCGTGCCGGTTACCGTCCTCCGGAGAGCCGCCCGGACAAACGTGCACGCCGCCTGATACGTGCACTGGGTGACATCGACGCAATGTGATCAAAAAAAATGCCACCGGTGAAGGTGGCATTCTCGTGTCCGAATCCGGGACTGGAACTCAGCGTTTGCCGCCGAGGAAATCGCCACCCAGCTTCATCAGGTCACCGATGCCAAGTTGGCCATCGCCATCCTGGTCCAGCACGGCGCCGAGCAGTCCGCCCATGCCGCCCTGTTGTTCGATCTGATTGCGTTCCTGGCCCAGGGCCTGGCCCAGGCTGCCGGCATCCAGCCCTTGTTGCTTGCTGCGGTTGGCCAGGAATGACAACACGATGGGCGCCAGCATTGCCAACAGTTGGGTGGCCTGGCTGCTGTCCAGTCCGGTGGCCTGCCCAAGTCCCTGCTGTGCGCGTGGCTGGTTGCCGCCGAAGATGTGTCCCAGGATGGCCGGGCCTGCGGCCGCGATCGGATTCTGTTGCTGTCCGCCACCGCCGCCCAGTACTGCCCCCAATACGCTGCCCAGGTCCATGCCGGCATGGTCCTTCTGCAGTGCGCCGAACAGGGCTTGTGCCCCTTGTGGTTGCGAGGCGTTGCGGCCAAGTGTGCCCAGCAGCAAGGGCAGGGCGGCCCCCACGGCAGAGGTAGTCTGTTGCGGCGTGGTGCCGAGTTGGCTGGCGAGTTGTTGCATCGGCGCACCCTGCAGTTGCGAGAGCAGGTCCTGGGCCAAGGTTGTGTTGTTCATGACACCTGTTCCATGTGATGGGATTGCCGGCCGATGGTAGCCGATTGGATGTTGCGGGGTGGAAATGCAGGAACCGGCAATGCACGGGGCATCACCGGTTCCTTTCCCAACTGGCTGTGGGCCGGAATCAGGCCAGGTCGAAGCGATCCAGGTTCATCACCTTGGTCCAGGCAGCCACGAAGTCACGGGCGAATTTCTCCTTCGCATCTGATTGTGCATAGACCTCGGCCAGTGCACGCAACACGGAATTCGAACCGAACACCAAGTCGGCACGGGTGGCGGTGTACTTCGACTCACCGGTCTTGCGGTCGTGGCCTCCGAATACTTCGCCGGTATCGTCGGCGGCTTTCCACGCCGTGCCCATGTCCAGCAGGTTGACGAAGAAGTCGTTGCTCAGGACGCCTGGTTTGTCGGTGAGTACGCCATGCGAGCCCTGGTCGAAGTTCGCGCCCAGCACGCGCAGGCCACCAATCAATACCGTCAACTCCGGAGCGGTCAGGGTGAGCAACTGTGCACGGTCGACCAGCAGGTCTTCGGTGCGTGTCTCCGAGTCACCCTTGCCGTAGTTGCGGAAACCGTCGGCCACCGGCTCCATGAATTCGAACGAAGCCACGTCGGTCTGTTCCAGGGTGGCATCGACGCGGCCCGGCGAGAACGGTACGGCGATGTTCACGCCAGCCGCCTTGGCAGCCTGTTCCACACCCACGACGCCGGCCAGCACGATCACATCCGCCAATGATGCCTTGCCGGAGGCTTGCTGGATTTCCTGCAATTTAGGCAATACGGCGATTGCGCGCTGGTTGACGGCCCAATCCTTCTGCGGTGCCAATGCCAGGCGCGCGCCATTGGCACCGCCGCGCTTGTCACCGCCGCGGAAAGTGCTGGCCGAGGCCCATGCCACGGAAACCAGATCGCCCACGGACAGACCGGATTCGGCGATACGCGTCTTCAGGTCGGCGATGTCGGATGCGCTGGGATTGTGTACGGGCGCGGGCAACGGATCCTGCCAAATTAATTCTTCCTTCGGCACTTCCGGACCGAGGTAGCGTGCCTTCGGGCCCATGTCGCGATGGGTCAGCTTGAACCACGCGCGTGCGAAGGCTTCATTGAATGCTTGCGGATCGTTGAGGAACCTGCGCGAGATCTTCTCGAAGCCCGGATCGAAGCGCAGGGTCAGGTCGGTGACCAGCATGGTGGGTTTGCGCTTCTTGTCGGGGTGGAACGGGTCCGGAATGATGTCCGGCGCGTCCTTGGCGACGAACTGGATGGCACCGGCAGGCGAACGCTCCTGCACCCATTCGAACTTGAACAGGTTTTCGAA
>JBQGFJ010000014.1:0-13367 GCA_052040085.1 Pseudoxanthomonas sp.
AGGTGGCACTGGCGCCGGGCTACCTGCAACGCGAATTCGAACGCGATGGACGCCGTTGCTTCGACTATGCGATGGACCGCCCCATGCTGAACTTCCATGCCTATCTATCGGGCCGCTGGGACGTGAAGCAAGGCATGTACAAGGAGATTCCGATCGAGGTCTACCATGACCCGAAGCACGCATTCAACGTCGACCGGATGATCGAAGCGACACAGAAATCGCTGGCCTACTTCGAAGACAACTTCACGCCCTACCAGCACCGCCAGTTCCGGATCATCGAATTCCCGGGCTACGCAAGCTTCGCGCAGGCATTCGCGAACACGATCCCGTACTCGGAATCCATCGGTTTCATCGCCGACCTGCGCAACGAAGATGCGATCGACTACGTGTTCTACGTCACTGCACACGAAGCAGCGCACCAGTGGTGGGCGCACCAGGTCATCGGCGCCAACGTGCAGGGGGCGACCATGCTGTCGGAATCGCTGGCGCAGTATTCCGCGCTGATGGTGATGGAAAAGGAGTACGGGCGCGACAAGATGCGCCAGTTCCTCAAATACGAACTGGACCGCTACCTGGGCGGCCGCGGCGGCGAACGCATCGAGGAACTGCCGCTGTACCGCAACGAGAACCAGCCCTACATCCATTACCGCAAGGGCTCGCTGGTGTTCTATCGCCTGCGCGAGGAACTGGGCGAGGAGGCCGTGAACCGCGCATTGAAACGCTTCCTGGAAGACAAGGGCTATCAGCAGGCACCGTTCACCACGTCGCTGGAGCTGCTTGACTACATCCGCGCCGAAGCACCTCCCGAGAAACAGGACCTGATCACCGACCTGTTCCAGAAGATCAGCTTCTACGACAACCGCGTGACCGATGCCAAGGCCATCAAGCGTGCCGATGGCAAGTACGACGTGACCCTGGCCCTGCACGCCGCCAAGCTGCATGCCGATGGCAAGGGCAAGGAAACCCCGGCGGTGCTGGATGACTGGATCGACGTAGGGGTATTCGCGCGCGGAACTTCGGGCAAGGAACACGACGAAAAGGTGCTGTACCTGGAACGCCACCATGTGACCAGCGAAAATCCGGTCATCACCGTGACCGTGGACGAAGCTCCCTACGAAGCCGGGTTCGACCCGTACAACAAGCTGATCGACCGCGTGCCGTCCGACAACCGCAAGCGCATTTCGGTGCAATAACGGCCGGAGCCCTGCCACGCACAGCCCAGGGGCAGGGCCTGGCTTCACCGCAGGGATCCGGGGACGAGCTAAAAGACTCGCACCCGCCGGGCGCAGCCACGACAATAGGGCGATGCTGATCCCGCCACCGCTCTCGCTGTACGTGCACCTGCCCTGGTGCGTGCGCAAATGCCCGTACTGCGACTTCAACTCGCACCAGGGCAAGGGCGCGCTGCCGTTCGACGACTACATCGATGCCCTGGTCCGCGACCTGGAATTCGACCTGCCGCTGGTCTGGGGCCGGACGGTGCACAGTGTCTTCTTTGGCGGGGGTACCCCCAGTCTGTTCCCGCCCGAGGCCATCGACCGCTTCCTGCAGGCCGCCGCCAGCCGCTTGCGCTTTGCGCCCGGACTGGAAATCACCCTCGAGACCAATCCCGGTACCGCCGAGCACGGACGGTTCGACCGCTACCTGGCTGCCGGCGTCAACCGGCTCAGCTTCGGCATCCAGAGTTTCGACGACGATTGCCTGCAGCGGCTGGGCCGCATCCATGACAGCGCCGAGGCCGAACGCGCCGTGAAGCTGGCGCAGGATGCCGGTTTCGACAACTTCAACCTGGACCTGATGTACGCCTTGCCCGGGCAGACCCTGGCCATGGCCGAGCATGACCTGGAGCGTGCCTTCGCCCTGCAGCCCGCCCACGTTTCCCATTACCAGCTGACCCTGGAACCGAACACCGTGTTCTTTGCACGGCCGCCTTCCGGCATACCGGGCGAAGACGATGCCTGGGACATGCAGGAGCACTGCCAGGCGCTGCTGGCGGATGCCGGCTATGCGCAATACGAAGTCAGCGCCCATGCCAGACCCGGGCGGCAATGCGTGCACAACCTGAATTACTGGCGTTTCGGCGACTATCTCGGGATAGGTGCCGGCGCCCACGGCAAGATCAGCATGGGGGCCGACCAGCGCATCCTGCGCCGCTGGAAGGTCAAGCACCCCACCACGTACCTGGCGCACGCGGGCGCCCTGCAGGCGATAGGGGGCGACGACGACATCGCGCCGGAACAGCGCCCCTTCGAATACATGCTCAACCTGCTGCGCCTGCATGAAGGCTTCACGCTGGCTGATTTCGAAGCCCACACCGGGCTGGAACCGGCCGCATTGGCCACCCCGCTGGCGGAGGCCACCGCCCGTGGCTGGCTGGCATGCGCGGATGGACGCATCATCCCCACGGCTGATGGGCACCGTTTCGTGAACGATATCGTCGCACTGTTCATGGAATCCTGATTACAGACCGTCATTTTCCCCGCCCAGGGGAGATAACCCGTGGTTTTTTCAACGGAATGTCATAATGTTCGCGTTACAGGGGAATATGCCGCAATCATGTCCACGCACAAACCTGCTGCGCCCATCGCACCACCCGCCAGCCTCGCCAGCGCAGACCTGCCGCCGCGCGTGCGGATGATCCTGCGCCGCCTGTTCGATACCGCGTCACAGGATCTCTCGCAGGCCCTCAAGTCCGCCCTGGTGGAATTCGAGCAACAGCTGTTCCGGCAAACCGAACAGGCACGCAGCAATAACCGCCAGGCCGAATATTTTTCCCATCTGCATGCCTTCCAGCGCAGCCGCCACGAATTCATCCCGCATTTCCTGCTGGCCCTGGAAACCGAGCTGGCCGGCATCCGCCTGCCTGCCGCGGAATTGCCGCAGGAGCAAGACAAGCAACTTGAATACCGCTCACTGACCCTGGTGGACGATGCCACCATGGACGAAGGCGTGGTGCTGAGCGACATCGCGCGCCGGCACGAAAGCCGCAGTTCCAGCACCCTGCTGCTGAGCGGCCAACGCTTCGGCGTACTGGCCGGCAAGCCAGCATTCGACCAGGAACACCTCCCCGTCGGACCGCGTGCGCTGTGCCGCATGCTGAAGGAGGCCGCCGCCTGTTTCGACATCAATACCGAATCCAAGCTGCTGCTGTACCGCGCCTTCGACCGCAAGGCGATGACCGACTACCACGAGTGGCTGGAAACCCTGGACCAGTTGCTGTCCGACGAGGGCGTCCTGCCGGGGCTGTACTTCCGGCCACTGCGGGGCCGGGTGATCCAGCACGAAGCCCATGCCGCGCGCGATGGCACGCCCCCGGCCGGTGAGCGCCCCATGACCGGCTGGCAAGCCCAGGCCGGTGCCTGGCCCAGCTTGTCGCGCGACATGCAGCAAAACCCCGGGGCCATTGCGGAAGACCCCGCGAAGGCCCGGCCAAATACCGCGCAAGCAGAACCCGCGAAGAGCCCGCTGTCTTCCGAAGAAGCCTTCACGCTGTTGCAGGAACTGCTGTCCAACCGCCGCCAACAAAACGCCGAACCGCAGGGCACGCCTGCTGCAGGGAAGCCTCACACGCCTCCCGGGTCCGCATCCACCGCATCCGCGCCCACATCGACATCGACACCCGCATCAGCTTCCGCACCAGCGAAAAGCGGGACGCACTCGCAGGAAACCGCTGCACCCAAGCCGCTGCCCACCTATGACCTGATCATGGCGTTGCAGACCTTGCAGGCATCTCCGTTCGCCATTCCGGCATCGGCAGCCACCGGCCCAGGCAAGCCGCGCCGCAAACTCAAGGACCTGCAACAGGCATTGCTGGCGCAAGCACGCAGGCAGTACGGCCCACAGGCGACACTGGCCCGTGCGGATTCGGACACGTTCGAACTGCTCGACATGCTGTATGGCGAGGTGGAACGCGAAGTCAACCAGAGCGCCCCCGCCGCGGAACTGCTGACCCAGTTGCAAGTGCCGCTGGTGCAGGTGGCCTTGCGCGACCGTGAATTCTTCCTGCGGCCCCAGCATCCCGCACGCGAGCTGCTGAATTCCGTGGCCGAATCCGGCGCCATCTGGCTGGCCGAAAACGATTCCGACCCGCAGCTGGTGCAGAAACTGCACCAGGCAGTGGACCACGTGGTGACCGAATACAAGGGCGACGAGTCCGTCTTCCAGCAAGCCAACGAGCAGATACAGGCCCATCTGGAATCTGCCTCGCGCAAGGCGGAACTGGCCGAACGCCGGCATGTCGAAGCCGCACGCGGCAAGGACCGGTTGGAGACAGCCAAGCAGCGCGCCAATGACGCCATTGAGGCTTCCTTGCAAGACAAGGCGCCATCCAAGTTCGTGGAAGCGCTGCTCCGCCAGGCCTGGGCCGATGTACTCACGCTGACCCAGCTTCGCCAGGGGGAGGACTCGGATGCGTGGCGCGAACACCTGCACACCACCCAGACCATCATCAGCGCAACGTCGGCCGAACCCGGCACGGCCCCGGACCCCGCACTGGCCGGCACCATAGAAAAGTCACTGCTGCAGGTGGGGTATCACCAGGATGAAGCCCATGCCATCGCGGCCAGGCTGTCCGGTGCACCGGAAGACGCAGAAGCCGGTGGCACTTCGCGCACCGAGCTGACGGCACGATTGAAGGCACGCGCCCGCATCGGCGAACAGAACGCCGAGAAAAAGGTCTTGCCCATACCACGCAGCCCACGCGAGCAGGAGTATTACGACTACCTGCGTACCCTGCCGTTCGGCACCTGGTTCGAATTCATCCGCAACCAGCAGGGTGACGCGATGCGCAAACGACTGTCATGGTTCAGCCCCATTACGGACAATGCCCTGTTCGTCAACCAGCGGGGCCAGAAAGTCGGCGAGTATTCCCTTGACCATATTGCCAGGCTGATGGCGCAAGGCCAGGTCGCCGTGGTCACCGAAGGCAAGGGCCGCCTGATAGACCGCGCCTGGGCGGCCACGCTGAAAATGCTGCGTGGCCTGGCCGGCAACCCAACGACACCCAGCCCTGCCATGGGGGACGGCACATGAACCAGGATTTGCGCCGCGCCCCACGCCGCGCCCCGTCGCACCAGGTCCCGGTGCTGGACACCATGACCGAACGCACCATCGGCCACATCAGCAACCTGTCCGAATCCGGCATGCTGCTGATTGCCAGCGAACCCGTCACCGACGATGCGCTGTACCAGTTGCGGTTCAACCTGCCCGGCCGCCACGGCGAAGGCCTCGCGGTCAACGTGGGTACCCATATGTTGTGGTCGTCCTCCGCCAACACGCCCGGCCAGACCTGGGCAGGCCTGCGTTTCCTCACCATCGACAAAGCGGCACTGGCCGCCGTGCGCGAATGGGTGGATGCCGAACCCCCAGCGGCATGATTCCACCGCAAGGAAACCGGACCCCGACAGCGGCGGCGGCATAATTGCGGCAAAATCGGGGCTGGTCTTCCCGCATGCCTTGCCCATGATTCCCGCCGATATTGCTTCGTTGTACACCGCCCACCTGCATGCCCTGGAACAGCGCGCCGGCATTGCGCTGGCCCGCGGCGGTTTCGACCATCTCCTGGTCCCCAGCGGCACACTGCATTACCAGCTGTTCGATGATCGCGACTATCCGTATGCGGTCAATCCGCAATTCAAGGCTTGGCTGCCGCTGACGCGCATGCCCAACAGTTGGCTGGTCTTCACGCCCGGCCAGCGACCCCTCCTCATCTACTACCAGCCCTTCGACTACTGGCACGTCGTGCCGGATGCTCCCAGCGGATGGTGGGTGGACCACTTCGACATCCACATCATCCGCAAGCCGGAAGAAGCGTTGCCGCTGTTGCCGGGCCCCGCTTCACGCTGCGCCATCCTGGGCGAGGCACAAAGCGCGCTGGGCGAATACACGCCCAACAACCCCGACGCCGTCATCCAGTACCTGGAATACCACCGCGCATACAAGACTCCCTACGAAATCGCACTCATGCGCGAAGCGCAGCGCCTGGCCGTGCGCGGACACCGTGCCGCCGAAGCCGCCTTCCGCGAAGGACAGAGCGAGTTCGGCATCCACATGGCGTATTGCACCGCCGTGGGCCAGGACCTGGGCGAACTGCCCTACAACAACATCGTGGCGCTCAACGAACACGCCGCCGTATTGCATTACACCGAACTGGGCCGCACCCCGCCCGCGCAGCCGCGCAGCTTCCTCATCGATGCCGGCGCCAGTGCGCATGGCTACGCCAGCGACATCACGCGCACGCATGCGAAAGACACCAACAGCGAATTCCAGGCACTGATCAATGCCGTGGACACCGCGCAACAAGGCATGTGTGCCGGTGTACGCAGCGGCGTCGACTACAAGCAACTGCACATCGATGCCCACCTGACCCTGATGGGCATCCTCAAAGACTTCGGCGTACTGAAGGTGTCCCCGGAAGCCGCATTGGCCACCGGCGTCAGCGCTGCGTTCTTCCCGCATGGCCTGGGCCACCCCATTGGCCTGCAAGTGCATGACGTGGCCGGTTTCGCACAGAGCGACGCCGGCGGCACCATCCCGCGTCCGCCCGGCCATCCCTACCTGCGCATGACCCGCGTGCTGGAACCAGGCATGGTGGTCACCATCGAACCCGGCCTGTATTTCATCGACCTGCTGCTGGAAGAAGTGAAGAAGAACGGCCATGCCACCAGCGTGGACTGGAACCGCGTGGATGCATTCCGCCCCTACGGCGGCATCCGCATCGAAGACGAAGTCCTGTGCACGGAAGGCGCCGCCGACAACCTGACTCGCCCGGCATTCGAAGCCACACACTGACCGGCCGGAGTTCAATACCCCGGGCGCGCTGCGCCTACCCGGCTACGTCGACTTTGGCTTTGGCTTTGCACTTGATCTTCCTCGCCCTAAAGCAAGCCGAGCATCGCAGGTCGATGAGGCCGAAGAGGCCCCCTTGTCTGAGCGCAGCGAGTTTGGGGGCCGTGCCTCATTGGCCGAGAAGCACAGGGCACCGATCCGGCAACGCCGGATCGGCTGGCGTCAGGCGAAAGGCTTTTGGTTCCTTTTGGCCTCAAAAGGAACTCGGGCGCACAGCGCACGAAACGCCTTTCGCGTGATTTCATCCGCAACCCAGTACCCCGGATAAGGCCAAAGACCGCATCCGGAATTGAATGGGAAATCGAGGTTCATTGACCCCAGGTGCGCTCTCGCTTACCCGAGCTACGCGAGATCGAAAGAGCGGCGGCGCCACGACTGACTCAACTGCGCACACATCGCGGCATGCCCGGCTACGCTTTCCCCGCCATCAAAGCCTCTATCTCATCCGCGCTGCGCGCCAACGCACCGGTCAACACTTCATGGCCGCCCTTGGTAATCGCCACATCGTCCTCGATGCGGATGCCGATACCTCGCCACTTCTCCGCCACCGACGTATCCCCGGGCGGAATGTAAAGGCCCGGCTCGATGGTGAACACCATCCCCGGCTCCAGCAGGCGCGATTCGCCATCGAAGCGGTAATCACCCACGTCATGCACATCCAGGCCCAGCCAATGGCCTGACTTGTGGGGATAGAAGCGCTTGTAGCTGCCATCGGCAATCAGCTTCTCTGCCTTGCCTTTCAGCAATCCCAACTGCAGCAGGCCTTCTGTCAGGGTTTCCACCGCGGCATCGTGTCCGGCTTCGTAACACACGCCCGGACGCGCTTGCGCCAATGCCGCCGCCTGTGCGGCATGCACCAGGTCATGCAGCGCGCGCTGCTCCGGGGTGAAGCGCCCGTTCGCCGGGAAAGTACGGGTGATATCGGCGGCGTAACCGCGGTATTCGGCACCGGCATCGATCAGCACCAACTCGTTGTCGCGCACCGGCGCGTTGTTGGCGCGGTAATGCAGAACGCACGCATTGGCACCCGCGCCGACGATGCTGCCGTAGGACGGCTCCGCATCGGCAGCACGGAACACGCGCTCCAGTTCTGCCTGCAGCGTGTATTCGTGTACGCCCGGACGTACCGTGCGCATCGCGGCTTCGTGGGCGCGCACGCTGATCTCGGCAGCGTGGCGCATCAACTTCAATTCATCGCGCGACTTGAACAGCCGCATCTCGTCCAGCAAATGGCCCAGCTCGAGAAATTCGTGCGGCGGCTGCGCGCCCAGCCGGACTTGTGCCCGTACCCGATTGAGCCAACCGATCAACTTCAGATCGAATTCGGTATCACGGCCGAAGTGGTAATAGACGCGGGTGCGCCCTTCCAGCAGGCCCGGCAATATTTCGTCCAGATCCTCGATGGGGTAGGCGTCGTCGACCCCATAGGCCTCCACTGCGCCCTCCGGGCCCGCCCTGGGGCCATCCCAGGCTTCCCGCTCCGGATCACGCTCACGGCAGAACAGCAGGGTTTCGCCATGGCGGCGGCCGGGCACCAGCACCAGCACGGCTTCCGGTTCCGGGAAGCCGGTCAGGTACCAGAAGTCGGAATCCTGCCGGTAGGGATAGTGCGTGTCACGGCTGCGGATGCGCTCCGGCGCGGCGGGCAACACCAGGATGGCGTTTTCACCTGCCATCGCCATCAATTGCTTGCGCCTGCGCGCGAACTCGGTGGCGCTGATGCCGGTGGCGGCCTTCATGGCATCAATTCAGGCGCTGGCGATGGCGGGGACCGAGTACGCAATCACCGTACAACAGCAGGACCGCAACGCGGACGAACTCTTCGATCTCGGAGAGGGCGGCCTCATCCTCCTCGTCGTCTTCCATGTCGTCGCCCGAGGCCTGCGCCAGGCGCGCCATGTCCTGCAACGCTTCGCCGCCTTCTTCGGACAGCGGGGGATGTGCACCTGCCGCCAAGCCGAAGCCTCCCAGGAAGCCCCGGCACCAGTCGAATACCGCCTCGGCACGTTGCGAAAGGGTCGCATCGGCCATGGGCAGCAGCAATTCGAAGGCGTAGTCGTGGTCATCCAGCTGTGACACGCTCACTTGGCGCAAGGCGTCCAGCGGACCCCCAGCCTCGGGAGCGGGCAGGCTGTCGTCGGCCAGCACCCGTGCCGGCCAGCGCGGGTCGTCCGCGCCGCCCCCGGCCAGCCAGCCGCACAAGGCACCATGCAGTTCGGAGGGAGGGGTTGCCAGCCCTGCGCGCTGTGCGGCCAGGGCAACATCATCAATCAACGGCAATTCGGCCATGGTCCGCGCTATTCGCGCTCTGTTCCGGACATTGGCACAAAGTGTAGCAACGAATCTGCATTCACCGCTTGTTGTTCATACAAGTGAATGCCTACACTCATCAGGTCCACGCAGCCAGGGCGGCTACCTGCCATCCCATGTCACCCGCGTCCGTCATCGCTGTTGCTGCCGCCTCCGCAACCTGGCATACCCTGCAGCCACTCCTGTTGCTGCTTGCATTGACCGCGCTGACCATTGCCGTGGTCGTCACCATGCGACGCTACCGGGCCGACCCCCAAGCCCCGGCCATATCGGCACCGCAGGCGGAACCGCCGGACGAGCCCCTGAGCCTGGCGCTCTGGGCATCGGGGGATTACTACTGGGAATACGACCTGGTCAAGCGCAGCCTGCACTACCGCTATGTGCAGGAAGATCCCGCGTCATCCTCCGGCCTGGCCTTGATGAGCCGCCAGGGCGCCATGCCGGTGGTGCACCCGCAGGACCTGCCCGCCGCCATGAGGCACCTGCACCATCATCTGGAAGGCCAGTCGCCCTGGTTCCTGTCCGAACACAGGATGGACCTGGACAACCGCGGCCGCTGGGTCTGGGTGCGCGCACGTGGCCGGATCATCGAGCGCGATGCAAAGGGCCAGCCCATCCGCATCGGCGGCACCGCGCGTGACGTCACGCTCGAGCGTGAAACCGAACACGGGCACCGCATCGCCGGGGAGGTGATGCGCAACATGAACGAAGCCGTGGCCGTGGTGGATGCCAGTGACCGCCTGGTGATGGTCAACCCGGCCTTCACCCGCATCACCGGCTATGCGCAGGATGAAATCGTCGGCCAGCCAGCCAGCCGCCTGAACAGCGGCCAGCACAGCGAAGCCTTCCTGCAGCGCATGCGTGCGGAACTGCATCGTGACGGCCACTGGTCCGGCGAGATCTGGAAGGTCCGCAAGGATGGCGAGGAAATCCTGTGCAAGACCGAAGCCAACGCCGTGCTGGACGACAACGGCCAGCGCGAACTCTACGTGCAGGTGTTGAGCGACATCACCGAACAGAAGCGCGCCGAACAGGAACTGCGTTACCTCGCCAACTACGACACCCTGACCAGCCTGCCCAACCGCGCCCTGCTCTCAGAGCGGCTCTCGCGTGCCATCGTCCGCGCACGGCGGGAACAGGGCAAGGTCGCGGTGCTGTTCCTGGACCTGGACCACTTCAAGGGCATCAACGACTCGCTGGGGCATGCCACTGGCGACCGCATCCTGCGTGCCGCCGCGGCGCGGGTGCAGCAGACGGTGGGGGCGCAACACACGGTGGCACGCCTCAGCGGTGACGAATTCACCGTGGTCCTGGAAGACATCGCGTCCGCGCATGACGCCGAGAACGTGGCGAGCCGGCTTATCGAAGCCTTCAACACGCCCCTGCACCTGGGCGAGCAACTGGAACTCCCGGTTTCCCCCTCGATCGGCATCAGCCTGTATCCGGACCACGCCCTGGTCCCCACCGAATTGCTCAAGCACGCCGACACCGCCATGTACCAGGCCAAGGCGGCCGGGCGGCATACGTACCAGCTCTATTCGGAGACCATGGATGAAAAGACCCGCCACCGCGCCATCCTGACCAATGCGCTGCGCCGGGCCATCGAACGCAATGAACTCTCGCTGGTCTTCCAGCCCAAGCTCTCCATCTCAGGGCAGGTGATCACCGGCGCGGAAGCCCTGCTGCGCTGGGAAAACCCGGAGTTCGGCACCGTCTCGCCCGCCCAGTTCATCCCGCTGGCAGAAGAGTCGGGCCTGATCCTGGAGATCGGCGCCTGGGCACTGCGCGAAGCCTGCCTGACACTGCACGGCTGGCAGGCCGCCGGCCTCAAGCACATGTGCATCTCGGTCAACGTGTCTTCGCTGCAATTGCAACGCGGCGACCTGCCCGGCCTGGTCAGGCAGGCGCTGGCCGAATCCGGTGTACCCCCCAACCAGTTGGAACTGGAATTGACCGAAAGCGTGATCATGGCCAATCCCGAACAGAGCGTGGGCATCCTGCACGAATGCCGCGACATCGGCGTGTCGCTGGCCATCGACGACTTCGGCACCGGCTATTCGTCGCTGGCCTACCTGAAACGGCTGCCACTGACCGCGCTGAAGATCGACCAGGAATTCATCAACGACCTGACCCGCGACATCGACGACGAAGCCATCACCAGCACCATCATCGCCATGGCCCACTCGCTGGAATTGCGCGTGGTGGCCGAAGGTGTCGAGACCGCCGGACAGTTCGTGTTCCTGCGCGACCATGGCTGCGATGAAGTCCAGGGCCATTACGTCTCCCGCGCCCTGAATGCGCAGCAGTGCCTGCAATTCATTTTCGAGCACTACCCCGATTCCGCCACCGCCCCCGCCGCGCTCCCTTGACCAGCCACCGGACGCATGCCTATCGTGGCCGCCATGGACCCTTCAGACTCCCTTGACCAGCTCCGTTCACTGAGCGCGCGCATCCACGAACTGGCCGACCGCTGCCAGCGCCTTGCGGATGAAAACCGCAGCCTGCGCCAGCAGCAGGAACAACTGGCCGGCGAGCGCTCGCAATTGCTGGCCAAGAACGAACTCGCGCGCTCCCGCGTCGAAGCCATGATCACCCGGCTCAAGTCACTGGAGCAGCACACGTGAGCAGCAACGAGGCCGTCAGCGTCCACGTCCTGGACCGCGAATACACCGTTGGCGTGGAGCCGGAGGAACGCGGCAGCCTGATGGCCGCCGCCAAACTGCTGGATGGCCGCATGCGCGAAGTACGCGGCAACAATCGCATGGCCGCCGTGGACCGCATCGCAGTACTGGCCGCGCTCAACATGGCGCACGAACTGCAACAGTTGCAGGACGAAAAACGCGCGCGCGACAAGGAATTCGCACGCATCCTGGAAGACCTGCATCGCAGGCTGGATCATCTTTCCGGTCCTTCGGCTTCCTGAATTCCCACTGGCCCCGCATGCGCGTGGAGCCGACGAACGGACTGTGCATCGCGCCGCTTGCCGCTATACTGGCATCGCGTCCTCTGCTGTGTACGACAGCGCGCAAAACATTCGCCTTGTCCCTTAATTACGACCACGGGTAGGCAATGGCAGCCGGGAGTGCAAGTCCGCCTTCGCAGCGGGAAGCCCAATGGCGACCATGCTTTCCCACTTGAACCCCGGGTTCAAGGTCGTTTCGCACGCATCGTCATGGCGGAGGACGTATTTCCTTGCCCACCCATGGGCCCACGGCGTGGAATCGCCGACACGTGCCGATCCCACGCTTGATCGGCCAGCGCATCCGCACACTCAAGGCATGCGCGCACCGCATATGCCATTCATCGCGCCAGCCACTTAGAATTCCACGCATGGAACATTTCGCGTGGAACCCTGCATGACGGCCGACAGACAAGCACTGCGCCACGCGTTGCGACAGCAGCGCCGCACCATTCCCGCGGCCGTGCGCATCGCCGCTGCCGAGTCCCTGTCCCGGCACCTGCTGGCACTGCCCTTCCTGCCCACGTCCGGCCATGTCGCCGGTTACTGGGCCATGGATGGCGAGATTGGCCTGCACGTTTTCCAGCTGCGCCTGCCGGCCGGATTGATCTACTGCCTGCCCGTCCTGCACGACGACAAGATCCTGCGCTTCGCACCCTGGCGCCCTGGCGACCCGTTGGTGACCAATCGCTACGGCATTCCGGAACCGGATATCGCCCCCAGCTCCGCGCTTGCGGCCGAAGACATGGCCCTGGTGGTGATGCCGCTGGTCGGATTCGACTCGAACGGACAGCGCCTTGGCATGGGCGGCGGCTGGTACGACCGCAGCTTCGCCTTCCGCCAGCAGCGTGCCGCACCGCCGTGGCTGGTGGGCGCCGGCTTCGACGCCCAGCGCACCGAAACCCTGGACACGCAATCCTGGGATGTACGGCCCGACGCCATCTGCACCGAATCCGGCCCCCTGGCCATGGGACAATCCGCATCATGAGTACACGCAAACGCTACTGGCTGATGAAGTCCGAGCCCGAGGACTTCTCCATCGACGACCTGCAGCGTGTCGTCACCGAACCATGGACCGGGGTGCGCAACTACCAGGCGCGCAACTTCATGAAAGACGGCATGCAGGTGGGCGACGGCGTGCTGTTCTACCACTCCAACACCGACGTGCCGGGCATCTACGGTTTGGCCGAAGTTGCCAGCGCCGCCTATCCGGACCCCACCCAATTCCAGAAGAAGTCCAAGTACTTCGACG
>JBQGFJ010000015.1:0-6166 GCA_052040085.1 Pseudoxanthomonas sp.
GACCGACACGATCACCGCACCCACGCTTGCCGCCTCATCGTCGGATGCGCGGCTGAAGGAAAACATTGCCGACCTGCGCGATTGCCTTGCCACCGTAAGGAAGCTGCGCCCCCGCGCTTGGCGATGGAAAGAAGGTGGTGAGGATGATTTCGGGTGGGTCGCCCAAGAGCACCGGGACGTGATGCCCAAAGCTGTGCATGAAGATGAAAGAGGCATGCTGTTTGTTCGCTATGGAAAGATCGAAGCCCATCTTGTTGGAGCAATACAGGAGATTTCCGCACGCCTCGGCCACTTGGAGCGGCATGTTGCAGCCATCACACATACGTCACGGAGCACTTGAACATGGCGTCTGGGTTTAGGAAGGGTGCGACAGACCTCGATGATATTTTCGACCCCTATGTCGAGGGTATTAAGCCGGCTGCAACTGGCTTCAAGGCCGCGGGAGGAATTGACCTGAATCAGCGTTATGCGCCACTTGCTTATGGCACGCAAGCGGCCGCGACAGGGATTACCACGGGAGGAATTGACCTGAATACCCTGTGGGCAGCAAAAGGCACCGCACGGTACGTGAGCGATGGCGGCCTACCTCCCGCCATCGATGCATGGCGTGATATTTCGCCACCCAATGGTGGTACTGCCTCGGCCTCATTCGAATACAAGGCAGATGGAACGGTATCCTGGCATGAAGTCCCTGGCGGCTCCTTTGGAGGCGTGTGGCTCACCAATGGCGCTGGCGGAAACTACGATATACGTTTCGACATAAATTCCGGATCCGGCTTCTCAGGCGAAACCGGGTCGTGGTTGCGTATGGATGTGCCGCGAGGTGGTGGAGTATCGGTTACTGTGCCGCCAGGGAATAGTGAAACAAGCGCAGGTGCGACTACTGTCGTCCGGTTCCGTATCCGGGAGCGAGCTTCTGGGGCGATTGTCGTGGACAGGGCCGTCACCCTATGGGCACAAGCCTCGCGCGTGCCGCTGTAGAACGGCAAACAACACTCCAAGCTGCATGCCCCGCGCGCGTATCGGCGGCAGCATGTGGTCATGGATCGCAACTCGGAACCCCAGCGCATCGCGGGCAACATGATCAGGCTCGGCACCGTTGCCGAACTGGATCATGCCCGTGCGCTGTGCAGAGTTAAGACCGGCGACATCCACACCGATTTCATTCCGTGGATTATCCCGCGTGCCGGCGAAACCATTGAGTGGTCCGCCCCCAGCGTGGGTGAGCAAGTGATCCTGCTTTCACCTGGCGGCGACGTGACCGGTGCCGTGGCACTGCGTGGGTTGTATTCAGATCAGTTTCCCGCGCCAGACAACGGCGAGAGCGCTCACCTTGCGCGGTATCCGGACGGTGCGGCCATCCGTTACGACCACACCACCCACGAATTGGTCGCTGCGCTACCCAGTGGTGGCAAGGCCACTGTGACAGCCGACGGCGGGCTGACCGTCAATGGCCCGGTCACCATCAATGGCGATACCACCATCATCGGCGACGCCAATGTCAGCAAGACGCTCACGGCTGATACCGATGTCGTCGGTGGCGGCAAGAGCCTCAAGGGACACAAGCACACCGGCGTGCAAACCGGCGGCGGCGTATCGGGGCTACCGCAGTGAGGGGCATGAGCGTTATCACCGGGCGCACGCTGGAAGGTGCCGACCATCTGGCCCAGTCCATTACGGACATCCTCACCACCCCGCTCGGCTCGCGCGTGATGCGGCGCAACTACGGCTCGCTGCTGCCGGAGCTGATCGACGCCCCGTTCAACGGCGCGCACCGCCTGATGCTGTTTGGTGCCATCGCCACTGCCCTGATGCGCTGGGAGCCGCGCATCGAGCTGAGCAAGGTGGACATAACGCCGGGCAACTCGCGCGGCGCATTCACCGTCACCGTCGAAGGGCGGCGCACGGACGTACGCGGCTCCACCGACTACACCCGCCTGACCCTTCCCCTCACTTTCCGCGCCACCTGACCCGTTCGGAGATCTTCCATGGTTGACCAATACCACCACGGCGTACGCGTCGTAGAAATCAACAACGGCATCCGCCCCATCCGCACCATCGCCACCGCCATCATTGGCCTAGTGGCCACCGGCGCTGATGCCGACGCTGCCCTGTTCCCGCTCAACAAGCCGGCGCTGATCACCGACGTGAAGGGCGCCATCGGCAAAGCCGGTGCCACCGGCACGCTGGTCAAGGCATTGCAGGGCATTGCCGACCAGTCCGATCCCATCGTGGTCGTGGTGCGCGTGGAGGCCGGCGCCGATGATGCAGCCACCACCACCAACGTGGTGGGCGCCACCACGGGCGGCAACTACACCGGCATGCAGGCGCTGCTCGCCGCCCAGGCGCAGTTGGGTGTGAAGCCTCGCATCCTGGGCGCACCGGGACTGGATACCGAAGCCGTCGCGGTGGCCCTTGCCGTTGTGGCCAAGAAGCTGCGCGCCATGGCCTACATCAGTGCCGGTACCAGCGCCACGAAGGAAGACGCGGCCGATTACCGCGAAACCTTCGCCGACCGCGAGCTGATGATCATCTGGCCGGACTTCATCGCGTGGGATACCGCCACCAGCGCCGCGGCACCGGCATTTGCCGTGGCCCGCGCCCTTGGCCTGCGTGCCAAGATCGATGCCGAGCACGGCTGGAACAAGACCCTGTCGAACGTGCCCGTGGCCGGCGTCACCGGCATCAGCCGCGACGTGCACTGGGATCTGCAAGACCCATCCACCGACGCGGGTTACCTCAACGCCGCCGATGTCACCACGCTGGTCAACTTCAACGGCTTCCGCTTCTGGGGTAGCCGCACGTGCAGTGACGATCCGCTGTTCGATTTCGAGAGCGCCACCCGCACGGCGCAGATCCTCGCCGACACCATTGCCGAGGGCGTGGCGCTGTACGTGGACAAACAGATGCACCCGTCCTCCGTGCGCGACATCATCGAGACGATCAACGCCAAGTTCCGCGAGCTGAAGACCGCCGGCCTGATCATCGATGCCACCGCCTGGTACGACGAATCGCTGAACACGTCCACCTCACTGGCGGCCGGCAAGCTGGCGATCGACTACGACTACACGCCCACGCCGCCGCTGGAAAACCTCACCCTCAACCAGCGAATCACGGACCGCTACCTGGCCGACTTCGCCACGCGCGTGAACGGCTGACCGCCGGCCACGCCTCGCCCCTTTCCCGGAGATCCCTGCAATGTCCCTGCCCCGCAAACTCAAGAACATGAACCTGTTCGGCGATGGCGAAAGCTATCTCGGCCAGGTTGCCGAAGTGAAGCTGCCGGTACTGGCCCGCGCCATGGAGGGATACCGTGGTGGCGGCATGAATGGCCCCGTGAAGATCGACATGGGCCAGAACGCGCTGGATCTGGAATCCAAGTTCGGCGGCATGATGCGTTCGATCCTGCGCCAGTACGGCGTCACCCGACATGACGGCGTGCAGTTGCGCTTCGCGGGCGGCTACCAGCGTGACGATACCGGCGCCGTGGATGCCGTCGAGGTGGTGGTGCGTGGTCGCCACGAAGAAATCGACATGGGCAACAGCAAGCCCGGCGACGACACCGAGTTCACCGTCAAGACCGCCTGCAGCTACTACAAGCTCACGATCAATGGCGTGACCGAGATCGAGATCGACCTGGTGAACATGGTCGAGACCGTGGGCGGCGTGGACCGTCTTGCCGCCCAGCGCCGCGCCATCGGCCTGTAACCCCTGTGGCCCGGACCTGTGCCGGGCCATGTCTTCCTTGCTACTGAGAGAGAACCTGCAATGTCCAAAGAAACGATTAAAGAATCCATCCTAGATCTGGCCGCACACACCGCAGCCAAAGCTTCCGGGGCGGAAGACAGTGCCGCCGGCGTTCCGCGTGATCCGCTGCATGTGCCGTTTGATGAACCGCTGCGCCGCGGCGACCAGGTGATTGACGGTGTCACGCTCCGCAAGCCGCGTACGGCCGAGCTGAAAGGCGTGATGTTGGCAAATCTGCTGCAGTTGGATGTCAGTGCCCTGCATACCGTCCTGCCGCGCATCACGACGCCCACCCTGACCTCCCACGACGTGGGCCAATTGGACCCTGCCGACTTGCTCGCATGTGCGACGGTGGTGGCGGGTTTTTTCATTCAGAAGGCGGAACGGGAATCCCTGCCCGCGTAGAAGACGCCATGGCAGACGTGGCGGCCATCTTCCATTGGCCGCCTACGGTGATGGACGACTGGACCGTGGAAGAACTGATGGAGTGGCGCGAGCGCGCCCGGAAACGAAGCGGAGCCGAGTAGTGGTAATGTACGTCCATGGTCCTGATCGCCGCTGCCATTCTCGCCCTGCTGGTGCTGGCCACCACCTTCGCCGCGCTCGCGCCACTGTATTCCAGCATCGGCGATGCCGTGCACGGGAAACGCACGCGCTGATCCTTCGCGGGGCCGGCTGAGGTGTCCGGCTCCGTTCTCAAGCTCTCCGTAGTCCTGGCGGCCATCGACAAGGCCACCGGGCCATTCCGTCGCGTCATGGCGGGCAGCAAGGGCGTGGCCGGCGCCATCCGTACCCAACAAGCTGTACTGCGCAAGTTGAATGAGCAACAGCGCGGGATGGATTCATTCCGCAAACTGTCCGCCGATGCCTCGGAAACTGCCCAGGCACTGCAAGCACAGCGTCGCCGTCTGGCCGAATTGGGCACTCAGTACAACCAGGTCGACCAACCCACCAAAAAGCTCACGCGCGAGCTGAAAGCCCAGGCGGCGCAGGTGGGGAAATTGGTACGGGAGGAAGATCGGCAAAAGGTGGCACTGCAGGCGCAGCGCCAGGCCTTGTCCGCATCAGGCATCGATACCAACCGGCTGGCCGTGCATCAACGCCGCCTCACCACGGATCTGGATGCCGCCAACCGCAAGATGCGCGATCAGCGCACCCAGCTCGCGAACTTGCAACGCGCATCCGAGAACGCGGCCAAGGTCCACCGGGCCGGCATGTCGGCATCGCTGCATGGCGCGGGCATGATGTTTGCTGGGCAACGCATGGTGCGCACCGCCGCCGCTCCGGTAGCGCATGCCGTGAAGTTTGAATCGGCCATGGCGGAAGTGCGAAAGGTGGTGGACGGGCTTGAAACACCAGAAGCCTTCCGACAGATGGGACATGAGATCCAAGATCTCACCATGCGATTGCCGATGACGCAGGAAGGTATCGCGAGCATCGTGGCCGCTGCTGGCCAGGCGAACATCCCGCGCCAAGAGTTGCTTCGATTTGCGGAAGATGCGGCCATGATGGCGGTGGCCTTTGACACCACTGCCGAAGATGCTGGGCAGACCATGGCGACGTGGCGCACAGCCTTCCGGATGGGAAGGGAAGCCGTCATTGAGCTAGCGGACAAGGTCAATTACCTGGGTAATACAGGTCCGGCCAGTGTCGAGCAGATATCTGACGTGGTTAACCGCGTTGGCGCTCTAGGTGAAGTGGCTGGCCTCCAATCCGGCCCCCTTGCTGCGCTGGGCGCCACGATCACGGCCATGAAAACGCCGCCCGAAGTTGCTGCGACAGGCATCAAAAATCTTTTGTTGACGCTAGGGTCTGGAACAGCAGCAACCAGGAAACAACAGGCTGCGTTCGGGCAGCTGAATCTCGAAGCATCGGCGATGGCCGAGATGATGCAGACCGACGCCAGTGGGGCAATCCTGCTGGTGCTTGAACGCCTCAAGGCCTTGCCCGAGGCTGCCAAGACAGCCGCCCTCTCCAAACTCTTCGGACGTGAATCGCTGGGCGCTATTGCGCCCCTGCTGACCAATACGGACCTGCTACGCGAGAACCTGACCAAGGTCTCCGATGCGCAGCGTTACGCTGGATCCATGGCAGCGGAATACGCCTCCCGCGTGGCCACGTCCGAAAACGCGCTGCAGCTCGCCAAGAACACCGCAATGGCACTATCCAGCACCATCGGTGAAAGCCTGCTGGGTGATATCAAAGCACTATCTGAGCGCACCTCAGAAGTCGTGCGTCGCATAGTGTGGTGGGCACGTGATAACACACAGCTTGTCCGGAGCATCAGCCGCATTGCTTTGGTAAGTGCAGGTCTGGTGACCGTGATGGGCGGCCTGCTGGTTGCCGGCGGATTCGCCGCCATGGCTTTCTCGCAGATTTACAAGGCCGTTGCCATCCTGAGTGGCGGCAAG
The DNA here is from genome assembly GCA_052040085.1 of Pseudoxanthomonas sp. GTDB lineage: Bacteria > Pseudomonadota > Gammaproteobacteria > Xanthomonadales > Xanthomonadaceae > Pseudoxanthomonas_A. The sequence goes on from JBQGFJ010000015.1 coordinate 6,159, forward strand.
GGACTGAT
>JBQGFJ010000016.1:0-1763 GCA_052040085.1 Pseudoxanthomonas sp.
GGCGGCAGCGGCTGCTCGCCGCAGGGATTGGTGGCGCGGATGTTCTCGCACCACGAGTTGTTGTTCATCTCGTTGACGCGATCGATCAGGATGAAGCCCGGCTCGGCGTAGTCATACGTGGACACCATGATCATGTCCCACAGATGCCGTGCCTTGATGTGGCCATAGATGCGGCAGGCCACCAGGCCATCGTCGCGGACCACGTAGTTCTTCTGCGTGGGCCAGTCGCGCCACACCACCTGGCTGGCGTCGTCGAAATCCACGTCGCCGTGTTCCTTGCCGTTCACCGGGAACACCAGCGGCCAGTCGGCGTCGTTGTCCACGGCTTCCATGAAGCCGTCGGTGATCAGCAGCGACAGGTTGAACTGGCGCAGGCGGCCGTCTTCGCGCTTGGCGCGGATGAAGTCCTTCACGTCCGGGTGCGAGATTTCGAAGGTGCCCATCTGCGCGCCACGGCGGCCGCCGGCGCTGGAGACGGTGAAGCACATCTTGTCGTAGATATCCATGAAGGACATCGGGCCGGAGGTGTACGCACCGGCGCCCGCGACGAAGGCGCCCTTGGGGCGCAGGGTGCTGAACTCGTAACCGATGCCGCAACCGGCCTTCAGGGTAAGGCCGGCTTCGTGGACCTTGTCCAGGATGCCGTCCATCGAATCCTCGATGGTGCCGGACACGGTGCAGTTGATGGTGCTGGTGGCGGGCTTGTGTTCCTGCGCGCCGGCATTGGAGGTGATGCGGCCGGCGGGAATGGCCCCGCGGCGCAAGGCCCACACGAAGCGCTCGTACCAGTAGGCACGCTTCTCGACGGTTTCCTCGGCATCGGCCAGGGCACGCGCCACGCGCTGGTAGGTGCCATCGATGTCGGCATCCAGGGCGTCGCCCTGCTTGGTCTTCAGCCGGTACTTCTTGTCCCAGATGTCCTGGGAGGCCGGCTGCATCGGAATGCGGTTGTCGGCGGCTTTGTCCGTGTTGATCGCCTCAAGGCGCACCGTACTCATGATTTTCTTGCTCTCCCTGAATTCTTGTCTGTCTGCCCGGGTCCCGCCGCCTCAACGCCAACTTGCGCAGACGGCAAAGCCGGTCGCCGGGCGTGCGACACGCGGTTTTGATGAAATTGAACGTGTTTGCGGCCTGCCCTGCACTCGTCGAAATCCACCGTTGCGCCTCCCCAGAGCGCTTACCGATAAACCCTACTGATTGGGTCCGCTTTGTCTCCGCCACGCAACATGTAGTGGCAGGACAAGGTTTGCAAACTAACCCTGCCGGGAAGGCCTGTCAACTGAAAAACGAGCACTACGACACCCCCCGGCGGCATGAGCCGTTGTGCCATGCGGCTCACGGCCGAATGCCGACTTCATGGCACATTTAGGAGGCACGCAGCAGACTCGTTCAGCTGCGCGGCGTGTCCGGAACCCACTTCGGGCACCCGTGCCATCACCTCTTCCCTCCCCGACACCTGACCCTGTCTACGGAATCCATGCGAACTACGCCCACCCTCCTTGTCCTGATCGCCGCCGGCGCGTTCGGCGGTTTCGCCGCCACTACCCTGGTCGACAGCCTGTCAGCCCAGGCCACCCCGGCAGAAGCGCCCCTGGTCACGCCGACCGTGGCCGCCCTGCCGAGCGCCATCAACGGACAGCCGCTGCCATCGCTGGCGCCCATGCTGAAGCAGGTGATGCCCTCGGTGGTCAGCGTGCACACCAAACAGCGGGTGCGGGTCAGTCCGTTCGGCAGCGACCCGTTCTTCCGTCGCATGTTCCCGG
>JBQGFJ010000017.1:0-5112 GCA_052040085.1 Pseudoxanthomonas sp.
TGGACCTGATCAGCACCGCGCCGACGGTGGTGTATGAAGTGCTCAAGACCGACGGCTCCATCGTCAACATGGACAACCCGGCCAAGCTGCCGCCGGTGAACCAGGTCGAGGAGATCCGCGAGCCGATCATCCGCGCCAACATCCTGACGCCGCCGGATTACGTGGGCAACGTGATCACGCTGTGCGAAGAGAAGCGCGGCAGCCAGATCGGCATCACCTACATGGGCAGCCAGGTGCAGATCAGCTACGAACTGCCGATGGCCGAAGTGGTGCTGGATTTCTTCGACAAGCTGAAGTCGGTCAGCCGTGGCTATGCCTCGCTGGATTACCACTTCGTGCGCTTCGACGCCGGCCCGTTCGTGCGCGTGGACGTGCTGATCAACGGTGACAAGGTCGATGCTCTGTCGCTGATCGTGCACCGCAGCCATGCCGATCGCCGCGGCCGCGAGCTGTGCGAGAAGATGAAGGACCTGATCCCGCGCCAGCAGTTCGACGTGGCCATCCAGGCCGCCGTCGGCTCGCAGATCATCGCCCGCACCACGGTCCAGGCCATGCGCAAGAACGTGCTGGCCAAGTGCTATGGTGGCGATGTTTCGCGCAAGAAGAAGCTGCTTGAGAAGCAAAAGGAAGGCAAGAAGCGCATGAAGCAGGTGGGGCGCGTGGAGATTCCACAGGAAGCGTTCCTTGCCGTGCTGACGGTGGACAGCAAGTGATTTTTTCCTTCTCCCCTCGGGAGAAGGTGCCCGCAGGGCGGATGAGGGTTCGGCGGGGTCCGGGCGATTCCATTGTCGTGGTTTCGCCGTACCCTCACCCCAACCCCTCTCCCGGTGGGAGAGGGGCTATTGAGAAGGAACAAGCATGAAATGGTTTGAAATCATCCTGGTGGTCGCCACGTTTGCCACGGGCATCATCTGGTTACTGGACAAGCTGTTCTTCGCCAAGCGCCGCGCCGCCCGCGGTGGGCTGCTGGACGAAGAGCCGGTACTGGTGGATTACTCCAAGGCTTTCTTCCCCATCCTGGCGGTGGTCCTGGTACTGCGCAGCTTCATTGCCGAGCCGTACAAGATCCCGTCCAGCTCCATGATGCCCAACCTGCTGATCGGCGATTTCATCCTGGTCAACAAGTTCGCCTATGGGCTGCGCCTGCCGGTGAACAACCATAAGGTCGTGGCCATTGGCGAGCCTTCGCGGGGTGACGTGGCGGTATTCCGCCATCCTGGCTACCAGTGCCAGGTGGGCGAGCAACTGGTATTCAGTGGCGACGCTTCCTGCCTCAACCCGTCCATGCCGCCCGCGGGCGAGAACTGGATCAAGCGTGTCGTCGGCCTGCCGGGCGACACCGTGGCCTTCAGGGGCGACACCTTGTATCTGAATGGCCAGCCGGTGCCACAGGAGATGCTGGGCACCTTCACCGGACAGGGCCGGGGCGCCGAGATGAATGGTGCTTCCCTGCTTCGCGAGGAGTTGCCGGGCCGTACCCATACCGTGCTGGAAAGGCTGGGTTACACCCCGGCGGGGATCGAGGGGGAGTGGCAGGTGCCGGAAGGGCACTATTTCGTGATGGGCGACAATCGCGATAATAGCCTCGACAGCCGGTATTGGAGCTACCATTTCCTGCCGGAAGACCATCTGAAGGGCAAGGCATTCCTGATCTGGCTGAATTGCGAAGGGTGGTTCTGCAAGGGGAGTTTCGATCCGTCACGGATCGGAAACCGGATCCGTTAATCAGAAACGCTGGGGGATACAGTGATGAATCGCAAGCAGAGCGGAATTACCCTGATCGGGTTCCTGACCGTATTGGCCGTTGTTGGTTTCGCGGCGTATGTCGCCATGCGCCTGTTCCCGATGTACCAGGAGTACTACTCGGTACGTTCGGCCATGAAAGGATTGGCCGACGAGCCGGGCGTGGCCGACATGGATCCGGCACGGGTACAGGATCTGTTCTTCCGCCGCCTGGATATCAACTACTCCAACAGCGTGAAGCCGCAGAACGTGAAGATCGAGCGTACCGAGGGTGGTTGGCTAATGAAGGTCGACTACGAAGTGCGCCGTCCGCTGGTGGGCAACCTGGACGTGGTCGGCAAGTTCGATGCTTCGCAGGCGCTGACCCGTAACGGCTCCGTTGACTGAGTTCCTGCAACGCCGCATCAAGCACCGCTTTGCGGATACAGCGCTGCTCACGCGGGCGTTGACCCATCGCAGTGCTGGTGCGCCGCATAACGAGCGGCTCGAATTCCTGGGCGATGGGGTGGTCAACCTGTTCGTTGCCGAAGCCCTGTTCCAGCGCTGGCCCAATGCCGATGAAGGAGCATTGACTCGTGCACGCGCCGAACTGGTCCGTGAATCTTCGTTGGCGGTGATTGCCCGGCAACTGGAGCTTGGGCAGCACCTGCTGATGGGGCCGGGTGAAATGAAGTCCGGTGGCCACCGGCGTGATTCGATCCTCGCCGACGCACTGGAGGCGATTGTCGCGGCCATCTATCTGGATGCCGGCCATGAAACCTGCCGTGCGGTGGTGTTGCCATGGTTCGAGTCCCTGTTGGAGGCATTGCCGGTCGGCAAGCCGGAAAAGGATGCCAAGACCCGTCTGCAGGAGTGGTTGCAGGCACGACAGAAACCCCTGCCCAACTACCAGCCGGTGGCAGAAACCGGTGAAGAGCACGACAAGCGGTTCGTGGTGTCCTGCACGTTGGCCGAACCGGCGTTGTCGGCGGAGGGGGAAGGCGGTTCCCGCCGTGCCGCCGAACAGGCCGCCGCGGCCGCCGTACTGGAACAACTGGAGCACTACCGATGAGCAATGCCGCGCATCCACCCCCGTACCGCAGTGGCAGTGTGGCGGTCATCGGCCGCCCCAACGTGGGCAAGTCGACCCTGGTCAATGCACTGGTCGGGGCCAAGGTCAGCATTGTGTCCAACCGGCCGCAGACCACCCGCCATCGCCTGCTCGGCATTGCCACCTTTCCTGCGGGACAGATCGTATTGGTGGATACGCCTGGACTGCACAAACAGGAAGGCAAGTTCTCCGCATCGGCGATGAGCAAGGTCATGAACCGTGCTGCACGCGGTGCGCTGGAAGAAGTGGACGCAGGCCTGTTGGTGATCGAGGCCGGGCGCTGGGACGAAGCCGACACGCTGGCCTTCAATGTATTGAAGGACAAGGGCATTCCCGTGGTGCTGGTGGTGAACAAGGTCGACCGGCTGAAGGACAAGTCCGAACTGCTTCCGTTCCTGGCCAAGGTGGCCGAAGGCCGCGAATTCTCGAGCATCCATCCGGTCTCGGCGCTCAAGCGCAATGGCCTGGAGGCACTGGTCCGCGACTTGCTGGCCTTGCTGCCGGAAGGGCCGCCGATCTTCGGCGAAGATGAAATCACTGATCGCAGCCAGCGTTTCCTGGCGGGCGAGTTGCTGCGTGAACAGCTCATGCGCCAACTGGGCGCGGAACTGCCTTATGCGACCACGGTGGAAATCGAGCGCTTTGCCGAAGAGGATGGGCTCTACCGTATCGGTGCCGTGGTCTGGGTGGAGCGCGAAAGCCAGAAGGCCATCGTGATCGGCAAGGGCGGTTCACGGCTCAAGGAAATCGGCAGCAAGGGACGCATGCAGATGGAGCATTTGTTCGGCACCAAGGTATTCCTGGAAACCTGGGTGCGCGTGCGCGAAGGCTGGTCGGACGACGCAGCGGCGCTGAGGGCGTTCGGTTACGGCGAGGACCGCTGAAGCCTCGCCATAACCGGAAGCCCGAAGGTTTCAAGGCGCCGGGCACCCACGTCCGCCACGGCAACGGACGATGCGGGCGTCGAACGGATCGACATGTACTTCGATGCGCGGCCCATTGGCGGGGCGTATGTCGGCTTCCCACAAGCCGTCATCGAAATCGATTTCGACAATGCTGCCCAGCTCACGTTGCTCCAACGAGGCGATGATGGACGACAGCGGTTGTGCGTTGGCGGGCGGCAGGCGGTCGGAGCTGGCTTCGTTGCGGCGTCGCAATTCCTGTCCGGTGACCGGGTCCAACTGGAATTCCAGGCAGCGTCCACGCCGTGGGCAAACCTTCACTTCCCAGTGGCGGCGTTCGCGTTCTGCTTGTGTGGCCGTGCCATGCGATTCGACCGATTGCACGATATGTGACAGCGGCTTTTCTCCGGGGTTGGCATGGGTGCTGAAGGATGCAGTGGCAAGGAGGGAACACAGCAGCATCGGGACGATATGCAGGAACGCAGGCATGGCGGAACCTGATGGCGGGAGAGGGTTCGCGAAGCATCGCATGTCGCCACGGTCGTGGGGAATGCCCGGCGTGCTCGGCTAAACTGCTGCTGCCCATGCGCATCCAGCAACAAAACGCCTTCGTCCTGCATGCCCGTCCCTGGCGGGAGACCAGCTTGCTGGTGGAAGTGTTGAGCGCCGACCATGGTCGGTTCGGATTGGTGGCACGGGGCGTGCAGGGTGCCAAAAGGCATCCCTTGCGGGCAGCGTTGCAGCCGTTGCAGCACATCCGGCTGGAGGCACACCTGCGGGGTGAACTGGCGCGTCTGGTTTCCGCAGAGCCACTGGATGCCGCGCCGCGGTTGAGTGGCGATGCAACGCTGGCGGCGTTTTACCTCAATGAGCTGGTCCTGCGTCTTGTGCAGCGCCATGATCCCCAGCCCGAGCTGTATGTGGCGTATGCCATGGTGCGTGCGCGGCTGGATAGTGTGGAGCCGCTGGCGTGGACCTTGCGCCGCTTCGAGCGCGACCTGTTGATGGCGCTGGGGCTGGGATTCGATTTTGCCAGTGATGGCGAAGGCGAGCCGATTGATCCTGCCGCGCGCTATCGGCTGGATCCGGAACATGGGCCGCGCCGGGTGCGCAGTGATCGCGGCCATGACGAACGCAGTGCCTATGCGACGGGCCAGGCCTTGCTGGCGCTTGCCGCCGATGAGCTGCCGGAGGCCAGTGACCTGGCCAGCCTGCGCCGTGCCATGCGCGAAGTATTGGCCCACCATCTTGGCGGGCGCGGTTTGAAGTCCTGGGAGATGCTGGGTGAGCTGGGGCGGTTGCGGGAGATGACTTCTCCCGGTTCCGCCTGAGAACCTGTTCACGATCTTGCTGCGCTTGCCGGATGACGCGCGTGCG
>JBQGFJ010000018.1:0-4317 GCA_052040085.1 Pseudoxanthomonas sp.
CGATAAGGATTGAGTTCACGCGATAGCGCCTGCTTTTCCTTCTCCCCCCGGGAGAAGGTGCCCGAAGGGCGGATGAGGGAGTGGACGATCAGGAGATCGCAAATCTTCCCAGGCACATCATTCTTCTTCCCTCATCCGTCGCTGCGCGCCACCTTCTCCCGGAGGGAGAAGGGAAAGGCCATGCAGTCCAGATAGAGCGGACGTATCAGCCATCCCCTAATCGAAGCTGCGCCACCAGCCCTTGCCTCCCAGCAACGCGGGCAGGCTTGTCACCACGCCGACGATGCCGATCAGGGCAGGGAGAAATCCAAGTATCACGAGCCACAACGCCACGTTCTCCGCGGTGGAATCTTCCGCACTGAGATGGAAAAGGATGTACCCGATGGCGAACATCAGTGCACCCAGCATCACTAAAATACCCGCCTGCCTCACCGAGCGGCCACTGACGCGCGCATTGCTGTAGCCGTAGTACGCACCACAAACGCACACCGTCGCTCCGGGCGGAATCGCATGCCCACTGAACGGACAGGCCGTTCCACCTTTAACCGGCGCCGGTGTTTGCCTTGCCTCGTTCGGCGCACCGCAATGCGGGCAGGCGCCCGCTCTTTCGGATATCTCGCGATTGCAGTCCCTGCATTGGACCAACGCCATGGTTACCTCCCTGCGGGCCTGACTATTTCTTGCCTGCCGGGGCCGCTGCACCGCTGGGCACTTCCGTGACCTTGTCACCCTGCCACCGATAGTGCGTGGTCTTTTCCAGACTAGGACAGCAACGCGGATCGTTGGGACCGGGCCAGCGGGATTGCACCTGGATCAGGCCATCGGCAGCGGCAATGCCATCCACCAATCCCAGCGGCTCTTCGCTTTGCGCAACCTTCCGCAAGCCGTTGCCAGCCTCGACGAACACCACCAACCGGCCAAAGTGGGAGTTACCCATGAGCGAGTTGATTTCCGCCACCACCTCCGGCTTGCCATCACCGTCCAGGTCGGCCACTACGCTGCGTGACACTTCCGTATACACCCCCATGTCCGGCGAGGCCTGCGACGCGGCATAGTCGTCCAGGGCCTTTTGCTGGGCTGGGCTTGGCTCCGTCGCCGCCAGGCCAGCGGCCCGTATCCACGCCGCTGGGGCCAGCAGCAATAGGGTGATGACAAGGATTCCAGCAAATTTGATGTATTTCATGGGTTGCTCCCTGGATGCACCGGACAGGACGTGTCGTGTTTGTCATGGACACCCAAGGCCGGCAAGCGTGTTTTGCGCAACACGATGCTCTTGAAACGGTTTTAATCGACAAAATTTCCGATATCCTCGCCACGCCACAGCGTCGGCAGTTGCTGCCGGGGACAGCGCCGTGCACTGCTTTCCCAACCATCCTGGTTGCGGGCGCGATAGCTGGTGTCGCTGAGGATTTCATACTCGGACAGCGTGGGTTGCGGCGCCTCTTCTTCGCCCCAGGTACCGCCACAGGCCTCGGTGACACGGAAACGGGACGGGCCGGTTTTTTCTATTCGCTTGAATTCGCAGAAATACGGCGGCGTGGTGAAGCCGCCGTAGCCATCGCCTTCCTCGCTCATCAGGTGCAAGGTGGCGTTGGAAGCCTCGGCACAGGCCGTGTCGGTGCTGACGTAATAGCCGGGCTGCAAGGGCAGCCTGTCCACCACTTCACTTGCCACGCTGGCAGGCGTTGCGACGGCGGGCGCTTCCCCTTCCGCACTGCAGGCAGCACAGGACATGGTCAGCAGGACCAGCATGCCGCCGCGCGTCCACGGTCTGGTCTTTCCGGATCCGGTCTTCATTTCTTCCTCCCTTCGAACAACTCCTTCAATCCCCGCCCCAGTGATTCAATCTGCTGGGCGCTGACCGCCAGGCCCATGTCGAAGAAATTGAAGCTGTATTCCGACGCGGTACGCACCTGGTTGGCGGATAGCGGCTCCAGTTGTGCCAAGGCGAACGAGGGCGAATAGCGGCGCGCGATCTGCGGGCTGCGGCCGGTGAAACGCTGGAATACCAGGGTGAAATTGCGCGAAGCCCCCGGTGCCAGCACGAAGCGTGCGTCGGCCTGGTTGCGGGTGACCTGCCCGATACCGCCCACATGTTCCCGGTAACGCGAATCAACGATGTAGCGGTTGCCCAAGTTGTCCTCCATCACCCCGGAGTTCTGCACGTAGCCAAGCAACAGTGGTTCGCTGCCCGTGTTGTGCACGCGCACCACCATGCGGATGTGATGGTTGTTGCCGTTGCTGCTGGGACTGGCTTGCACGATTTCGACGGCAAATGGCCCTTGGCTTTCGCACAACGACTTGCCCGCGCAGGGATCCACCTGGGCCAGTGCCGGCATGCACGACAGCAGGAGTGCGGCGAACAGCCAGGCGGCAAGCCTGGCTCGGATCAACGGCAACATCATGCGGTCAGCCTCCATCGGATCGGGACAAGGACAACGCCGGGCATCAACGCGATGCACCGGCAAACCACGCGGCATCGAGCAATTCGATGGTCAACAGGACGGGCACGGTGCCGCCGCCAGTACTCCAACCGCTTTCCTGCGACCAGTACGCGGTCAACGGATGGCGCTGCACGGGCGCTTCGCCCTGCCCGCGCTGGAATGTCACCGGTTCGCCCCAGCCCCAGGACGCGTTGCCACGTCCCGCACCACCACCCTGCGCAGTGGGTCCGTATTTGCGCAGCAAGGCCTGGCGGAACTCGTCGGGACTGCGGTGGTAGGGATAGATCCGCTGCACGCGCAGGTGGCGGACAACGCCGTCCTGGTCATACCAGGCCTGCACGCAGGCCACACCGGGACCGTAGCGGCGGCGATCATGGCTGCCGGCAATGGAGTGGCAACGGCCGGTTTCCGCACTCAATTTTCCTGCCAGGCCATTGCCATCCGGCGTCTTGAAATCATGGCGTACCGGTTCGGCATACAAGCGGCCCAAGGTCTTGGCGAGATCATCCACCTTCACGCCCACGCGCAAGCCCGCAGCATCGGCGGTGGCCGGATCGAAGCGCACCACAGGCACGGCGCTTTCCACCGGCGCGGCCATGTCAGGGGCATAGACCACTTTTCCATCGCGATCCAACAAGGTGGATTGCAGGACCTGCGCACGCACCACACGCTGGCCGGTAACCACACCTTCCGGGTCGCCCTTGCCGGCCACGCGGAAGCGCACGCGGTTCTGCACGCTGCGGTTCTGTTGCCGCAACAAGGTGTCGAAGGTGCGTGCCTGCTCCTTGTCCGGCATCGGGATGGCACGCGCGGGACCCGCGTCGGTGAACACCAGGCGGTATTCGCGGCCAGGATAGAGCCGCTCCGGCCAGGTGAAGGACAGGTAACGTCCGGGCTCGAAGCCCTGCACCGGGAATTCGCCACGTTCGTGGTCGTACTCGCCGATGTACTCGTTGGTGGTGATGGTGAATTCGGTGCCCGCATCAGCGGCATCGAACAAGGTCTGCAGGCGCGCGAGTTCCGTCGCGATGGCCTCGGGTTTGTCGAACCCGGTACTGCGCTGGACGATGTCCGAATGCTCGGCCAGTTCGCGCAGATCGATCGGTTCCCCGGTCAGCTTGTGCCAGGTGAACACGATGCGTGGCTCGTCGAAGCCTGCCTCCTCGGCCCGCAGGGCTCCGGCCATGCCCAGCAACAACACCGCCGACACCAACATCCCTCGCATGCTTGTCTTCATCGGCTGCCCTCCGCCGGATCCTGCCGCCGTTGCAGGCGTGCCGGCGTTCCTTCGCCCAGATGCAGGACGTGGCCATCGCCTTCCTTCGCCAGCCGGGCCTGGACACCGCCTGCCAACGTCAGAACAAGACTGCCGTCTTCGGCACGCCGTGCGTCATGGCGGATATTGCCGGCATGGATCCTGTCGCCATCCAGCACGAACACATGCAAGCCCTCCACGAAGGCGGCGATGTCTGCCGGTGAGGGCGTCTCGTCGACCCGCGCCTCGGCCAGTTCCCACACCTCGCCGGCACGTTCCGGGGTGGCGGCCAGCTCTCCTCCGCCCTGTGCGGAAGGCGTGCCGTCACTGCCACCACCACAACCGGCAAGCAGGACGCAGGGAATCAACCAGGGAGCGTGTCGTCGCATGGGGCCTCCAGGGGGCAGGTCGTGATCGGCGCCATCCTGTCCCGGCCCATCCAGCCTGTCCTCATGCCGCTTTCAAGAAACCTTCAAGCCGGGCTGCGCCGGCATTGTTCCCACTGGATCAAGCACTTGCGACGCGGGCTATGATGCGTCCATGCAAGCCACACCCCCGCGCGACAACCTGTATCGCTGGCGCTTCGGCGCTGTCGAATTCGATGAAGCGCGCAGTGAA
>JBQGFJ010000019.1:0-3547 GCA_052040085.1 Pseudoxanthomonas sp.
CGCGTGGATGGAGAAGCACGTCGGCGGCCGCTTCGACGGTGTGATCAGCGGGGTGACCAGCTTCGGCCTGTTCGTGGAGCTGGACCAGTCCAAGGTCAATGGCCTGGTCCACGTGACCCAGCTGCCGCACGACTATTACCACTTCGATCCGATCCGCAAGACCTTGAACGGCGAGCGGCGTGGGGGTGAATACAGGCTCGGAGACAGGGTGCGCATCGTGGTGCTGAAGGCCAGCCTGGAAGAGCGCAAGATCGACTTCAAACTGGTGGAAGAGAAAGACGTGCCGGAGCCGCCGCCGCGCGGGCAGCCGGCCAAGCGCAAGAAGCAGAAGTATTGAACATATGATCCTACTCCCTCCGGGAGAAGGTGCCCGCAGGGCGGATGAGGGAAAGAGCTTTCCGTTGCAGCGGGTTTTACGTGGGTCGGGAATTTCCCGCCCTCATCCGGCGCTTCGCGCCACCTTCTCCCGGTGGGGGAAGGGAATCAAAAACGAGATTTCGATGAGCAAGCAGAATCAATGGATTGTCGGCGTCAATGCGGTGGCTTCGTCCATCGAGAACGATGCTGATCACGTACGCGAGGTATTGATTGATGGCAGCGCGAAGAACCCGCGCTTGACCGAGATCGAAGAGAACGCGCGGCGCAAGGGCATCGAAGTCCGCCGAGTCAACACGCAGGCGCTGGATGGCGTGGGCGGCTCGGTCCGTCACCAGGGGGTCGCGGCGCGCTACGCGGCGGCACGTACCTGGGACGAGAATGAATTGGCGGGCTTGGTCGAAGCCGCCGAAGGCAAGGCGCTGCTGCTGGTGTTGGACGGCGTGCAGGACCCGCATAACCTGGGCGCCTGCCTGCGCAGTGCGGCGGCGGCCGGCGTGACGGCGGTAGTGATCCCCAAGGACAAGTCCGCCCCCGTCAACGCCACTGTCCGCAAGACCTCGGCAGGTGCCGCTGATCGCATTCCGGTGGTGGCGGTGACCAATCTCTCGCGTTGCCTGCGCGACCTGCAGAAAGCCGGTGTCTGGATCTATGGGCTGGCCGGTGAGGCCGAGGGCTCGCTGTATGGCGTGGACCTGCGCGGCAATGTCGCACTGGTGCTGGGTGGCGAAGCCGATGGTCTGCGCCGGCTGACCCGCGAGCATTGCGATGGTCTGGTGAAGATTCCCATGCCGGGGGAAATTGAAAGTCTCAATGTTTCCGTGGCGGCTGGTGTGACGCTATTTGAAGCAGTGCGGCAGAGGAACGAGAAGTGAGTGGAGAGGAGTGAGTAAAAGCAGGGGCAGACTGTTTTTGCTACATCCCGAATCGGGTTACACATTGCTCAGCTTTGAAGGCCATTGATGTGGGACCATGCGCCCACTCAGGAAGCGGGGACGACCCCGCCTCTCCATCTCGTCCGGGGACGGCCCCATTGATGGATGGAGACATGCAATGCCGTGGATCATTCTTGTGCTGGCCGGCCTGTTCGAGATTGGCTGGGCCATTGGCCTGAAATACACCGATGGATTCACCCGCCTGTGGCCCACCGTGGGTACGGTGATGGCCATGGCCATCAGCCTGGGTTTGCTGGGCGTGGCAATGAAATCGTTACCCGTCGGTACTGCCTATGCCGTGTGGGTGGGCGTGGGTGCAGTGGGTACCGCGATCCTCGGCATCGTGCTGCTCGATGAGCCGGCCAATGCAGGACGCATCTTCAGCCTGCTACTGATCGTGGCCGGCATCGTGGGCCTCAAACTGGCATCCCACTGAGGTGTATCCCTTCAGCCGCCCCCTACTCGTTCCTCACTCCTCTTCACTCGTTCCTAGCCCGGAGCGGGCCAAGCATTGGCAATCGTGCAGAACAACCGCGCCGTCTGCTCGGTGTCATAGACGGCCGAATGGGCATCTTCCGCACTCCACTCGAAGCCCGCGGCCTGCACGGCGCGGGCGAGTACGGTCTGCCCGTAGGCCACGCCTGCCAGGGTGACGGTATCGAACACGCTGAAAGGGTGGAACGGATTGCGCTTGTGCCCGGTGCGGGCGATGGCGGCGTTGAGGAAGTTGAGGTCGAAGTGCGCGTTGTGCCCCACCAGGATGGCGCGCTGGCAGCCGTGTTTCCTGACCGCGGCACGGACCGGGGCAAAGACATGGTCCAGCGCATCGCGCTCCGCCTTGGCGAAGCGGAACGGGTGGTCGATGTCGATGCCGGTGACTTCCAGCGACTTGGGGTCGATCTCGGTCCCGGGTGCTGGCATGACGTGGGCGCTGCTGGTCTGTCCGGGGACGAAAAGGCCGTTTTCATCCAGGTCGATCGGCACCACCGCGATTTCCAGCAGCGCGTGGCGATTCCAGTCGAAGCCGCCGGTTTCCACGTCCACCACCACGGGCAGGTAGCCCCGGAAGCGGCGGGCCATGGGCGATGGGGAAGGGGCGGTATCGGGCTGGGTCATGCCCGAAAGGTTAACAGAGAGGCAAAAACCGCCGGCCTGCCGCGGCCGGCGGCAGCGCTCACAGCTTGCCGGTGGTGCTGGTCTCGTCGCGCTTGTCGCGCGGGGGCAGCGGCTGGTCGCCGTTGACCAGGAACCAGATGTTCTCGGCGATGTTGGTGGCGAGGTCGCCGATGCGTTCCAGGTTCATGGCCATGAACAGGAAGTCGGTGCACGGCGTGATGTTGCGCGGGTCTTCCATCATGTAGGTAAGCAGTTCGCGGAACAGCGAGGTGTACTGCGCATCCAGTTCGGCATCGTTGTCGCGGACAATCAGTGCGCGCTCGATGTCGTTGTCGCGGTAGGCCACCAGGACGTCACGGACTTGCTGGGCAGCGAGTTCGCCCAGTGCGCGCAGGCTGCGGGTGTGGGGAAGCGGCGGAGCCAGGTTCAGTGCAATGGAACGCTTGGCCACGTTGGCGGCGTAGTCACCGATGCGCTCGATGTCCGAAGGTACCCGCAGGGCCACCAGGATTTCGCGCAGGTCGCGTGCCAACGGTCCGCGCAGGGCCAGTTGCATCACGTCGTGGCTGATGGTCTTTTCCAGCAGGTCGATGGTTTCATCGTTGGCGACGATGCGGCGTGCGGCGTTGTCGTCCCGGCGTTCCACCACGTCCAGCGCGGCCTCCAGCTGGGCGACGGCAATCTCGCCCATGCGCACGACTTCGCCGACCAGGCGGTGCTGTTCTTCGTCGATGCTTTTCACGATGTGATCGTTGGGAATGTTCATATGGAGCCCGTCATTGGTGATGGGTGACTGGTGACGTGGGAGTGATCCGCTTTTTTCCAATCACGAATCACCAATTTACGAATCACGGTCTTGCAGCTTCAGCCGAACCGGCCGGTGATGTAATCCTCGGTCTGCTGCTTGTTGGGCTGCGAGAAGATCACCGAGGTGCGGTCGTGTTCGATCAGGTCGCCCAGGTACATGAAGGCGGTGAAGTCGGAAACCCGTGCTGCCTGCTGCATGTTGTGGGTGACGATGACGATGGTGTATTCCTGCTTCAGCTCTTCCACCAGTTGTTCGATGCGGCTGGTGGAAATAGGGTCCAGTGCCGAAGTGGGTTCGTCCAGCAGCAGTACGC
>JBQGFJ010000020.1:0-5299 GCA_052040085.1 Pseudoxanthomonas sp.
CAAGATGATTGCCGCGCTGGAACGTCTGGCTGCCAACCACACGCCGAGCACGCTGCCGTCGCAGGTGGAGGCTTTTGGTATCGCCGGTGGTATCGGCAGCGGACTGCGCAAGCTGTTCCTCAGCCATCCGCCGCTTGAACAGCGGATTGCCACGTTGCGCGCTTCGGTGAGTGCCTGAGTCCCGGACGGGACTCGGAACCTGTTCGCGACGGATCGCGAACAGGTTTTCAGGAGAAGTCGTAGTTCATCGAGGGGCCGGATGGCGCCAGGAACTGGCCCTGCACGAAATCCACGCCGGCCGTGAACAGGAAGCTCATGGTGCCGGCATCGGCGACCGAGTCGATGATGCTGATGATGCTGGCTTCGCGCGCGCGGCGTGCAATGTCCAGGATCTGCTGTTTGTTCTCCGGCGCCTTGGCGAAGTCTTCCACGAAGCTGCGATCCAGCTTGACGAAGGCGGGCTTGAAGTGGGAGAGCAACTGGAACGAATCCAGTCCTGCACCGAAGCGGTTCAGGCCCACGCGGCATCCCAGTTGCGATGCGCCTGCCAGGAAATCCTGTGCGCCGCGAAGATGGGTGAATACCCGCGCTTCGGAAGCTTCCAGCCACAGGTTGTTGCCATCCACGCCGTGCGTTGCCAGTTGCTTGCGGATCAATTCCAGCAGCAGGCCATCGCCGAAGGAGTTGGGGCTGACTTCCACCAGGATCCGGGTGGCATGTCCGCTGCGTTGACGTTCGGCCAACGCCTGGATTGCCCGCGATACCACCCAGTGGTCTATCCGCTCCAGCAGGCCGTGGTCTTCGGCGATTGCCAGGAAGGCTTGCGGCTTGAGCAACTCGTCGCCGGACTCCAGGCGCAGGTGGGATTCGTAGAGTTCGCCCGGCTCGCCTTGCAGGTTGACCAGCGGCTGGTAATGCAGCACGAAGCCATCGTTGTCCAGCGCATGGCGCAGGCGGTCCACCCAGCCCTGGATGCGTTCTTCCTCCGCGCGATCGACTGCGCCTGGGTCGAAGATTTCAATGCGATTGCCACCCAGCTCGAGGGCTTGCTGGATGCTTTCGGCCGCACGCGCAAGCACCTGCGATAGAGAGGCGATCTTTTCGCCGATCTGCACCCCGCCGATGCTGACCGTCATGGATGACGAACGTTCGCCAAAGGTAAATACGTGTGAGGCGAGGGTGGCACGGACCTGTTCGGCAATGCTTGCGGTGTGCGCGTGGTCCCCATCCAACAGGACCGCGAAACGGTGTTCGCCGAAACGTGCGGCGGTGGCCTGACTGCCCAGGGTCTGTTCCAGGCGTGTGGCCAGCGAGGCGATGATGTCGTCGGCGGAATCCAGCCCGATCTCCTGCAACGCGCGCTGGTAATGATCCGGCTCCACCAGCAGCAGGGCATGCTGTCCTTCGCTGTTCGCCACCCGGTTGACGGCGGTTTCCAGCAGTTGCAGGAAGGTAGGGCGATTGAGCAGGCCGGTGACCAGGTCGCGCTGGCGCAGGTCTTCCACCTCGCGGGCCAGTTCCGGGTCGAATTCGCGACGGCGGAACACTACTTGCACGCAGGGCTCGCCCTCATAGGTGGCAGTGGCGAATTCCAGCGTGGCGGGGAAGGTATCCCCGTCCAGGTTCGCGGCTTCCAGTTCGTAGCGCGGCGGCGGCGCCTCGCCCTTGCTCAGGCGCTTGAGCAGCGCCTTGAAGTCGGCGACATGTTGAGGGGCCACCAGGTCCAGCAACGACAGGCCTTCGATGTCCTCGAACGAATCGAAGCCGAACATGTCCAGGTAGGCGGTGTTGGCACGGATGTGCATGCCTTCGTGGATATAGGCGATGGGGTCGCGCGAGGAGGCGATCAGCGCGTCGCAACGGCGCTCGGTTTCGCGGAGTTGCGCTTCCAGCCGCCGCAAGGCGCGCCGTGTTTCCAGGTTGGTGTATTCGGTGCGTACGGTGTTGAGCAGGTGGTCGTTGCGTCCGCGCAGGGCAACCGCACGCACGCCGTGCTTCAGGTCGGTGCTGAACAGGGCTTCGTCAACGGCGTCCGCCAGGATGATGACGGGAAGGTCCTTGCCGCTGGCGTCGGTCCTGGCCAGTACCTTGTCCAGCGTAAGCACCTGCGCGGCACGTGAAGCGAGCACCAGGTCGATGGGCTGCGAAGCCACCATGGCGACCAATTCTTCCTCGTCCAGCGGCCGCAGGGGACGCACTGTGATGCCGCCATTGCGCAATGCGCTGACGATGGCCTCGGCGTTTTCACCGCTGTCATCGACGATCATCAATCGCAGGAGCGTGTCTTTGCCTGTCTGCATGCAGGGCTACCAGCCGAAGGGAACAAATTGTCGCACGAGGTTAGCAGAAGCTTCCGATACCGATGTCCCGGAACGCCTTGGCCACTGTCCGGGAGGAGTTACAACGGACGCTTGCCCGTGTCGCCGGGGATCTCGCGCACCAGCCTGGGAACCAGGTAACCGGAGACACGGGCGGCGAGGGCGGCATGCAAGGCCTTGGCGCGGGTATCGTCCACTTCGAAATGGGCCACGCCCTGGACCCGGTCAAGCTGGTGCAGGTAATAAGGCAGCACCCCGGCATCGAAGCTGCGTTCGCTCAGGTCCGCCAGCGCCTCGACGCTGTCGTTCACGCCCCGCAGCAGCACGGCCTGGTTGAGCAGGTGCACGCCGGCGCCGTGCAGCCGTGACAGTGCGGCATCCACGTGGCCATCGAATTCGTTGGCGTGGTTGGCATGGATCACGAAGGCCACGGGCCAGGGCAGGCGGGACAGCCAGTGCAGCAGTTCCTCGTCCACGCGCTCGGGCAGCACGATCGGCAGGCGGGTGTGGATGCGCAGGCGACGCACGTGCGCGATCGCACGCAGCGCATCGGTCAGTTCGGCCAGCTTGGCGGTGGAGAGGGAGAGGGGGTCGCCGCCGGAAAGGATCACCTCGTGGATGCCGGCATCGGCACGGATCAAGTCGATGGCTTCCTGCCAGTGCCCGCGTGCGGCGGTTTCCTCGTGATAAGGGAAATGGCGGCGGAAGCAGTAACGGCAATGCACGGCGCAACTGCCCGTGGCCACCAGCAGCGCACGGCCGTGGTATTTCCGGATCACGCCGGGGCCGGAGCGGGCAGCACTGTCGCCCACGGCATCCAGGCCGAAGCCGGGGGCCGGCTGCATTTCGTCGTCCAGCGGCAGCACCTGGCGCAGCAGCGGGTCGGCCGGGTCGCCATGGCGCATGCGGGAAATGAAGCCGCGCGGCACCCGCAGGGGGAATTGCGCCGCAGCGGCATCGGACAGGCGGCCAGGGGGCAGCTCCAGTTCCAGCAGTGCCAGCAACTCGCGCGGGTCCCGCACGGCGTCGCGCCACAAGGCCTGCCAGCGGGGCGTGGCCAAGGGGGCGGGCTGCATGGGTAGGGGTGCTGCGGTTATCATGTAGGGCCTGAAACAAGCACCCGCCGGCTGCGGCGGGTTCCCCATTCTATCCGGCCGGCCGCCTTGCGCGGCGGGTTCGTCTTATTCCAAGGAGTACCCCATGGCCAGCTACGGCATGAATGACGTCAAGAACGGGATGAAGATCCTGATCAACAACGAACCCGCGATCATCATCGATACCGATTACGTCAAGCCGGGCAAGGGCCAGGCCTTCACCCGTGCGCGCTACCGCCTGATCAAGTCCGGCCGCGTGCAGGAAATCACCATGAAGAGCACTGACTCGGTGGAAGCCGCCGACGTGGTGGATACCGACATGCAGTACCTGTACAGCGATGGCGAATACTGGCACTTCATGCAGCAGGAAACCTTCGAGCAGGTGCAGGCCGACAAGGCCGGCATGGGCGGTGCGGAGAAGTGGCTGAAGGGCGAGGAGGATTGCGTGGTGACCCTGTGGAACGGCACCCCGATCCAGGTCACGCCGCCGAACTTCGTGGAACTGAAGATTGCCGAGACCGATCCTGGCGTTCGCGGCGACACCTCCGGTGGCGGCGGCAAGCCGGCCACGCTGGAAACCGGTGCCGTGGTGCGCGTGCCGCTGTTCGTTAGCCAGGAGGAAGTGATCAAGGTGGATACCCGCACCGGCGAATACGTTTCCCGCGTCAAGTAAGCAATGACCTCGCCCGTACCTGAGAGCTGCGACCTGCTGATAGAAGCCGGCTTCGTGGTGCCGGTGCACCCGCACGGCGTGGTCCTGGAGGACCACGCCGTTGCCGTCAGTGGCGGGACCATCGTCGCGATCCTGCCGCGTGCCGAGGCCCGCGCACGTTTCAATGCCGCCGAGATTGTGTCCCGGCCGGATTGCGCGCTGATCCCCGGGCTGGTCAACGCCCACACCCACAATCCCATGACCCTGCTGCGCGGGGTTGCCGACGACCTGCCGTTGAAGGTCTGGCTGCAGCAGCACATCTGGCCCATCGAGGGCGCGGTGATCGGGCCGGATTTCGTTGCCGATGGCGTCACCTTGGCCATTGCCGAAATGCTGCGTGGCGGTACCACCTGCGTCAACGAGAACTACTTCTTCCCGGACGTGCAGGCGGCTACCTACAAGCGCCATGGTTTCCGTGCCCGCATCGGCTTGCCGGTGATCGATTTCCCCACGGCCTGGGCGAAATCCGACGATGAGTATTTTGATCGCGCGGGCGAAGTGCATGACCAGTGGCGTGACGATCCGTTGATTGCCACGGCGTTCGCGCCGCATGCGCCGTACACCGTCAACGACAGCAATTTCGAACGTGTACGCATGCTCGCCGACCAGCTCGACGTGCCCGTGCACCTGCACCTGCACGAGACCGCGCAGGAAGTGGAGCAGTCGCTGAAGGAGCATGGGCAACGGCCGATTGCGCGGCTTGACCGGCTGGGGCTGGTCAATGACCGCCTGATTGCCGTGCACATGACCCAGCTCACCGAGGCCGAGATCCATCTGTGTGCCGAACGTGGCGTCAGCGTGGTCCATTGCCCGGAATCCAATCTCAAACTGGCATCGGGCTTTTGCCCCGCCTGTGCGCTGGAACGTGCGGGAGTGACGTTGTCCATCGGTACCGATGGCTGCGCCAGCAACAACGACCTGGACATGTTCGGCGAGACCCGTACCGCGGCGCTGCTGGCCAAGGCGGTCGCGCAGGACGCAGCGGCCCTGGATGCGGCCAGTGCATTGCGTGCCGCCACCCTGGGCGGTGCGAAGGCCATCGGTTTCGATCATCTGGTTGGCTCCATCGAACCGGGCAAGCGTGCCGATCTGGTTTGCGTGGATCTGTCCGCACTGGAAACCCAGCCGTTGCACAACGTGCTTTCGCAACTGATCTACGCCACCGGCCGCCAGCA
>JBQGFJ010000021.1:0-11926 GCA_052040085.1 Pseudoxanthomonas sp.
GCAGGCGACGCAGCCACGCTGCAAGCCACCCAAGCCTATGCCAGTGCGCAGGATGAAGATGTCCTGGCCGCCGCACGCCAGCATGTGGACAGCACCGCCACGCAAACACTGGCATCGGCCAATGCCTATACCGACAGCCGCGTCACTGCGCTGGCCGGCTTTGATCCGACCGCCATCCATGGCCGGCTGGATGCACTGGAAGATCGCTTCGTTGCCGTCGATGGCCGCCTGCGCGAACAGGATCAGCGCATCGACCGGCAAGGCGCCATCAGCAGCGCCATGTTGAGCATGGCCATGAATGCCGGCGGAGGCAGCAGCGCGCGCGGCCGCATTTCGCTGGGCATGGGCTTCCAGGGAAGCGAGCAGGCCTTGTCGGTGGGTTACGGCCGCAAGATCGGCAGCCGTGCTTCGTTCTCGCTGGGCGGTGCGTTCAGCGGCAGCGAGAAGTCCGCGGGTATCGGTGTCGGCCTGGATCTGTAGGCGGCGACGCACGCGGCTGGTGACCAACGTCGCCAGCCGCCGGTGCGGAACGATCAGCCCTTCTTCGGCACCGCGGCATCGTCCAGCGCTGCAGCCCGCCGATAGGCATCGCGTGCCGTGATCCGCCGTGCATATGCTTCGAAGGCCGGGCGCACCGGCATGGTCTTGAACATCAGTCCCCATGCAATCTGGCTGCCCACGTAGACATCGGCGACGCTGAAATGCTCGCCCAGCAACCACGGTGCGCTGCCGCTGGCGGCGGTTTCCAGCGTCTCGAGCATCTGCTCGAAACTGCCATAACCCACCGTGCCGGCTTTCTCCGGCGGCGCCAGCAGGCCCAATGCCTTGGCCGAGACCGCGGCTTCCACCGGCCCGGCGGCGAAGAACAGCCAACGATAGTAAGCGCCGCGCAAGGAATCACCCGGCGGCGGTGCAAGTCCGGCTTCGGGGAAGGCGTCGGCCAGGTAGGCGCAGATGGCAGCCACCTCGGTGACGACAACGCCACGATGGGCGATGGCAGGCACCTTGCCCATCGGATTGATCGCCAGGTATTCGGCTGATTTCATCGTGGTGCCGTAGTCGAGCAATACCGTGCGATACGGCTGCCCGATTTCCTCCAGCATCCAGCGGACGATGCGTCCGCGCGACATGGGGTTGGTATAGAAAACGATGCCTTCGTCCGTCGCGGTCATGCCTGCGCTCCTCCCTCGGGGAGCGCCAGTCTAGCGCCGCAGGTGTGCAACGGAAGGATCAGTAGGCAAACTCGCGGAACACCCGGTCGATGTCGCCACCCCACTCGCCATGGAACAGGCGCAGCTTGCGTTCGGCCGGGGTCTCGCCGGCTTCGGCGAACTCGATCAACGGCTCCAGGAACAAGGTCTCGTCCTGGCCTTTGCGGCTGAGCTTGGCGCGGCGACGCAAGCCCGCCACGGAAATCTTCAGTGCTTCCACCGCCAATTCGCGCACGCTGGCACCGCGGAAAGGCAGCTTCAATGCATGCTTCGGCACGCCATCACGCAAGGCATGGCGCTCTTCCGTGGTGAAATCCTTCACCAGGTCCCAGGCCGCATCCAGCGCAGCGTCGTCGTACAGCAGGCCCACCCAGAACGCCGGCAGCGCGCACAGGCGATTCCACGGACCGCCATCGGCACCGCGCATCTCCAGGAACTTCTTCATCCGCACTTCCGGGAAGGCGGTGGTCATGTGATCGGACCAGTCGCGCATGGTGGGCAGCGCGCCCGGCAACACCGGCAGCTCCCCCTTCAGGAAATCGCGGAAGCTCTGGCCGCTGGCATCGTGGTAGATGCCGTCGCGGTAGCTGAAGTACATCGGCACATCGAGCAGGTAATCCACGTAGCGCTCGTAGCCAAAGCCGTCCTCGAACACGAAATCCAGCATGCCGGTGCGGTCGGCATCGGTATCGGTCCAGATATGCGACCGATAGCTGAGATAGCCGTTGGGCTTGCCCTCGGTGAACGGCGAATCGGCGAACAGTGCGGTGGCAATGGGCTGCAATGCCAGCGAGACACGGAATTTCTTCACCATGTCCGCTTCACTGGAATAATCCAGGTTGACCTGCACCGTACAAGTGCGGGTCATCATGTCCAGGCCCAGCGAACCGACCTTGGGCATGTACGACTTCATGATCTGGTAGCGGCCCTTGGGCATCCACGGCATTTCGTCACGCCGCCACTTGGGCTGGAAACCCATGCCCAGGAAACCAAGGCGCAGTTCGTCGGCCACCACCTTCACTTCGTACAGGTGGTTACTGACTTCCGAGCAAGTCTGGTGGATGGTCTCCAGTGCGGCGCCGGACAACTCCAACTGCCCGGCCGGCTCCAGCGTGACCGAGGCGCCATCCCGCAACAGGGCGATGGTGCGTCCGTTCTCGTCCTGCGGAATCCAGCCGTAGCGGGTCAGGCCCTTGAGCAACGCCTCGATGCCGCGCTCGCCATCGAAGGTGGGCGGACGCAGGTCGTCCAGGCGGAAGCCGAATTTTTCGTGCTCGGTACCAATGCGCCAGGCTTCGATGGGCTTTTCGCCCGAAGCGATGTACTGCACCAGTTCCGCACGATCGTTGATCGGCGTATCGGCATCGTGGCTTGGACTGGACAAGGGCGACTCACGGCAAAGGAGGAGATCGGGGAGATGTGGGGTGGCTGACCCGGCATCGCAAGAGGCCACTATAGCCGCCCGGATCTAGGCGGATTGTTGCCCGTCTGTTGTTTCTGTATTCCATTCCCGCCGCGCAGGCAGGCCACTCTCGACCACGGCACCCGGACTTGGTTACGCTGCCACCATGACACGACAGCATTTCTCCGAGCGCAGCCGCCACCCCGAGCTGCACCGCACGCAGCGTGCCGGCTGGTTGCGGGCGGCCGTGCTGGGTGCGAATGACGGCATTGTCTCGGTGGCAGGCCTGGTGGTGGGCGTTGCCGCCAGCGGCGCCAGCCACGCGGCCATCCTGACCGCCGGCATGGCCGGACTGGTGGCTGGCGCCATGTCCATGGCGGCGGGTGAATATGTGTCGGTGCAATCGCAGGCCGACACCGAGCATGCGGACCTGGAGACCGAAAAGCAGGAGTTGGTGGAACAGCCCCATCTGGAGCTGCAGGAGCTGGCCAGCATCTATGTCCAGCGCGGCCTGTCCCCGGCGCTGGCGCAGCAAGTGGCCGAAGAACTCACAGCGCACGACGGACTGGGGGCGCATGCCCGCGACGAACTGGGCATCACCGATACCCTGCGAGCCCGCCCGGTGCAGGCAGCCCTGGCATCGGCCCTTGCGTTTTCCATCGGCGCCGCGGTGCCCGTGGTAGCGGCACTGCTGGGACCGGAGAAACACGTCACCGCCGTTGTCATCGGTGCCACGCTGGGTGGACTGGCACTATCCGGCGCAATGGCCGCCTATGCCGGCGGCGCTTCGATCTGGCGCGGGACCGCGCGCGTCCTGTTCTGGGGCGCACTGGCGATGCTGGTCACCCATACGGTCGGCCGCCTGTTCAATGTGACGGTGTGACCGGTGGCTCCGGCTCGGTGACCGGGGCCGACGTGAAACCCAGCCAACCGTTCACCACGGCGCGCGCTTCGTCCACGCCCTGTTTGGATTCGCTGGAGAATGCCTGCACGCCCACGGTATCGCCGAAGGCGGAAAACAGTTCCTTCTTCACCGCCCGCACCGCCTGCGACTGCTGGCCACGGCCCAGCTTGTCTGCCTTGGTCAGCAGTGCATGGGCTGGCAGGCCGCGCGTCACCGCATAGCTCAGCATCTGGCGGTCGTAGTCCTTCAGCGGATGCCGGATATCCATGACCACCACCAACCCCCTGAGGGCTTCGCGGGTACGGAAATAGCGGTCCAGGAAGCCTTGCCAGTGCGCTTTCATTTCCAGCGGTACCTTGGCATAGCCATATCCGGGCAGATCGACCAGATAGCGCTCGGGCATGACCTCGAAGAAAACCAGCTGCTGGGTGCGGCCGGGGGTCTTGGACACCCGGGCCAGCGCATTCTGGCGGGTCAGCGTATTCAGGGCACTGGATTTGCCGGCATTCGAACGTCCGGCGAAGGCGACTTCATGGCCGCCATCGGCGGGCAATTGGGCCGGGATGTGCGCCGAGCACAGGTAACGGGCTTTTTCGAGGGGATTCGACATCTGCCTAGGATAGGCCATGACGCGCTCAGGACCCGACTTTTCGGCCACCCCGCAACACCCATGGAGTCAACGAAACCCCGGCTTCGTTGACCATCCTGCCCCCGGACAGGGATAATCCCGGTGTTTGGCGGCCGCGTTCCGGCGGCGCCCTGTTCAAGGTTTCACGGAGCTCTAGCATGCGCCACGCTCGCGTTTTCGGATTGGTCGGCCTGGTTGCGGCAGCCACGATGGCTGTTGCCTTTGCCCAGACCACCATTGTCCCGGTGGAAGAAGAAGCCCCGGTGCAGATCGCGCCGCTTGAGGTCGATCTGTCCAAGACCACGTGGGGCGACGCCGAAGCCGGCGCGGCCAAGGCCTCGGTATGCGCTGCCTGCCACGGCGCCGACGGCAATTCGATGGTCGACATGTATCCCAGCATCGCCGGCCAGAGCGAGCTCTACATCGCCCACCAGATGGCCATCATCGCCAGCGGCCAGCGTACCGAGGGGGCGGTGGTTGCAATGGTGCCGTTCGTGCAGGGCCTGAGCCCGCAGGACATGCGCGACATCGGTGCATTCTTCGCCGCCCAGAAAGGCCACGCCGGCCTGTCCGACGACACCGTGGTGGCCGAAGGCGAATACGAAGGCCTGAAGTTCTACGAGATCGGCCAGCAGCTCTTCCGCGGCGGCGACGCCGAGCGCGGCATTCCTGCCTGCCAGGCCTGCCATGGCCCCAGCGGCGCCGGCAACCCGGGCCCGCCGTACCCGCGCGTGGCCGGCCAGAAGACCGACTACACCGCTGCCCGCCTCCAGTATTTCCGCAACGGCGTCAGTGGCGAAAAGGACCAGACCGACTTCCACGTCATGGCCAAGGTGGCCAAGAAGCTGACCGACGAGGAAATCATGTCGCTGGCCACTTACCTGGAAAGCCTGCACAACCGTGCCGACGACGAAGTCGTGGCCAAGGCCGGCGGCTCCAGGTAATCCGTGGACTCCCCGGCCCCCCAGGGCCCGGCGGATCACAGCTCCCATTCATTGCGCCGGCCTGATCATGGCCGGCGTTTCTTTTTTCCGGATCCGGGGTCTTGCATGAAATCGCGCTTCCTTTCGTTGCTGCCGCTGCTGCTGGCCCTGTTCATCGCCAACGCGCCCCCTGCCTCGGCCCAGACACCGGTCGCCGGCGTGGATTACGTGGAAATCCCCGGTGGACAGCCGTTCGCTCCCTTCGCCGACGGCGTGGAAGTGGTCGAGATGTTCGGCTACACCTGCATCCATTGCGCCAATTTCGAATCCCGGTTGCAGGAATGGAAGCGCAAGCTGCCCGCCGATGTCCGGTTCAAGCCAGTGCCCGTGGCCTTGGCCGGTTTCTGGGTGCCATATGCACGTGCCTACTTCGCGGCGGAATCACTGGGCGTGGCGGACAAGACCCACGTCGCCATGTTCAAGGCATTGCATCAGGAAGGCAGCCTTCCCATCCAGAACGCGTCCGCCTCCGAGATTGCCAGCTTCTATGCCAAGCATGGCGTGGATCCGGCCAAGTTCGTGGCCGCGATGAACAGCCCCGAGGTTGCCGCCAAGGTGGAGCAGGCCAACCAGTTCGCCATGCGCAGCGGCATCGAAGGCACGCCCACACTGGTCGTGAACGGCAAATACCGCGTGATGGGGCGGAATTTCGACGATACTTTGCGCACTGCGGAGTATCTGATTGCCCGTGAGCGCGCTGCGCGCGAATAACCCTTTCCGTGGCGGTCCATCCGGATCGCCCTGCCTCAATTGTCCCTGAGTCGCTCTTCATGAAATCACGTCTTCTCCTGATGCTGCTGGTGCTGTCGCCCCTCTTCGTGGCCTGCTCGGCACAGAACGATGCCACTCCACCAGCCGCGCCTGCCGTGACTGGAACCTCTGCCGGCGCGGATGCCACACCCGTGGATTCGACGCCGGTGGAAGGCCGGGATTACGTGGTCATCCCCAACGGCCAGCCGTTCGCTCCACTCAACGGCACGGTCGAAGTGACCGAATTCTTCGGCTATACCTGCATCCATTGCGCCAATTTCGAACCGCACCTGGAGGAATGGACAAGCAAGCTGCCCGCCGATGTCCACTTCCGGCCGCTGCCGGTGGCACTGTCAGGCTTCTGGGTGCCTTATGCGCGCGCCTACTTCGCGGCGGAATCGCTGGGCGTAGCGGAGCAGACCCATGCTGCGGTGTTCAAGGCACTGCACCAGGAAGGCAGCCTGCCCATCCAAAAAGCGTCGGACTCCACGATTGCCGCCTTCTACGCCAAGCATGGCGTGGATCCGGCCAAGTTCGTGGCCGCGATGAACAGCCCCGAGGTCGCCGCCAAGGTGGAGCAGGCCAACCAGTTCGCCATGCGCAGCGGCATCGAAGGCACGCCCACACTGGTCGTGAACGGCAAATACCGCGTGATGGGTGAGAGTTTCGACGATACTTTGCGCATCGCGGACCATCTGGTCGCCCGCGAACGTACTGCACACGAATAACCGCTTCCGTGGCGGCCCATCCGGGGCGCCTGGTTTCCACTGTACTTGGAGTCGCCCGTCATGAAATCGCGTTTCCTCCTGATGCTCCTGGTGTTGTCGCCCCTCGTTGTGGCTTGTTCGGCGCAAAACGAGGGCACGCCGCCTGCCGCGCCTGCCGCCATCGAAACCCCAGCCGCACCGGTCGAGCCGGCCGTGGCCACCCCGGAAGCAGCTGAAACACCCGAAGCACCGAATGCAACGTCGACGGATGCCGAGGCCTCCAACGAAGCCGCCGCGCCGGTTGCCATCACCCCGCCATCGGGCCCGGTACCCGTGGAAGGCCAGGATTACGTGGTCATCCCCAACGGCCAGCCGTTCGCACCGCTCAATGGCAAGGTCGAGGTGGTGGAAGTCTTCGGCTACACCTGCCCGGGCTGTGCACAGTTCGAACCCGTGTTCAGTGCCTGGAAGAAAAAGCAGCCGGCCGATGTGCGGATCACTCCGGTGGCGGCCGCTTTCGGTGGTTACTGGGACCCCTATGCACGCGCCTTCTACGCCGCTGAAACCCTGGGCGTGCTGGACAAGTCGCACGGCGAGACCTTCAATGCCGTGCACGTGGCCCGCAGCCTGCCGGTACAGGGCGTGACCCCGGAGCAGTTCGGCAAGTTCTTCGAACGCTATGGCGTTGACGCCAAGACCTTCGCTTCCACCATGCAGAGCTTCGGCGTGGAATCCAAGTTGAACCGCGCCCGCCAGTTCGCCATGCGCAGCCAGGTCCAGTCCACGCCGTCGCTGATCGTCAACGGCAAGTACCTGGTCAACGTGAACCAGGCCACTGGCTACGGCGGCATGCTCAACACCGTGGAGCACCTGGTCGCACGCGAACGCGCGGCCGGCCAGTAAGCCGGGACTTCCCCCACCCCGCATGGCCGCCCTCAACGGCACGCGCCGCCTCAAGCTGCTCAGCGCCAACATCCAGGCCGGCTCCAGCACGCGTCGCTACAGCGACTACGTGACCCGGAGCTGGTCCCACGCGCTGCCTGCGGGCAACAAGCGCGGCAGCTTGGACACCATTGCGCAACTGGCCGGCGAACATGACATCGTGGGCCTGCAGGAAGCCGACCCGGGCAGCCTGCGCTCCGGCTTCACCAACCAGACCCACTACCTGGCCGAACGCGCAGGCTTCGACTACTGGAGCCACCAGCCCAACCGCAACGTGGCGCGCGTGGCCTCCAGCGCCAATGGACTGCTCAGCCGGCTGGAACCCGTGGAAGTCAGCGACCACTCGCTGCCCGGCCGCATCAAGGGCCGCGGCGTGCTGATGGGGCGCTTTGGCGAAGGCCGGGAAGGTTTGACGGTAGCGGTGGCGCACCTGTCGCTGGGCGCCAACTCGCGACGCTCCCAGCTCGCGTTCATTGCCGAACTGCTGTCGGACCATCCGCATGCCGTGTTGATGGGTGATTTCAACTGCAAGGCCGACGAGCCGGAAATGGAGCTGCTGTACCGCCACACCCGGCTGCGCCCACCGGAAGTATGCGTCCCCACCTTCCCCAGCTGGCGCCCGCAACGCGCCATCGACCATATCCTGGTCAGCGCGGACCTGGTCGCCGGCCCGGGCAAGGCCGTCCCCGCCGCAAACTCCGATCACCTCGCCCTGGCCGTGCACATCGACGTTCCGGAAGACGCTTTGCGTTCTTGAGAAAGGTTCTTTGCCCACCTGAGTGAAACCCGCCTGTCGTCACATCGGTCCAATGACGTTTCGGTGGAATCCTCGATGGTGGTTTCGTCCTACGCGGGCATCACGCGAAGAGCGTTTCGTGCGCTGTGCGCACGAGCTCCTTTTGACGGGCCAAAAGGAGCCAAAAGCCCTTCGCCTGACGCCTGCCGATCCGGCGTTGCCGGATCGGTGCCCTGCGCTTCTCGATCGACGGGGCACGGCCCCCAAACTCGCTACGCTCAAACAAGGGGGCCTCTTCGGCCCCGTCGACCTGCGATGCTCGGCTGGCTTTAGGGCGAGGAAGATCAAAAGCACGGCCAAAGCTGCACGATCACGGAAATCAGTGAAAAACCGTGAAAAGGATCGAACAGACAGTACATAACGCTGACATGTAGAAGCCTTACGCGACATCAGCCCGTCAGCAGAATGCTCGTCCCCACCACCACCATGAATATGGCGAACACGCGCCGCAATGCCGGTCCGCTGATCGCATGCGCCAGGCGCGCGCCCAATGGCGCAGTCAGGATGGACGCCAACGCCACGCCGATGGCCGCCGGCAAATACACGTAACCGATTGCATTCGCCGGCAACGCGCCCTCGGGCGCATGCAACGCATAACCCAGTGCACTGGCAATGCCGATGAATACCCCGCAGGCCGACGACGTGCCCACTGCACGCACCGGCCTGACACCGCGCCACACCAGCAAAGGCACGGTCATGCTGCCGCCGCCGATGCCGACGATGGCCGACAAGCCACCAATCCCACCGCCCGCCAGCGTCATCGGCCAACCACGCGGTGACACTTCCGCAGAGCCGCCCGCCGTCGCGCTCGCGCCACCAAACGCCATCTGCGCCGCGGCGATGAAACAGTACGCCGCCACCAGCCAGCGCAGCACGGCACCTTCCAGGTACACCGCCACCCCGCTGCCCAGCCAGGCACCCAGCAACAAGCCCGGCACCATCCACGCCACCGTGGGCCACAACACGCTGCCACGGCGATGGTGCGAATACGCCGACGATGTCGCGGTCAACACGATGCTGGCCAGAGAACTGGCCAGGGCCGCATGCATCGCCGCCTCCTTCGGAATGCCGAACACTGGCAGCAACCACGCCAGTGCCGCCACCAGCACCAGCCCGCCACCGATGCCGAGCAATCCGGCCAATACCCCGGCCACCGCCCCCAGCAGGGGAAACACCCAGAAACCTTCCAAACCGATACTCCCGCTGCTTTCCGCTTGCCCGTGCCGTCACAGGCATTCAGCGGCACTTCGCTATATTCGCGCGCATGACGCCCTGCCTACGCCCCGCTATCGTACTTGCCGCAACGCTCGCATTGGCACAAACCGCCATCGCACAATCGTCGCCCGCACCCTCCACGCAAATCGAAGCCGCCCTACAGGCGGCAGAGCGCGGTGCGTTCGATGCCAGCCAATACCCGCAACTGGACAAGCATCCGCTGTTACCTTGGATCGAATTCGCCCAACTGCGGCGTGGCATCGATACCCTGCACTTATCGCAGGGCCAGGACTTCCTCAAGCGCCATGACAGGCAGGCCGTGGCCGATACCTTCCGCCCGCTGTGGCTCACCGCATTGGCCAAACGCCAGGACTGGACCGGTTTCCTGGCCGCGTGGAAAGACACCGACAACACGGCACTGCGCTGCTCTCGGCTGGTGGCACTGAATGCACTGGGCCGGGCGGATCGCCAATGGGATGCGGATGCCGCAACCCTGTGGCGCAACGGTGGCAAATCCTTGCCCGAAGCATGCACACCCGTCTTCACCACCTTGGCGGCGCGTGGCGCATTGACCCCCGCCTTGCGCTGGGAACGCTTCGATGCCGCCGCGGGCGAAGGCGAGGCTGGCCTGATGCGCAGTATCGCGCGCAACCTCCCCGCCAACGAAAGCGCACTGGCCAACGACTACGCTGCTTTCATCGATGCGCCGCACGCACGTGCGCTCGAATGGCCAAAGACCGAACGCAGCCGCCGCATTGCCGCACATGGATTGGCGCGCCTGGCACGCAAGGACCCGGACGCTGCCGAACGGCTATTGCCGCAATACGTCGAAGCCCTGGGCCTGGGCGAAGCAGAGCGCGGCCAGGTACTGCACCAGATCGCACTGTGGACAGTCGCCTCTTATCTGCCCGATTCCGCGCGACGGCTGGGTGACGTCCCCGAATCCGCCTATGACGAACGCCTGCACGAGTGGCGCGCACGCGAAGCCATGGCACGTGGCGATTGGCCGGCCGCACTGGCGGCCATCCGCAAGATGCCGGCCGCGCAGCGCGAGGACTCGCGCTGGCGCTATTTCGAAGCACGGCTGGCCGAGAAGACGGGCGAGAAAGCCGAGGCCCAGCGCCTGTTCCGCGAAGCTGCCAAGGCTCCCACCTTCCATGGCGTCCTGGCCGCCGACTGGCTGGACCTGCCCTACGCGCTGTGTCCGTGGAAGCCGAACGACAGCACCGAGGCACGCAATGCCGTCGCCCGCGATCCCGCCATCGTCCGCGCCATGGAACTGTGGCAACTGGAACGCCCCGGCTGGGCCACCGCCGAATGGCGCAACGCGCTGTCGCGCTTCAACGACACCCAGCGCCGCATCGCGGTGGAAGTGGCGCGCGATCACGGCTGGTACGACCGCGCCGTGTTCTCGCTGGGCCGCAACCCGGATGAGCAGCGCTTGTACGAATTGCGTTTCCCACTGCACCACGATGCCGCCATCCGCCGCGAATCCCTCAAGCACGGCATTGATCCGGCCTGGGTGGCCGCCGAAATCCGCGCCGAAAGCGTGTTCAATCCCCGCGCCCGCTCCGGCGCCAATGCCATGGGATTGATGCAGGTATTGCCCGCCACGGCGGCGGCGGTGGCCAAGCGCATCGGCCTGTCCAGTTACACCGGCGCCTCCAGCCTGTACGACTCCGATACCAACATCGCCATCGGCACCGCCTACCTGCGGGAGATGGAAGACAAATACGGGCTTCCTTATATCGCCATCGCCGCCTACAACGCCGGCCCCACGCCCACGGCACGCTGGCAATCGCAACGTCCGCATTTCGACCCCGACTTCTGGATCGAAACCA
The DNA here is from genome assembly GCA_052040085.1 of Pseudoxanthomonas sp. GTDB lineage: Bacteria > Pseudomonadota > Gammaproteobacteria > Xanthomonadales > Xanthomonadaceae > Pseudoxanthomonas_A. The sequence goes on from JBQGFJ010000021.1 coordinate 11,380, forward strand.
TCAGCTACCGCGAAACCCGCGAATACGTGGCCCGCGTACTCGCCTTCAGCGCCATCTACGACTGGCGCCTCAACGGCGATGCCCTCCCCGTCACCGACCGCATGCTGGGCCGCACCGACGGACCACGCAAAGCCTTTGTCTGTCCCGCCAACTGATCGCCCACCCCATGTAGGCGGCCTTGGCCGCGTTTTTTCCCTTCTCCCACCGGGAGAAGGTGCCCGCAGGGCGGATGAGGGAATGACCTTCCAAACCACGATAAAGTGTCCGTGAGCCAGAATTCTGCTTCCCTCATCCGGCGCTGCGCGCCACCTTCTCCCAGAGGGAGAAGGAGAGAAAGACGCCATCGCGGCCGAGAGCCGCTCCTCCAAGATCATGGGGGAAATCGGGCATCATTCCCTTCATGAAGACTTATCTCGTCGGCGGTGCAGTGCGCGACCGGTTGCTGGGACTACCGCCCGGTGATCGCGACTGGGTGGTCGTCGGGGAAACACCGGAATCCATGCTCGCCGCAGGCTTCATGCCGGTAGGCCGCGACTTTCCCGTATTC
>JBQGFJ010000022.1:0-7807 GCA_052040085.1 Pseudoxanthomonas sp.
GTCATTGAACTGAGGCGATGCCTGCCAGAACTTCTACGCCCGTGGATCAAGAAACCCACTGAGTTCCAGCGGATCCGGATTCTCACGCCAGGGCAACCGCCCCCAGCAAGGCGCCGGGATACGCGCCGACAACAGCGCGAAATTCTCGTCCCGACGCGCCATGTCCGGATCCACCTCGCAGGCAATCCATCCCGACAACGGCACCCCATCGGCGGCAATCGCGCGTGCGGTCAGCCGCGCATGATTGATACAGCCCAGCCTCATGCCCACCACCATGACCACCGGCAACGAAAGCGCGCGCACCAGATCCACCTGATCCAGCGTGGCCGAAAGCGGTGCCGCCCATCCCCCCACACCTTCCACCACCACGGCATCGGCCTGGCCATGCAGCCTGCGATATGCGGCATGCAGCACTGCAGGATCGATATCGGCACCCGCCTCACGGGCCGCGATTTCCGGGGCCAGCGGCAGCGGCAGCGCATACGGATTGAGGTCTTCATAGGCCGGCCGGGGCTCGCTTGCCTCCAGCAGCGCCAGCGCATCCGCATTGCGCCAACCGGATCCGGTCTGCACGCAACCGCTGGCGACCGGCTTCATGCCTACAGCGCGCAGGCCTCGACGACGCAGGGCATGCAGCAAGGCGCTGGACACCACGGTTTTGCCGGCATCGGTATCGGTGGCAGTGACATAGACGTGCATCAAGACTCCGGGCTGGATGCGCCCACGCCTGCGGCCACGTGAAAGGCCCCGGAGACGCTTGCGCTAGACTGACAGCATGTTCAATTCCTCACCATTATCAGGCAGCAAGCCGGAGCAATACGCGCAATTGTTGGCACAGGCGCGCGCGTTGCTGCATGGCGAACCCGACCGCATTGCCAACGCGGCGAATCTTTCGGCGCTGGTCCACCATGCGTTGCCCGGGCTCAACTGGACGGGTTTCTATTTTTTCGATGGCCAGGAACTGGTGGTCGGCCCCTTCCAGGGGCTGCCGGCATGCGTGCGCATTCCATTGGACAAGGGCGTGTGTGGCGCGGCCGCACGCAGCCGCGAGACCCAGCGCATCGCCGATGTGCATGCCTTCCCGGGCCATATCGCCTGCGATGCCGCTTCGCGCTCGGAACTGGTGGTGCCGCTGGTGCGTGGCGATCAATTGGTGGGCGTATTCGATCTGGACAGTCCGTTGCCGGACCGGTTCGATAAACAGGACCAGCAAGGCCTGGAAGCCATCGCACGGGTGTTCGTGGAGTCGCTGCCATGAGCGCGGTGAAGCTGCGCAACATCGGGCCGAAGTCCGCCGCCTGGTTGCGCCAGGTGGGACTGCGCACGCGCGAAGACCTGCAAAACGTGGGCGCGGTGGAAGCCTTCGTCCGGGTGAAGCGCGCGGGCTTCAAGCCCAGCCTGAACCTGCTCTACTCACTGGAAGGCGCACTGGTCGACTGCCACTGGCAGGACATCCCGGAAGCGCGCCGCCTGGCATTGCAGGAATCCTACGAGGCCGCTGCCGCACTCCTGCCCGCTCCGCGTGGCCGGCCAGCGGCGGCACCGGTATTCACCCGCAACCATCACGATGAAAACGATGCGCCAGCCGCTTTCGATACCGGTGATGCGGAAAGCGATCCCGGCAGCGATAACTAAGCACAACGAGCCGAGAACCTGTTCACGATCTGTCGCGAGCGCAGGCGGATGGCGTGTGGTGGAGCGCAGAAAGCGCAATGTACAGGTGGTACATGAGCATTTCGAGCACCGCACGCGCGTCATCCGGCAAGCGCAGCAAGATCGGGGACAGGTTCTGCGGCCGCTCGCGTATACTTGCGCCACTTCATGGTGACCCGACGGCATTCGCCCAAGGGTTGAAACGGGAAGCCGGTGAGTCCCTGGGACGAGTCCGGCGCTGCCCCCGCAACGGTAAGCGAGACACGCTGACGACATCCGCCACTGTGCCCCGGCATGGGAAGGCGTCGCAGCCGGAGCCAACGCTCCTGATCGCAAGCCCGGAGACCGGCCACGAAGACGACTGGTTGTGATGCGGCGGGCGTCACGGCGGCGGATCGCGCCACGTGCCGGCCCTTCGCACTCCGTCCCTGCATGCAACTCCTCCCACCGTCATGCGCACGGGTCGTGCGCGATGGAGAAACGTTCATGCAATCCCGGATCACCGCCGTCAAACCGCTCGCGCTGTGCATCGCGCTGGGTCTTTCCCCCGCCCTTGCGCAGGCACAGGACAACGCCACCGAACTGGACGAAGTCATCGTCACCGGTACGCGCATGGAACTGTCACTGGAAGACGGGCTGTTGCCGGTCGAAGTGATCGACCGCGCGGCCATCGAGCGCAGCCAGGCACGTTCGCTGCCGGACCTGCTGAAGGGCCGCGCCGGCATCAACATCGGCAACCAGGGCGGCATGGGCAAGCTCACCAGCGTCTTTATCCGCGGCACCGAGGCCGACCACGTGCTGGTATTGGTGGATGGCGTGCGGATCGGCTCCGCCACCGCAGGACTGGCCATGTTCCAGGACATCCCGGTGGACCAGATCGAACGCATCGAAATCGTGCGCGGCCCACGCTCCAGCCTGTACGGCTCCGAAGCCATTGGCGGCGTGATCCAGATCGGCACCCGCACGGGTGGCGAAGGCTTCCAGCGCAACCTGCGCCTGGGGGGCGGCAGCAATAACCTGCGCGAGGCCAGCGCCGGCTTCAGCAACCGCGGCGAACGCGGCTGGATCGGTGCCGAGGCGGCCTACCAGCAGACCGACGGCATCAATGCCTGCAATGGTTCCGCAACGCTGTTCCAGGGCTGCTTCGTCGATGAGCCGGACCTGGATGGCTACCGCAACGTGTCGGTATCGCTGCGCGGTGGCTTCCACCTGAGCGACAGCCTGACCGTGCAGGGACAGTTCCTCAATGCCGACGCACGCAACGACTTCGATGGCTCCATCTGGAGCGGCAACGAAGGCGAGAACACCCAGCGCGTGTTCGCCAGCCGACTGGACTGGAAAGCCTCCGAACGCCTGAGCATCACCGCGCAGGCCGGACGTGCGCATGACAAGTCGGACAACTACTTCGCCGACGAAAGCACGGGCACGCGCATCTTCGTCAGCACCTTCGATACTCGTCGCGACACAGCCTCCGCACAGGCGGATTTCACCGTGGCCGAAGGGCAGCGCGTGGCCGTGGGCGGTGACTGGCAGCGGGATGCGGTGGAAAGCACCACCGCGTTCGACGTCAGCGACCGCGACAACAGCGCCGGCTTCGTCGAATACCTGGGCAGCTTCGGCGTACACAACGTGCAGGCCAGCCTGCGCTACGACGACAACGAGCAGTTCGGCGGGCACACCACCGGCGGCCTTGGCTGGGGCATGCGCCTGGGCAACGAGTTCAACATCAATGCCAGCTACGCCACCGGCTTCCGCGCTCCCAGCTTCAACGACCTGTACTTCCCCTTCTCGGGCAATCCCGACCTGCTGCCGGAAGCCTCCGAAAGCTTCAATCTGGGCATCTCGCAGTCACGTGGCCGCTGGCACTGGAGCCTCAACGCCTACGAAACCCGCATCGATGACCTGATTGCACTGGATTCTGTCTGGATGCCGGGCAACATCGAGAAAGCCCGCATCCGCGGTGCAGAAGCTACCTTCGCCACCGAGATCGCCGGCTGGGAACTGTCCACCCAGCTCAGCCACACCGATCCGCGCAACCGCAGCGCCGGCCCCAACCACGGCAACCTGCTGCCGCGTCGTGCACGCAACACCGGCCGTATCGACGTGGACCGTGCCTTTGGTGCCTTCCGTTTCGGCACCACCGTCAATGGCGCCAGCCACCGCTACGACAATGCCGCCAACAGCCTGCGCTTGTCCGGTTACGGCACCGTGGACCTGCGCCTGGAATACGCCCTTCACCGCGATTGGACACTGCAGGCACGTGCCACCAACGTGTTCGACCGCGATTACGAAACCGTGGCCTGGTACAACCAGCCGGGCCGCGAGTACGGCATTTCGTTGCGCTACCAAGCCGCGGACTGAGCGACACGTATCTCCCTGGAGGCAGGAAGCACCTGCCCTCCAGGATCGATTGCGATGATGCGTTCCATCCGCGGGATTGAATGCAGCGAGGTGCGGCACTACACCTGAGGGCAACCTCCGAGGACCCACCCATGAGCAACGAATCACGCGCCACCATCACCCCCAACGACCCGGCCAAACTGCTGCGCACCCTGTGCAACCACTGGCGGCACAAGTTCGAGATCGAACGGCCGGACGACGAACATGCGTATATCCCGTTCGGCGAACTGGGCGATGCCTGGTTCGAAGTGCAGGGAACTCATCTGGATATTCGCGTGGCCCATGCCGACGACGCCCAGCGCGAGCGCCTGCAGGATGTGGTCGCAAACCACTTGCGCCGGTTCGAACGCAACGAAGCACTGGCGTTCGAGTGGCATCCGATTCCGTAAAGGCTGGTTTCAGTACGGACAGCATCGCGGGCAGCGCCCGCTCCTACAGAAGCGATATTCCTTGTAGGTGCGGGCGCTGCCCGCGATGCTTTTGATGGGAGAGCCCCATGGCGGCCAAGAGCCGCTCCTGCAGGAACAGGCTCTGCTCACCGTTCAATGGAACGGGAACTCCGTTTCAACATCGACGCTCGAATGCCGGCCCAATGCTTCACGATGCTGGTCGAGGAAACGTGCGGCCGCGGCACGGCCAAAACCACGCAGGGTTTCAAGGAAGACCATGTCCACCTTCAGCTTGCTGGACGAAGGCAACGCTGCCAGATCCACATCGTCGGCAATCATGTGCAAGCGGAGTTCGCGATAGCGATCGCTCGACAGCTCTCCCTTGCGCAGCAACCGGTTGACGAATGCGATGGCCCTGAGCTCACCGATCAGGCTGGCATTGAAGGAAATCTCGTTGACCCGGTCCATGATTTCGGAGCTGCGGCGTGGTGTGCCTTCGCGGCGGGCCGGATTGATCCGCACCACGATGATGTCGCAATCGCCATGCTTGCCGATCAGCGAATACAGCGAAGGATTGCTGCTGTAGCCACCATCCCAGTAAGGCTCGCCTTCGATCTCCACCGCCTGGAACAGGAACGGCAGGCAGGCCGACGCCAGCAAGGCATCGATGCCTAGTTCCTTGCCATGGAACACCCGCGGCAAGCCGCTCTGCACGGCCGTCGCCGTGACGAAAAGACGGATATCCCCTTCGTGCAGGGCAGCCAGCCCGACATGACGCGAAAGCACCTCGCGCAATGGATTGAGATTGAGCGGATTGAACTCGTAGGGGCTCAATGTCCGCAGGAAATTGTTGCCCCAGTCGTAACCGGGCAATGCATCGAAGCCAAGCGCAGAAGCCTGTCCATTGGGAAGCGGAAACAGCGAGAACAATGCGCCGGCATGCCCCACGTCGTACCAGAACGCGGACAGTGCATCACGCGCGCCTTGCCTACCACCCCGCACCCAGCCAGTGGTCAGCACGGCGGCATTCAATGCCCCCGCGCTGGTGCCGGACACCGCATCGATGTCCAGGCTTTCTTCTTCTAACAGGCGATCGAGTACGCCCCAAGTGAACGCGCCGTGTGATCCGCCTCCTTGCAGGGCCAGCCGGACCTTTCCATTCCAGAGCTGCTGTGTCGCGACGACTTGCAGCCTGTCGATTTTCCGGCTGTCCGACGCCACGGCATCCTGCACAGGAGACATGCCTGCTTCAGCAACTTCCGGCGCGACTTCCACGGATGGGACCGGCCCATCATCGGCAGCGGCTGCTGGAGGCAACGGTTCCACTACGGCATCGGCAGCAGGTCGTGGGTGCCTGCGCCTCCACCATGCCAGCAGTTGTTCGAATGGCGACATGGCACTTCGTCCTCGCGCAGTCTCCCTCCTCCGCGTGCAGTATTCGCCAAAATGCCGGCTTGTGGTCAATTCGTTCCGTTGTCGAACAACCCGCCCTGCGGGCCAGCCTCTTCACGCTCACGGAAACCAGATAACCCCACGCCAACGAGCCGATAACGCGTATTGGCAGGCAAATCGACACGCTCGCGCAATGACAGCGCAATCTCCAGCAACTCCTGTTCCGATGCCGGCGGCGATGGTGGCGTGAAACTGCGGGTGATGATGCGGAATTGCGCGGTCTTCAGTTTCAGCACCACGGTATGCCCGATGCGTTCGGTCCTGGTCGTGGCGCGCCAGGTCTTTTCGGCAAGACGTTGGATGGTGGGCTCCACCTGATCCAGAAGCAAGTCTTCGCTGAAGGTGTCCTCCGTCGAAATCGACTGCACGGGCTGGTTCGGTTCAACGGGTCGCTCATCAATGCCACGTGCACGTTCGTGCAGGCGCGTACCGAAGCTTCCGAAGCGTTGTTGCAACACCTCGCGCTGCACGCCGCGCAAATCGCCCACGGTCTGCACCCCCAACTCCGCCAGCTTGCCCTGCATCACCTTGCCCACGCCGGGAATCCGCGCTACTGGCAGCGGCGTCAGGAAAGCTTCCACCTGGTGCGGACGAATCACGTATTGGCCATCGGGTTTGTTCCAGTCCGAAGCGATCTTCGCCAGGAACTTGTTCGGCGCGATGCCGGCCGATGCCGTCAATGCCGTGGCTTCACGGATGTGCGCACGAATGGTTTCGGCGGTGGCGGTGGCACTGGGCGACGGAATCAGCGGCTGGGTCACGTCCAGATAAGCCTCGTCGAGCGACAAAGGCTCCACCAAGGGAGTGTGGCTGAGGAAAATCTCGCGAATCTGCCGTGACACCGCTTTGTAACGCGGGAAATCCGGTGGCACGAACACGGCATCGGGACACAGGCGTTCGGCACGCAGCGCCGGCATCGCCGAACGCACGCCGAAGGTGCGTGCTTCGTACGAAGCTGCGCACACCACCGAACGCGCGCCCCGCCAAGCCACCACCACGGGCCGGCCACGCAAGGCAGGATCATCACGCTGCTCCACCGAGGCGTAGAACGCGTCCATGTCGATGTGGATGATCTTGCGCATGGGGTGCGTACGGTCGCCGGAACGGCGCCAGCTTGCCAGCGTGCCGTCGCACGGATGGAGCCGGCTCAGTCCGTGGCCAGCTCCGGCTCCGACATCGCCACTTCCGGCAGGGAACCGGTGGCGTTCACCGCAGCCTCGATGGCGTCATCGGGCTCGACCATCGCAATGCGGCGCTCCAGGTACCAGTCCCGATTGTAGTAGCTGTGGGCATAGCGCTCACCCGCATCGCACAGGATCGTCACGATCGAACCGCCACGGCCCGCACTGCGCATCCGCTCCGCTGCCTTCAGCACCCCCACGAAGTTGGTTCCCGTGGAACCGCCCACCCGGCGGCCCAGGCGCGCACTCACGTAACGCATCCCCGCCAGGCTCAATGCATCAGGCACCTTCGCCATCGCGTCCACGCACTGGGCAATGAAGCTCGGCTCCACCCGTGGGCGGCCAATGCCCTCCACCCGGGAACCCCCACTGATCGCCAGCCCGGTGTCCGGTTGTCCCGCCAGCGCGCTGCGGTAGTAGTCGTAGAACACCGAGATCTCCGGGTCCGCGCACAGGATCCGGGTGTCATACCGGCGGTAGCGCACGTAACGCCCCAGGGTGGAACTGGTGCCGCCCGTTCCTGGGCTGCAGACGATCCATTCCGGGATCGGGTATCGCTCTTGCCCCATCTGCTTGAAGATGGATTCGGCAATGTTGTTGTTGGCCCGCCAGTCCGTGGCCCGTTCGGCATAGGTGAACTGGTCCATGAAGTGGCCGCCGGTCTCCTGCGCCAGGCGTATCGACTCGGTATTCAGGCCACACGGGCTATCCACCAGATGGCAGCGGCCGCCG
>JBQGFJ010000023.1:0-1542 GCA_052040085.1 Pseudoxanthomonas sp.
TTGATTCCCTGCAAGGGTCTTTCACCGGGATCGAAATGGCCATTGCCATTGCTGTCCTCCCAGACGCGCCCGCTGTTGCAGGGTGGCAACAAGGCCAGCGCCGGGGAAGCCAATACGCTGAGCAGGAACGCCAACAGGAAACGGGGCATGCGGGTCTCCGCGAAGGAGACCGGATTATCGCCCAGCCTCATGGCGGCGTCACATCATGGGATGCGCCGGTGATCTCGCCACGATATGCGTTACCGCTGCCCCATCACGGGCAGCGCCCGCTCCTATGCAGGCTGGGAATGACGGGTTTGCAAGACGGCGACTGCATCCTGCAGGGACAATCCGCGTGCACGCAGCAGCACGATCAGGTGATACAGCAGGTCCGCCGACTCACCGAGTAACGCGGTTTCATCCTGTGCCACCGCGGCCAGTGCGGTTTCAACGCCCTCTTCCCCGACCTTCTGCGCCACCCTGCGAACACCGCCTTCGAACAGGCGGGTGGTGTAGCTGCCTTCCGGCCGCTCGCGCTCGCGTTGCGCCACCAAGGCATCCAGCTCGGCGAGGAAATTGCCCGGTGCTGCGGGGAAACAGCTTTCCCGCTGGAGGTGACAAGTCGGCCCTTTGGGATTTGCCAGCACCAGCAAGGTGTCGTCATCGCAATCATTCCGCAGCGACACCAGTTCCAGCACGTGTCCGGAGCTTTCACCCTTGGTCCACAGGCGCTGCTTGCTGCGGCTGTAGAAGGTGACCAGGCCACTGTCCAGCGTGGCCTGCAGGGCCTCCCGATTCATGTAACCGAGCATCAGGACGCGCAAGGTGGCTGCATCCTGCACGATGGCCGGCAGCAGTCCGCCCTGCTTGTCCCATGCCAGTGCTTCCACGGCGAAATCCGGTTCAAAGGCCACGACGCACCTCGATGCCCTGTTCGGACAAATACTGTTTCAGATCGGGAATGGCGATATGTCCACTGTGGAAGACGCTGGCTGCCAGCGCACCGTCCACGTCGGCCTGGGTGAAGGCTTCGGCGAAATGCCGTGGCTCCCCCGCTCCGCCCGAAGCTACCAACGGCACCTGGCAGAGCGCTCGCGCTTCGCCCAACTGGCCCAGATCGTAGCCACGACGCACGCCATCACTGTCCATGCAGTTGAGCACGATTTCCCCCGCGCCCAGGGCCTGCGCTTCCGCCACCCAGTCCAGGGTACGTTTCGCCACGGCCTGCATCTTCGAAGGATCCCCGGTGTACTGGCGGACCCGCCACTCACCGTCAGCTTCTCGGATGGAATCAATGCCCACCACCACGCACTGCACGCCGAATGCGGCGGCCAGTTCGGAAATCAGTGCGGGGCGCTCAAGCGCCGGGGTGTTGATGGAAATCTTGTCGGCACCGGCATGCAATACCGCACGTGCGGTTTCCACGTCACGGATCCCGCCGGCGACGCAGAACGGGATGTCCAGCAGGCTGGAAACCCGCTCCACCCACGCATAGTCCACCGAGCGCCCTTCCGGGCTGGCGCCAATGTCGTAGAACACCAGTTCGTCCGCACCGGCATCGCG
>JBQGFJ010000024.1:0-12091 GCA_052040085.1 Pseudoxanthomonas sp.
ACGTACGCCACGCGCTTCCGGTAAGCCTCGAGCCCGAACTGGCCCATCATGATCCGGTTGACATGGAAGCTGCCGCTGTCCAGGGAATAGAACCCCGACAGGATTTTCAGCAGAGTGCTTTTTCACGAACCGGACGCACCATGGATCGCGACCTTCTTCTGGCCACCCGCCGAGAAATGGATCCCGTCAAGCGTGGGCCGTTCGAATGACCCATAGCCGAACACGCCATTCTCGATGCAGAGGGTTTCCACCTGCTCCGCACTGCCTTCAAGCCCGGAGCGATAGGCGGGCCCTGCCGCAGACTCCGGCGTTTCATCCAGGATGTCATCCACACGCGCCAGTTCCACTTTCACGAGGCGCAGGTTCATGTGCCGCTCGACCGCGGTGAGGACGCAGTCCATGAACATGTCCTTGTAAAGAACGAAGGCGAACAGGTCGCCGATGGAGTTCTCGCCCTTCAACACCGCCACCGATCCGAGCGCACAGATCAGGAGTGAATGGGAATGCGAGAATGCCGTATGCACCACGCCGTTCATCTCCCTGATCCTGTCCACCGTGGCACGGGCACTTTCCGCCTCGGCCTGCTGGTTGGACCATTGCGCCAGCTTTGCCGACTCGTATCCGTACAACTTCATGGACTCCACCGAATTCGTGGCACTCAGCAGGGTCATGTTCCTCCGCGTCTCGGCTTCGATGGATTCCCGGTGCCTGCGCTCCATCAGCGGCAGGGTCACGCAACGGAAGATGATGAACGCCGTGCACAGCATCAGTGAAATTGCCGCAAGCTTCGCATTGATGAAGGCGATCAACGCCATGAACACGAGCGCGAACGTCAGGTCTATCGCTATGTCCATCCAGCCCGACGTGAGCTGCATGTACACCGAATCCATCGATTGCACTCTTCGCAGCACATCCACCGGCATGCGGCGCTCGAAATAGCGGGCAGGCAACCTGAGCAACCAGGCCACCACGCCCGTGCTGAGGTCGTGGGTGACGGCCACCCTGATCCTCGCATTCAGCCATGTCCTCAAATAGGCGGCAATGCTCTTGAACAGGAAAAGTGCGCCGAATATGTAAAGCAACAGATACAGCAGTTCGCCGTCGTTCTTGACCACCACCTCGTCGATGGTCAGCGAAAACAGCTTCGGGGCGGCGATGGCGCCAAGGTGCACCACGATGGAAAGTGCGGCCATTGGCAGCAGGTAGCGGAGCAGCCACGGATTGCGCCCCAGGATGGACCTGATGCCCAACCGTTGCGGACCGGCGACCTTCCTTTCCTTCGTGAAATCCAGGCCCGGCGACATTTCCAGCGCCACGCCCGAAAACAGCGGCCGTGCATCCTCCCAGGTGTAGAACCGGCGTCCCACCCCGGGATCCACGATATGCAAACCCTTGCTGGTCGTGCGCTCCAACACCACGAAGTGATGCTTGTTCCAGAACAGCACGCAAGGTGACTGCAGCTCCGTGGCCTGCTCCAGGGAGAGTTTCAGCGGCCGGCAGGTGAATCCCAATTCTTCGGATATCTTGATGATCTGGAACAGGGACATTCCATCCCGTGCCACGCTGTAACGCTGCCTCAGTTGGCGGATGCTCTTTTCCTTGCCATGGTAGGTGGACACCATGGCAATGCAGGCCAATCCACACTCGGAAATTTCATCCTGCAGTATCTCCGGCACCTGCCGGTGCGCAGCACCTTGGACTGCGTTCTTCAGGATCGAATTGATTGCATTCATGTTGTTGCCTGCACTTCCTGCGATAAGACCGACAGATAACCGGGATTGCGCTTGACACCTTTCAGGACAGGAAGGAACAGCCACTCCAGAAGGCTCAGCTCTTCAAGCCTGATGGCAGCCTTGACGGTCATGCCGTCCTTGAGCCAGGCCTCGTTGATCCTGTGCGAGCCATCGGAAAACCGAAGCCGGACATCCACCAGGTACGTGGCTTCCGCACCCTGTTCGCTGGCACGCCCCAGCTGCGCCTGATGCAAGGTTCCGGACGTCACCTGCGTGATGTTTCCCGCGACAACCCCGAATCGCTGGTAGGGGAAGGCATCTATCCTGATCAGGACAGGAGTCCCCGGCTGCGCGAAACCGATTGCGCTCGAAGTGACGTTGAGCCGGACGATCGGGGTATCCAGCGAGGTCCCTCCCGACTGCAGGAGCACGATGGGCTTTCCGGCCTCCAGCAGATCCCCCACGCCACCGGCAATGGCATCCACCCGGCCATCCGCGGGCGACAACACGACGTGGCCCTGCATTTTGCGCAGTGAATCGATGCGGTCACTGATGTCGTTCCGCGACCGTTCCAATTCGCGGCGTCGCATGGAAAGGGTATTGCCAACCTCTTCGTCGCGCTGGATCAATTCAATCCGCCGCTGACGTAGGTTGACCCGCGCATTCTGGCTTGATGCAAGCTCCTGCAATACGGATTCGTATCCGGCCGCGGCTTCCGCGTACGCGGTTTCCGAAACAGCCCCGTCCTCCAGGGATCGCTGGTAGCGGCCCTTGCGGGCCTCCGCAAGCGCCAAACGCGACTTGACCGATGCCTGTGCACGCTCATTGAGGGCCTCTTCACGCTCCAGCTCGGCCAACTGCATGCGCATGGCCTGCGCCTGGCTTTCGCGCAGGCTGACGGCCTCTTCTTCGTCGCGATGGGTCTCTTCGAGGATGCGCTCCAGACGTGCAATGCTCGCACTGGTCCCGGCCTGTCCGTCCTGGCCGCTCATGGTGTCCGGCTCCACGGAGCGAACACGGATGAGCGGCTGTCCCCTTTTGACGACCTGGCCAGGAGACACCAGGATTTCCTCGATATGGCCCGGCCTGTCGACCACGGCACGGACAAGGTTGCCCGTAACGACATGGCCCGCCACCTCTTCTTTCCGGGCATAGTTCCCGGTCAGGAGAATTGTGACGATAGCCGTGAACAATCCCACGACCAACCAACTCACCAAGCGGACGGACAATCCTGACCGCTTGATGACTTTTCCGATTTCTATCATCTCTAATTTGCTCTCATTCGGGCGACCCCCCCCTTCCGCGGAACAACAAACGGCCGTTGCCCATCGGCCCCGACAAGCACGCCAGGTCACCGCAACGATCGGGAATTTCGCATTGAGCTTGGCCTGCCAGTGGAGAACCCTTCCGCCAGGAGCCACCACTCTTCCAAGCTGTCAGCATTGATGCGCCCACGACTACATGCAGGCTCTCTGGCGCAAGGGCCAATGATCCATTTGGTCATCAAGCCGCAACCCAACCAAACAAACGGCATTACCGATAATGCCGGGCGCTACGGTACATGCACGCAAGCGCCAATCAAATAATCTTCCGGCAGCACCTGATGCATGCAAAGTACGCGCTATACACAGACGCGCGCGCATGAGCGGAATCACATCGCCGCAAGGGGCGCACCCTGTTGTCAGGAAAATCCTGGCAACAGGGTGCGCTTTTAATCAGCTAAGCCTGCCGGAGAACAGCGCGGCGCCCAAGCCGAAGACCAGAAGCAGACCCAAACCCAACACCAAGCCCGGGCCGCCGCCACGCACGTTTTCGGTTTCAGACATCGTCATTACTTGCATCTTTACAACTCCTTCAATGGTTTATTACCCCAACACGCTTGTGCCGGGGTGCGGAAATTTACGGAGTGAAGGAATTACCGTCTATGCAACATGTTTCATAATTATCTTTTAATTTCTTATGCATTTTCCCAGGCATTTATCTTCGGCACAGGCCGGACTTTCCAGTCGTGAAATTCCATGCTTTCTTGGCCACCCTCCTGCTATTTTCCGGCAATAGGAGCACGCCTTTTCCAACCGCAAAACGCAGGGGAACCAGGCACCAAATCGACCACCACTATTCCCTTTCCCTGCCTGCGAGCCAGGCCAACATTCCATGCCCCTCATGAATATCTCGATACCATTTTCGAATACATCGCACTGTGGCCGGCATATGCCTATGCTTGTGCGCTCATCGGTGGGCGAATGCCTTCCGGCAAGCCATCACACATTCTCCGAAACCATGGTGACTCCATGACCCATTGCCGACCCTCTGCATCCCTACTCCGCGTCGCGTGCGTGCTCGCATTCGCTTCCACTTCCGCGCTGCTGACCGGCTGCGGTGACAAACCCGCAGCCGCGGCGGATACCGCCACGGCCTACGATGGCACCATCCATCCCGAGACGTGGCCGGAAGTGAAGTCGCCGCTCGCGCACGACGCGGCACTGGAATCGAGGATCGATGCCTTGCTGGCCACGATGACGCTGGAGGAAAAAGTCGGCCAGACCATCCAGGGCGACATTGCCAGCATCACGCCCGATGACGTGCGCAAATATCGCCTGGGCTCCATTCTTGCGGGCGGCAGCTCCGATCCGGGCGGCAAGTACAACGCCTCGCCACAGGCATGGCTGGACCTGGCTGATGCCTTCTGGGAAGCATCGATGGATACCAGCGCCGGAGGCAAGGCGATCCCGATCATCTGGGGTATCGACGCCATGCACGGCCAGAGCAACATCGTGGGTGCCACGCTGTTCCCGCACAACGTGGGCCTGGGCGCAACGCGCAATGCCGAACTCCAGCGGCGCATCGGCGAGATCACGGCACTCGAGACCCGGGCCACCGGCATGGAGTGGACCTTTGCACCCACCGTGGCAGTACCACGCGACGTTCGCTGGGGCCGTGCCTATGAAGGCTATTCGGAGAACCCGGAAGTCGTGGCCGCTTTCGCCGCCGCCATGGTCGAAGGCTTGCAAGGCAAGGTCGGTGATCCCGACTTCCTGGCTGACAACCGCGTGATGGTGTCGGTCAAACATTACCTCGGTGACGGCGGCACGCATGAAGGGCGTGACCAGGGCGATACGCGGGTCAGCGAAGCCGAATTGCGTGACATCCACGGCGCTGGCTATGTCACTTCGATTGCGGCTGGCGCACAAGCCGTGATGGCATCATTCAACAGCTTCCACGGCACCAAGTTGCATGGCCACAAGCCGCTGCTGACCGACGTACTCAAGGAGCGCATGAATTTTGATGGCTTCATCGTCGGCGACTGGAATGGCCATGGCCAGATCCCGGGATGCACCACCACCGATTGCCCGGCCACCTACATCGCCGGCCTCGACATGCCGATGGCACCGGACAGCTGGAAAGGACTGTACGAATCCACACTGGCGGCGGCCAAGAGTGGCGCACTGCCCATGGAGCGCCTGGATGATGCGGTGCGCCGCATCCTGCGGGTGAAGTTCCGCATGGAACTGTTCGACAAGCCGAAGCCTTCCGCGCGCGCGCAGGGCGGCAAGTTCGAGTTGCTCGGCGCACCCGAACACCGCGCCGTCGCGCGCCAGGCCGTGCGTGAATCACTGGTATTGCTAAAGAACCAGGAGGGCATCCTGCCGTTGTCGCCGAAGCAGCGCATCCTGATTGCCGGTGACGGCGCCAACGACATGGGCAAGCAATCCGGCGGCTGGACGTTGAACTGGCAAGGCACGGGCACCACCCGCACCGACTATCCGAACGGCAACACGATCTTCGAAGGCTTCAAGCAGCAGGTCGACGCAGCTGGCGGCAAGGTGGAACTCGCCATCGATGGCAAGTACACGCAGAAGCCGGACGTGGCCATCGTGGTGTTCGGCGAGGATCCGTATGCAGAATTCCAGGGCGACATTCCCAACCTGCTGTTCAATCCCGGCAATGACGCCGATCTGGAATTGATCAAGCAGCTGAAGGCCGATGGGATTCCGGTGGTATCACTGTTCATTACCGGCCGGCCGCTATGGATGAACCGCGAAATCAATGCCTCCGATGCGTTCGCTGCCATCTGGCTGCCGGGCTCCGAAGGCGGTGGCGTGGCCGACGTGATCCTGCGTGGCAACGATGGCCAACCGCAACACGACTTCAAGGGCAAGCTGAGCTTCACCTGGCCGGCACGCGCCGTGCAGGGCAGCATCGACGCGGCTGACTACGAAGCCCTGTTCCCGTTTGGCCACGGCCTGGGCTATGGCGACGACGGCAATCTTGCTCCCTTGCCGGAAGATTCCGGCGTGGCGGAGGCCGGTGCCGACGAAGGCGTGCTGATACATCGCGGCGCACCACGCTTTGGCATCGTTCCCCGCTTGGTGGGTGCCGATGGCGGCTCCATGGATGCCTTGCACGTGCCAGCCGAAAGCCCGGATCGCAGCGTGGTGGCCACGGCGCTGGATTTCCAGGCGCAGGAAGATGCGCGCCGCCTGCAATGGACGGGCAATGGCGGCACCTGGGAACTGGTGTCATCGACCCCCGTCGATTTCGATCGCCAAACCAACGGCGACGTGCTGGTGACGGCAATGCTGCGCGTCGACTCACTGCCGGAAGGTGAAGTAGTGGTCTTCGCCAGCGACAACGCCGGTGCACGCGGCGAACTGCAAGTGCGCGACTGGCTGGCCTCGCTGCCCGCCAACCAATGGTTCTCGGTGGCCATCCCGCTCAAATGCCTGCGGGCTGCCGGTGCGCCGACACAGAAGCTGGATGTGCCGTTCGGCATCCGTTCCGCACCGGGCCTGGCATTGTCGATCCAGCAGATCCAGCTGGGTACCACCTCGGACCACCGTCTGGATTGCCCCACGCAGTAACACGGCGAGCCGAACACCTCGCCACACGCCGCACCGGAATCCACGCCCCCGTCACTCACGTGCGGGGGCTTTTTTATTGGTGCCGCATACCGAGGATGCGCGACCCCGCGTTCACCCCTGCTTTTTGTATGCCAGCAACCTCAGGGCATTGAACACGACCAGCAACGTCGAGCCTTCATGTATCGCCACTGCAGGTCCAATGCCCAGGCCGAAGATGGTGGCAGGCACAAGGAAGGCGACGATGCCAAGGCTGACGAAGACGTTCTGCAGGATCACGCCACGGGTATGCCGGCTCAAACCCACCGCAAATGGAAGATGACGCAGGTCATCCGCCATCAGCGCGACATCGGCGGTTTCCAGTGCAACATCGGAACCGGCTGCTCCCATCGAAATGCCTACCGTGGCATTGGCCATGGCCGGTGCATCGTTGACGCCATCGCCGACCATCGCCACCTTATCCTGCGCACGCAGTTTTCGGATCGCTTCGACCTTGTCCTCCGGCATCAGGTCACCCCAAGCCTCGTCGAGCCCCACTTCCGACGCAATCGCATCGGCGACCCGCTGATGGTCTCCGGAAATCATGATCATGCGGGTGATGCCCAACTCCCGCAGTTCCTCGATAGCCTCGCGGGCACCCTCGCGTGCCGTGTCGAGCAGACCGATGGCACCCAGATCACGTTCGCCCCAACGGATCACCATCAAGGTACGTCCCGCATCGCGCAATTGCGCGACGGCCGCCGTCGCGGCAGCGCCGAGTGGTGCCACGCCATCGGCACCGAACATCTCGGCCTTGCCGATCCACACGGTCTTGCCATCCATCATCGCTGTGACACCCCGGCCAATCAGGTTTTCCAGGTCGCTCGCGGAAGGAATATCGCCATCCCCCAACCGTTCCCGGCCATCCCGGACGATGGCGGCGGCCAGCGGATGATCGCTGAGTGATTCCACCGCCACGGCGACCCGGAGCAGTTCTTCGACCGTTACACCGTCCACGGGAACAACATCGGTGATGCGAGGACGACCCTCGGTCAGGGTGCCCGTCTTGTCGAAGGCCATGGCACGGAGCGAGCCGAGTTCTTCCAGCGGCGCGCCACCCTTGATCAAGACGCCGCCACGGGCCGCGCGCGCAATGCCCGACAACACCGCACTGGGCGTGGCAATGGCCAGTGCACACGGACTGGCCGCCACCAACACGGCCATGGCGCGGTAGAAACTGTCGCGGAATGGCTCGTCCACCACCACCCAGGCAAACAGCAGGGCGAAGGCCAGCACCAGCACCGCCGGAACGAAGATGCGCTCGAAGCGATCGGTGAATCGCTGAGTAGGCGATTTGCGTGTCTCCGCTTCGCTGACCATCTTCACCACCCGCGCCAGCGCGGAATCACCGGATGTGCGCGTGACTTCTATTTCTATCGCACCACTGCCATTGATGGTGCCGGCGAATACGCGCGATGCAGCATCGACACCATCAGACCGCGCGCGCGCCGCCGCGGGATCATCCACCGGCCGCTTGTCCACCGGGATACTCTCGCCAGTCACGGGCGCTTGGTTGATGCTGGAGTTCCCAAGGACGAGGAATCCATCGGCAGGCAAGCGCTCGTTCGGCTTCACCAGCACCACGTCGCCGACCAGGAGTTCTTCGACAGCCACCTCCTGCACACGGCCATCGCGGCGCACGTTGGCCGTATTGGGAGCCAGTTCCGCCAAGGCTTCGATCGCGCGTTTGGCGCGGCCCATCGCATAGTGTTCCAGCGCGTGCCCCAGGCTGAAAAGAAATAGCAGCAATGCACCTTCAGCCCAGGAGCCCAATGCCGCCGCACCTGCAGCGGCCACCAGCATCAAGGTGTCGATCTCGAACCGCTTCATGCGCAGGTTGTCCACTGCCTCGCGCACGGTGTAGAAACCACCGAAGAAATAGGCAGCGAGATAGCACGCCAGGGGAAGCCAGCCGGGCGCCTGCGGCCACGCCTTGCTGATGATGAAGCCCGCCACCAGCAGCACACCGCAGGTGAGCGCGAAGATCAATTCGGTGTTCGGCCCCAGCAAGCCTCCATGCGCATGCGAGTGCCCGCCCTCGCCTTTTCCATGGGCATGGTCGTGTGGATGCGCATGGACGCTGCATCCGGCATGTGGCCCGGATCCATCGCCATGATCATGCGTGTGGTCGTGCTCATCCTTCGTGGCGACAGGCACCACCTGCATGTCCGCGAGTACCGCGAGGATCCGATCATCGTCGATGGACACCCTGTCGTATTCCACATGCACCAGGCCCGCAACGCTGGCTTCGGCCTCCAGTACGCCGGGCAGCGTACGCAGCTTGTCGGCCACGGTACGGGCCCGGCGCTGGTGCTGGATGCCGGTGACATTCCACAGCGCATGCCCATAACGTTCGCTGATCCTTGCCCCCGCGCTTTCCACCACCTCGCGGATGCGCGCCAACGGCAATGCATCCTGGTCGTAGTGGATGCACATCTGTGCCGGCGCCCCATCGGATCCGGCCTTCAGGTGGACTTGCTCGATCCCGTTCCTGCCCTGGAGGTCGTCGATCAACCTGCCAATGCAGGCATCGGCCTCATCAGGAACATGGGGCAGCAATATCTGCAAGTCGATGCGCAGTTTCTCGGTCATCTCGTTCTTCCCATCACATGCAAACCCCGGCCATTCCAACCAGGGCATTGATCCACCTGCCGCCATCTTGCCGCAGGATGCTTTCCCACCGGGCCAGATCAACAATCATGCCGTTGATTGGCTGCGGCGCTTGCCGGACACCCGCGCTGCGAAAGTGGGCAATACCAGCAGGGTCAGGACCGTGGCAGTGATCAGGCCGCCGATCACCACCGTCGCCAACGGCTTCTGCACTTCGGCACCCGAGCCAGTCCCGATGGCCATGGGAATGAAGCCCACGATCGCCACCAACGCCGTGGTCAGCACCGCGCGCAAACGACTTGCGGCACCCACCGCTGCCGCTTGCAACGGTGGATCACCCGCATCCAGCCGTTCACGGATGGCCTGCATGAGCACCAGCCCATTGAGGGTCGCCACGCCTGATACCGCAATGAAACCCACCGCAGCGGACACCGAGAACGGCATGTCACGCAACAGCAGCGCCAATGCACCCCCTACCAATGCCAATGGCACGCAGACGAATACCAGTGCCGCCTCCCGCATTGTGCCCAGTGCCATGTACAACAGGCTGCCGATCAACAGGAAGACCACCGGGATCACCAGCATCAACCTGGCTTCGGCCCGTTGCAGGTTCTCGAACTGGCCGCCCCAGGTGAGGTAAACCCCACTGGGAAGCGGGACGCCAGCCACCTCGGCCTGTGCTTCCTTGACGAAGCCGCCCAGGTCACGGCCACGCACGTTGGCCTGCACCACGATGCGGCGACTGCCGTTGTCGCGGCTGATCTGATTGGGCCCTTCACTGACCTCGATGCGCGCCACCGACGACAGCGGAACCACGGTGCCATCCGGGGCCACGATGGGCAACGCCGCCAACTGTGCAGGGTCATTGCGTGCGTCTTCGGCAAAGCGGACGACCACATCGAAGCGCCGGTCACCTTCGAAGATCTTGCCAGCCGACGTCCCGCCAATACCGGTGGCAAGCGCTTCGCTGACATCCGCCGCGGTCAGTCCGTACTGGGCCGCTGCCGCATGGTCCACGCGCACGTTCAATGTCGGCAGCCCGGACACCTGCTCCACGCGCACATCGGCGGCACCTTCCACGCCACGCAATTTCAGCGCAATCTGGTCGGCCGTCCCCTGCAGCACATCGAAATCATCCCCGAACACCATGACGGCGAGATCCGTGCGCACACCGGAGATCAGCTCGTTGAAACGCAACTCGATCGGCTGGCTGAATTCGAAGGCATTACCGATCTGGTTACTGACGATATCTTCCAGGCGATTGATCAACGCCTCCTTGCCCAGCGATTTGTCCGGCCACTCGGACTTCGGTTTCAGCACGATCACGCTATCGGAGATATTGGTCGGCATCGGATCGATGGCAGCTTCCGCCGTACCCGTGCGCGAGAACACCGTCTTGACCTCCGGCTGGCCGGCCAGTTCCTTCTCCAGCGCCAGCTGCATGGACAATGATTGCTCCAGGGATGCCGAAGGCACGCGCAAGGCCTGCATGGCCAGATTGCCTTCATCCAGCGTGGGCATGAACTCACGGCCCAGCGACATGAAAGCGGTGAACCCCATGACAAGCATCAGCATGGCACCAGCGAACACCGCCTTCGGCCGCCCGACGGCTGCATGGATCACGGGCTCCACCTTGGTGCGCACGTAGCGGATCACCCTGGTCTCGTGAACGCCCTTTTCCCCTCCATCATCCGCATGCGCCGGCACGGAATCCGGCGTCCATTCCGGTTCCCGCACGAACAACGCGGCCATGGCCGGCACGAAGGTGAAGGAAAAAATGAAGGCGCCCACCAGGGCAAGCATGAAGGTGGCGGCCATCGGCTGGAACGTCTTTCCTTCCACGCCCTGCAACGTGAGGATGGGAGCGAACACCAACAGGATGATCAACTGACCGAATGCCGCCGGCCGCACCATCTTGCGCGCCGCCTGCATCGCGATCACCTGGCGTTCCCCGGCCGTGAGTGAGCGGCCCAGTTCGGCCTGACGCTTGCCGAGCATCAACAGGGTAGCTTCGATCACGATCACCGCGCCATCCACCAGGATGCCGAAATCCAGGGCCCCCAGGCTCATCAGGTTGCCGCTGATCCCGAACCGGTTCATGCCGATCACCGCGAACAGGAACGACAACGGAATCACCAGTGCGGTAATCGCGGCAGCGCGGAAATTGCCAAGCAACAGGAACAGCACCACGATGACCAGCAACGCGCCTTCGGTCAGGTTTTTCGCGACGGTCTTGATGGTTGAATTGACCAGCACGCTGCGATCAAGCACCGGTTCGGCCACGATGCCGGGCGGCAATGAGCTATTCACTTCGGCCAGACGCGAGGTGGCGGCCTGTGCCACGGTGCGGCTGTTGCCACCGGCAATCATCAGCGCGGTACCCAGCACGGCTTCATGGCCATCCCGCGTGGCCGCACCCAGACGAGGGGCCTGCCCAAGGCCGACGCTGGCCACATCGGAAACACGCACCACCATTCCGTCACGGTTGGCCACCGGCGCCTGCGCAAGATCGTCGACGGTTTGCGCCAGTGCATCCGCACGCACAACGAGTCCTTCGCCTGCACGCTGCACGAAGCCTGCACCCGATTGCACATTGGCACGTTCCAGGGCGACCACCAGATCACTCAATCCCAGGCCGTGGGCGGCCAAACGCTCGGCATCCGGACGAACCGCATATTCTTTGACGTAGCCACCGATGGTGTCGACGCCGGCAAGCCCGGGGGTGGATCGCATTTGCGGCGCGATGATCCAGTCCTGCACGGTCCGCAGGTAGGTCGCACGTTCTTCCGCCGTCGCAAAACGGTCGCCTTCCGGCGTCAGGTAGCTGCCATCAGGCTGGAAACCGGGTCG
>JBQGFJ010000025.1:0-5259 GCA_052040085.1 Pseudoxanthomonas sp.
CCTGATTTCAACCTCCGGGCGGCGAACGCACCAGAACCGTGGCAGCCGGGCCGCGCTGCCCTTCCCGGGTCACTGCACGTACTTCCAACTGAATGTCGATGAAGCTCTGCTGTTCCGGCGGCCCTTCCTGCCACATGAACACGAAGTCGCTGCGGCGCCCATCCACGGGCGCCTGGACCGGCCCTTCGGGAAACATCGGATAAGGCGGATCAGCCAAAGGCACGCTGAATTCAAAGCCCAGGTCACGCAAGCGGTGCTTGCCCCGCGGCCACTCCACCTGGAGGGTCAGCAGCCCGGTGTCATCGCAGTTGATGTGGCTGCTGCCTATGCCACGCACGATCTGGCTCACCTGGACGATGGGTACAGGAAGATCGTCCGCGGATGCCGTCGATGCCTGCGGCGGCGACGCATCGAAAGGCACCAGCTTGCTGGTCAGACCACAGGCGTGAACACCAGGCACGGACAACAGCCCGCACGCCAGCAACGCACGTAAAACCTTCATAGGAGACCCCTCCCCCAATCCGATGTTCCGGCCACAGCCTGCCTCAGACCGGCCAATACCGCAGCATACTCGCTTTGCAGGGCGCGGTCAGACCACGAACTGCTCGCTGAGGATGCGCTCTTCCAGATTATGTTCGGGATCGAAAAGCAGGGTCACCATGCGCTCCTGCGACTCCCGGATGATGACCTCGGTCACATCGCGTACTTCGTGCGAATCCGCCGTTGCACTGACTGGACGCTTGTACGGGTCCAGCACACGGAAGCGGACTTCGGTATCCGCCTTGAGAATGGCGCCACGCCAGCGGCGCGGGCGGAAAGGCGCAATGGGCGTCAATGCAATGGTGCTGGAACCCAGCGGCAGGATGGGCCCGTGCGCGGAAAAGTTGTAGGCCGTGCTTCCTGCAGGTGTTGCGGTCAACACACCGTCGCAGACCAGTTCATCCAGCCGGGTCTCGCCGTTGAGATCAATCCGGATATGCGCGGCCTGTCGGGTCTGCCGGAGCAATGAGACTTCGTTGTAGGCCAGCGAGGCGATGGTGCCACCCGACTCGGTGATGGCCCGCATTTCCAAAGGACGCAACTTGGCCGGCTCGGCCAGCGCAATGCGTTCGCACAGATCATCGGCACGATACTGGTTCATCAGGAACCCGACCGTTCCCAGCTTCATTCCGAATACCGGCTTTTGCAGATCACCGTGGCGATGCAGGGTCTGCAACATGAAACCGTCGCCGCCGAGCGCGCAAAGCACGTCGGCTTCTTCCGGCGCAAAGGTGCCGTGCAGGGCGGTCAATGCCACCAATGCCTGCTGGGCTTCGGCAGCAGGACTGGCAAGGAATGCGATACGCGGCGATTGGCCCATTCAAGCCCCCATGTGTCCGCGCAGAGAATAACCCGGTTCGTTGATCTGAATCCCTCCATCGGCACATCCGGATGGATGTGCCGATGGATTCACGGGAATCAGCCCTTCTGTGCCAACTGCCCCAGGCGCTGGACGGCCACCGAGGCCGTCGGGTAGTCCAGCGTCTGTTGCGCGGCCAGTTCATTGAGCATGCTCAAGGTGAAACGCAGCATGGGATCATCGCGATTCAACCAGTGCTCAACCTTGGCCGAGGCGGTTGCCCCGGTCATGCGCAGGACCTGCCCCGTCAGCACCCGCTGGTGCTGGGTCAGCTCGTCACGCAGGACGCCACGGGCCACGGCGTGCCAGCGGCCGTCCACCTTGAGGCCATCCACCTGCTCCAGCAGCCACGGCATGTGCAGTGCCTCGCCCAGACGATAGTGCACCTTCGACACATCCACGGCCTTGAGCTTGCGCTCGAGGGCCAGTTCGATGATGTCGCAGGAGGGCTCCAGGTACGGCAGCGCTGCCAACTGTATGGCCAGTGCAGGTGGCAATCCCTTTTCCTTCCACTCGCGGAGGCTGGCCTCGTAGGCGGGACGCAGCGAATCCGGCAGCACGCCATCGGCGGCACGGATTTCGTTGAAGCCCGGATGGTAGCGAGTCACTGCCGTGGCGATGTCCGGGATCGCACCCGGACGCGTCAACAGCCAGCGAGTGAAGCTGCGCTGGATGGACCAGATCACCTGCAGGGCATCGATCTGCACCGATTCCGGCACCTTGCCATCCAGTGCGTCGATCTGGTTCCACAGTTCACGTGCATCCAGTGTTTCGCGCGTGATGGTGAAGGCCTTGGCGACCTCGGCCGGGCTGCGGCCAGTATCTTCCTGCATGCGCAGCAGGAAGGTGGCACCCATCCGGTTGATGGTGGTGTTGGTGACCGCCGTGGCGATGATTTCGCGCTTCAGGCGATGCTTTTCCATCTCCGAGGCATATTTCTTCTGCAACGGCACCGGGAAGTAGCGCTGCAACTCCTTGGAGAGGTACGGATCCTCCGGAATGTCGGAATCCAGCAACTGCTGGAATGCCACCAGCTTGGAATACGACAGCAGCACCGACAGCTCCGGCCTGGTCATACCCTGTCCGCGCACCTTGCGTTCGGCCAATTCGGCATCCGAAGGTAGGAACTCGATCTGGCGGTCCAGCAGGCCCTGGGCTTCCAATGTCCGGATGAAGTGCTGCTTGGAACCCAGGCGCGCGACGCTCATCCTCTCCATCAGGCTGATGGCCTGGTTCTGGCGGTAGTTGTCCCACAGCACCAGGCGCGCCACTTCATCGGTCATGTCAGCCAGCAGGCGATTGCGAGCATCGATGCCCAGCTTCTTGGCCTGCACCACGCCATTCAGCAGGATCTTGATGTTCACCTCATGGTCCGAGGTATCCACGCCTGCCGAGTTGTCGATGAAGTCCGTATTGAGCAACACACCCTGTTGTGCGGCCTCGATGCGGCCCAACTGGGTCAATCCCAGGTTGCCGCCCTCGCCCACCACCTTGCAGCGCAGGTCGCGGCCATTCACGCGCAAGGCATTGTTGCCGCGATCACCCACATCTGCATGCGTCTCGCTGGCTGCCTTGACGTAGGTGCCGATACCGCCATTCCACAACAAGTCCACCGGCGCCTTCAGGATGGCACTCATCAGATCATTGGGGGACAGCGAAACAACGCCGGCGTCCAGGCCCAGGGCCTCGCGCACTTGCGGCGTGATCTCGATGGTCTTGGCCGAGCGTGGATGCACGCCACCGCCCTTCGATATCAGCTTGGCATCGTAATCGGCCCAACTGGAGCGCGGCACCTTGAACATGCGCTGGCGTTCCTTGAAGGACGCCGCTGCATCCGGGGACGGATCCAGGAAGATGTGCCGATGATCGAACGCCGCCACCAGCCGGATGTGTTCGGACAGCAACATGCCGTTGCCGAACACGTCGCCCGACATGTCGCCGACGCCCACGCAAGTGAAATCCTGGGTCTGCGAATCACGGCCCATGGCACGGAAATGGCGTTTCACCGATTCCCATGCACCACGCGCGGTGATGCCCATGCCTTTGTGGTCATAACCCACCGAACCGCCGGAAGCGAACGCATCGCCCAGCCAGAAACCATGCGCAACGGCCAGGCCATTGGCGATATCGGAGAACGTGGCCGTGCCCTTGTCGGCAGCCACCACCAGGTACGGGTCGTCCTGGTCATGGCGCACCACGTTGGGCGGCGCCACTATCTTGCCGTCCACGATGTTGTCGGTGATGTCCAGCAAGCCTTGGATGAACATCTTGTAGCAAGCAATGCCTTCGGCCAGCACCGCATCGCGATCACCGCCCACTGGCGGACGCTTGACGAAGAAGCCGCCCTTCGCGCCTACCGGCACGATCACCGTGTTCTTCACCATTTGTGCCTTCACCAGGCCCAACACTTCGGTACGGAAGTCTTCGCGCCTGTCCGACCAACGCAGGCCGCCACGGGCCACGGGGCCAAAACGCAAATGGACGCCTTCCACGCGCGGCCCGCACACGAAAATCTCGCGATAAGGACGTGGCTTGGGCATGTCCGGCACGCGTAAAGGATCGAACTTGAAACTGATCGTGTTGGACAGCTGCCCATCCTTCAGCTGGTAGTAGCTGGTGCGCAGGGTGGCCTCGATCACGTCGATGAAGCCACGCAGGATGCGGTCTTCGTCCAGACTGGACACGCCATCCATCAACTTCAGCAGCACCTTGCGCACGGCCTCCAGCCGGCGCTCGCGCGTTTCACCGCGCGCATCCACCACCACCTGTACGGCACGGGAAACGCTTTCATCCGCCTGCGCAAGCAAGGACAAGCCATCCACCGCTTGCGATGCCCGTGCATTCGCTTTGCCCGAACGACCCGCGGCGGGCGCGAAGCGGGCCTCGAACAGTTCCACCAGCACACGCGCGATCACCGGGTAGCGGGCAAGCGTCTGCTCCACGTAACTCTGCGAGAACGGCACGCCGGTCTGCAACAGGTATTTGCAGTACGCACGGAGCAAGGCGACCTGACGCCAATCCAGGCCTGCGGCAGCGACCAGGCCGTTGAAACCATCGTTCTCGGCATCGCCCTGCCACACGCGTGCGAATGCCTCTTCGAAAACTTCATTCAGGCGTTCGATATCGAGCGAACCCGCGTTGGATTCGACATCGAACTGCTGCACGAAATACGCCGCGGGATGCAGATCGAGCCGGAACGGATGCTCGGTCATCACCCGCAAGCCCATGTTCTCCATCAAAGGCAATACATCGGACAATGGGATATCGCTTTCCTTGCGATACAGGTTCAGGTGCAACGGCCCGACAGCGGCACCGTCCGCACCACGTGAGCGGTACAGGCTGAGACGAAGGTCGTCCGTTCCTTGCAACGCCGCCAACTGGACCACGTCACGCGCGGCCACTTCCGGCGATACCGTCTCGATGTAACCCGCCGGCAATGCACGGCCGAAATCATTGGCCAGCTTGAGGCCGCTGGATTCACCATGCTGTGCGATCAATGTCTCGCGCAGGTCGTCCTGCCAGTTGCGCAGCAGGTAGGCCAGGCGCTGTTCCAGTGCCTTGGTATCGGCATCGACCGATTCGCCGGCGCGCGGCCTGACCACCAGGTGCAATTGCGCCAACGGCGATTCACCCAGCTTCACGCTGGAGTCGATGAACTCGCCACGCAGCGACTCCTTCAACAACGCCTCGATGCGCAGACGGACATCGGTATTGAAACGGTCGCGCGGGATGAACACCAGCGCGGAGAAGAAACGGCCATAACGATCGCGGCGCAGGAACAGCTTGCTGCGTACCCGCTCCTGCAGGCCCAGGATCCCCATCGAGGTGCGATAAAGTTCATCCTCGCTGGACTGGAACAA
>JBQGFJ010000026.1:0-2053 GCA_052040085.1 Pseudoxanthomonas sp.
ACACCGGATCCACACCCGGAGCACCCAGGTCCTTGGCTCCACCCAATAGAGTTTGCCGGACCAGATCATTATCGAAGTACGGGAATGCCGACCACACCACGGCTGCCGCGCCCGCCACCTGCGGTGCGGCGTAGGACGTGCCGCCTCCCTGCCAATAGCTGTAGGACGCATCGCCGACCTTGGCTTGTGCATCGACGAAAACCACGTTGCCCGGTGCCGCCAGGCAGTAGTTCATGGCACGCCCGCATTCCTGCGAATAATCCGTGAGCCGGGTTGGATTGACGGGATCCAGTGCGGCTACCGTGAGCCAGCCCTTTTCCAATGCAGCATCGTTGGCCAGGCTGGGAAGCGATGCATTGTCGGAAGGATTGGGACGCAACGATGCAGTCCTGCCAGCATTGCCATTGGCGAACACGATGATGCCACCACGGTTGACCACGAAATCCTTCCAGGCAGTCGCCAGTTCCGTGGTCAGTGCCGAATCGTTCCAGTAAAGCCCGCCCCAGGAGTTGTTGATGATCTTCGCCCCGGCATTGGCGAGTTGCGCGTTGACGTCCCTGAAGTAAGCGCCATAGCCTTGCCCGGCACGAATTTCGTTACCTGCGCCGGAACCATCGTCGGTCGGTGGCTGGTCACTGATGATGCGCGAAGACACGATGGTCGCACTTTGTGCCACGCCTCCGCCCCATCGGCCCACGCTCTGGCCTGCCGCCATCTGTGCCACCACCGTACCGTGTCCGACCACATCGTCCACGCTGGTGTTGTTGGTATTGGGATTGACATTGATGAAGTGCCGGGTAACCCGGCCGTTCAACGCCGGGTGGTTGCGGTTCACGCCGGAATCCAGCAGCCCGATGGTGACCCCTTGTCCGGTCAGCCCCGTACCCAGGGCACCGGCTGCATTGGTCAGTACCAGATGCTCGCTGTAATCCGGCAAGGCCCGGTCGGAACCAAACGAGGACACCGTTGGGGGATTCAGGCCGGTCAGGCTGTTATCGATGGTGACCGTGGGAGTGAATCCGATATCCGGCCCGGAAGCCGGCGGCGGATCCGGGCGTGTGTTGCCACCACCACCGCCACCTCCTCCACATGCCGCCAGCGCCAGGGCACACGCAACCGCCAACGTGATCCGCGCGCTCGACACCCTCATGGGCTGTCTATCCATATACATCCTCCAATGCCGGTCTTTTCTTTCGCCTATATACCCCCGTCGCAAGCCGCCGCGCCAGAGTCCATGGACGGGAATGGGCCACCCGTCCCGGATCCCCGGCAGTGTCCCAAGGTCCCATTTGCCCGGGGTCGCCCGGCCCCCGATAATCAGCGGATCATCCCCGGAGGCCCCACACCATGTCCGACATCGTCATCGCCGCCGCCAAGCGCACCGCCATTGGTTCGTTCCTTGGCCAGTTCACCGGCGTCCCCACGCCCACGCTGGGTGCCGCCGCCATCCAGGCCGCACTTGAACAATCCGGCGTTGCCGCAGGCGACGTCTCCGAAGTCATCATGGGCTGCGTGCTGCCCGCCAACCTGGGCCAGGCACCGGCCCGCCAGGCCGCACTGGCCGCCGGCCTGCCCACCAGCGCCGGCTGCACCACCATCAACAAGGTCTGCGGTTCGGGCATGAAAGCCATCATGCTGGGCCACGACCTGATCAGGGCCGGCTCGGCCACCGTGGTCGTGGCAGGCGGCATGGAGTCCATGACCAATGCCCCGCACTTGATCCCCAACTCGCGCACCGGCAACCGCTACGGCAACTTCCAGGCGGTCGACCACATGGCGTGGGACGGCCTGACCAATCCCTATGACGGCCAGGCCATGGGCGTCTTCGCCGAGGCCACCGTGGCCAAGTACGGCTTCACCCGCGAAGACCAGGATGCGTACTCCATCGAGTCCGTGAAGCGCGCGCAGGCAGCCCAGCAGTCCGGCGCCTTCGATGGCGAAATCGTCCCGGTGAAGGTCAGCACCCGCAAGGGCGAAGTGGAGTTCGCCAGCGATGAACAGCCGGGCAAGTCCGACATCTCCAAGATCCCGACCCTGCGTCCTGCCTTCAAGA
>JBQGFJ010000027.1:0-5181 GCA_052040085.1 Pseudoxanthomonas sp.
GGAAAAATGCCTGCAGGTTGCCATCGAATCCCACTTCTTCACGGATTGCGTTCATTTCGCCATGTATCCGTGCAACTTCTGCCAGTCCGATGGCGTGGACCTGTTCCGGTGTCAGGCTGGTGTTGGTGTTCTGCTTCAGGCGCCAGGCGTAGTAGTCCATACCGTTGGCTTGCGTGCTGCCGATGCCAGCAGAGTTCTCCGGGGCATTGGGAAGGTCGGCCTCGTACCAGGCGATCACCTGTTCGTACGCCGGCCTCACGTCCGCCAGCAACGCGGTGCGAGCCAGTGCCTTCAGCGCCTCTGCGCGCCGGGCGTCGATCTTGCCGGCATCGCGTAGCGCATCGGCCTTGCCCATTGCATCGACCCAGAGTGCGGCATCTTTTCCATCAGTGAATGGTGCACCGGCGATCACGTTGCGTGCTTGCTCTATCACGCCGCGATGGGAGAAGGCAGGTGGGCGGATACCCGCTTCCGCGCTGGCTTGTGCATTGCCAAGCAATTGGTCGAAGAACAGCGGCACGGCATGCAGGCGTTCGATGTAGGCCAGATAGTCCGCTTCGCTGTCGACATGATGGAAATTGATCAGGAAGGTGGGCAGTATCGCCTGCATGCCCTGCATCTGTGTGAAAGCATAGCTGTTGCGGCGCCATTGGTACTGGCCGGCCGCATCCTCTGCCTGCAGCTTCCACAGGTCGTAGGAAAGGCGCCCCTCTGGATCAAGCACTTCGGCGTCAAACTCGCGCTCCAGTGCTTCGGCGCTCGCACGCAACCAAGCCAGGCGCTGCTCCATGCCGGCATCGGAAACGTCGTCGAACCTGTCATTGAGGTCCTTGCGGCCAAGGTAGCTCAGCTGCATCGGGCTGAACTGCAGAAGCTCCTCGTATTGCGCATCCAGCCATATATTCAGGCGGGCCGTTTCCGCAGCTTGCTCCGAGGCTGCGTGGATTCTGGAGGTTTCCCCGGTCGCTGGCTGGCACGCGGAAAGAAACAGCGCCAACAGACAGGCGGGAATTGACCAATACAAACGCATGGCACGCTCCTGTTGCGGCGGGATGGACAGCAGCGCGATGGACAGGCGTCCTGCCATCCGTTGGGTCGATACGATACAAGGGGATGCCAAACTGCGCGTGCAAGACAGGGCGGCGCAATACCTGGTTGAGGTATCAAGGTAGCCATACGCAAACAAGGCGACCCATGGCCGCCTTGTTTATCAATGGTTTGTATGAATTACTTCATACGATAGGTGATGCGACCCTTGGTCAGGTCGTACGGAGTCATTTCGACCTTGACCTTGTCGCCGGTCAGGATGCGGATGTAGTTCTTGCGCATGCGGCCGGAAATATGGGCAATGATTTCGTGCCCGTTTTCCAGCTTGACCCGGAATGTGGTGTTAGGCAGCGTTTCGCTGACCGTGCCTTCGAATTCGATGGAATCGTCTTTCGACATGTATGCCTGTCACGTGTGTTGCGGGCGTGGCGGACGCCACAAGAGCGGGGATTCTACGCCTGACCGGGCTTTGGCGCAAAAAACCCGTTAATCGCCAGCAAGCTTGGCGAGCCCTGGAGCCGCCAGCACGCCGAAGCGGGTGCTCCAGTGGCCCCCGGGATCCGGTTGGCCGGCCAAGTGGGTGACTTCCGCCAGAAAGGCATCGCGATCCATGGATTCGGCCCCCAAGGTGAGCAGGTGTGGATTGGCCACCTGAGCATCAATCAGCGGCCAGCCCCATTCACGGAGACGGCAGGCCAGGCCCGCCAGCGCCACCTTGGAGCCGCCGGACACCGCACTGAACATGCTCTCGCCGAAGAACATGCGCCCGATCGCCACGCCATAGATGCCGCCAACCAAGCGCTTGCCGTCGAACACTTCCACCGAATGCGCATGCCCCAGCCGGTGCAGCTCGGAATAAGCCTGGAGCATTTCCGGCGTGATCCAGGTGCCTTGCTGCCCGGGGCGCGGCGTGGACGCACATGCCGCCATGACCTCGGAGAATGCCGTGTCCGCGCGGACCTCCCAGGTCGAATGACGCAGGGACCGGCGGAAGCGGGATGGCAGGTGGAAACCTTCGGTGCGGAAGACGATGCGCGGGTCCGGGCACCACCACAGGATCGGCTGGCCGTGGGAAAACCACGGAAAAATTCCGCCACGATAGGCATTCAGCAAACGCGGCACACTCAGGTCGCCGCCAATTGCCAGCAGGCCATCCGGCTGTTCCAGCGCAAACCTTCCCGAGGGGAAAGGGGATTGCGGATCATCCGGCGGCAGCAGGAACGGGGCGTGGCGCATGGCGTGATTATTGGGTCTTGAAGGGTGAGTGCCGAGCAACCGTGGCGGCATAGCCCCGCATCACGCGGCGCTCCTCCTCGCACCAGGCCCGCAGGGCGCGTGCAAATTCCGGATGGGCTATCCAGTGCCGGCTGCGTACGTGGGCGGGCAGGAAGCCGCGGGCAATCTTGTGCTCGCCCTGCGCGCCCGGCTCGAATACGTCCAGGCCCTCGCGCAGGCAATACGCGATGCCCTGGTAGTAGCAGGTCTCGAAATGCAGCCCGGGCAGGGTTTCATGGGCGCCCCAATAACGGCCATACACCGTGTTGCCGCCACGCAGGCACAGCGCGCCCGCCACCGGATGCCCGTTGCGTTCGGCCAGGAAGATGACCAGATGGCGTGGCATGGTCCGCGCCAGATGCCTGAAGAAGGGAAGGGTCAGCGCTGGTGAGTTGCCATAGTCCTGGAACGTGGACAGATAGAAGCCATGCATGGCGGCCAGATCATCATCGCTGGCTTCGTCGCCAGGCAGCGTCCGGAAACTTACGCCGGCCTGCTGCACCTTCGCACGTTCCTGACGGATGTTCTTGCGGTGCTTGTGATCCATGGCCGCAAGGAACTGCTCGAAATCACGCCAGCCATGCGTGTTGCGCCAGTGGTACTGCACATCGGTCCGCAGCAGCCAGCCATCGTCGAAAGCCTCGTCTTCGTCGGCGACATGGAAGTTGACGTGGGCAGAGGACCATTCCTGCCGAAGGGTTTCTTCGGTGATCGCCTGCAACAGTTGGTGCCGCGCGGATGCATCACGCGCCAGCAGCCGTGGCCCGGTGACGGGAGAGTACGGCACCGCGACCAGCCACTTGGGGAAGTAATCCAGCCCGTGCTGCGCATAGGCATGTGCCCAGGCGTGATCGAATACGAACTCGCCGTGCGAGTTGTGCTTGATGTACCCGGGGGCGGCGGCGACCAGCTCATCGGCGTCCCACAGCATCAGGTGATGTGGCTTCCAGCCCCAGTCCTCGCGCAGGCAGTCGTGTGTTTCCAGTCCCGACAGGAAGGCGTGGTACAGGAAGGGGTTGCTGCCATCGTGCAGCGCGTCCCAGGCCGCGGCAGGAATTTCGGCCAGTGAATCGCAGGTTCGGGTGTGCGGCATGCGGCCAGCGTAGCCGAGGGCCGACGCGAATGCGTCGACCCCCATGCAGGCGAAGGATCAGCCCTTGTCCAGGAACCGTTCCGCATCCAGTGCGGCCATGCAGCCGAAGCCGGCGGAGGTGATGGCCTGGCGGTAATGCTGGTCGGTCACGTCACCGGCAGCGAACACGCCCGGGATGGTGGTGGCGGTGGCGTTGCCTTCGATGCCGGAACGGATCTTCAGGTAGCCGTTGTTCATCTCCAACTGGCCTTCGAACAGGCTGGTGTTGGGCGTGTGGCCGATGGCGACGAAGAATCCGTGCACGTCGATGGTACGGGTGGAGTCGTCCAGCACGGACTTGACCCGCAGACCGGTGACGCCGGCTTCATCGCCCAGTACTTCATCCACGGCGTGGTGCCAGATGGGTTCGATCTTGCCGGCTTCGATCTTCGCGAACAGCTTGTCCTGCATGATCTTCTCCGCGCGCAGGGTGTCGCGGCGATGGACCAGATAGACCTTGCGGGCGATGTTGGACAGGTACAATGCTTCCTCCACCGCGGTATTGCCACCGCCCACCACGGCCACGTCCTGGTCACGGTAGAAGAAGCCATCACAGGTGGCGCAGGCCGACACGCCGCGCCCCTTGAAGGCCTCTTCCGAAGGCAGCCCCAGGTACTTGGCGGTGGCGCCGGTGGCAATGATCAGGGCGTCGGCGGTGTATTCGCCGCTGTCTCCAATCAGCCGGAACGGACGTGAGGACAGGTCCGCCGTGTGGATGTGATCGAAGATGGTCTCGGTTTCGAAGCGCTCGGCATGCGCCTGCATGCGTGCCATCAGGTCCGGCCCCCTCAGCCCATGGGCATCGCCCGGCCAGTTGTCCACTTCCGTGGTGGTCATCAGCTGTCCGCCTTGCTGCAGGCCGGTGATCACCACCGGTTTCAGGTTGGCGCGGGCCGCGTAGACGGCGGCGGTCCAGCCAGCGGGGCCGGAGCCGAGGATCAACAGGCGGGAGTGCTTGGAAGTGCTCATGTATACTCGCGGATGGGGAGGAAATGAGAATTCGATCACGCTTTTGGCGTCATCAAGCTCTGCATAGAGTGGCGGCGCCTGCTGGCCGAATCAAGGCAGCAAGCGTTGGCCGCCGATCATGATGACGGAAGCACGGCCCACTTTTCCCATTGACCCGCATGGCTCGGGTTCATCGCGCGCTGTGTCTGGAGCAATGGTTGCCGAATCCCGTTATTGATCGTTTAATATCAATTACTAATGGTGTATTTCTAAGGTCTAGTCGATAGGTGGCCACACAGCTTCCTGAAAACGGGAAATCGAAAGCGGCGAGCAAGAACGCCCGTCGCCCGGCATCGGCCCCCAACCCTGCACGGCAACGGCTGTGGCGTGATCTTGCGTTGATCGCCATTGCGCCGTTGTTGCTGTATCTGCTGGCGGCATTGCTGAGTTAT
The DNA here is from genome assembly GCA_052040085.1 of Pseudoxanthomonas sp. Lineage (GTDB taxonomy): Bacteria > Pseudomonadota > Gammaproteobacteria > Xanthomonadales > Xanthomonadaceae > Pseudoxanthomonas_A. Next base: position 4,855 of record JBQGFJ010000027.1, read on the forward strand.
TCGCCCGACGATCCGGGCTGGTCCAAGACCGAAAGCATGCTCGGCCCCATCCACAACTGGGGCGGCTGGGTGGGCGCCAAGCTCGCCGACATCCTCTTCAACCTGTTCGGCTACGTGGCCTATCTGCTCCCGGTGATCCTGGGCGCGGTAGCGTGGATTGCCCTGTTTGGTCTGGATACCGATGGGGATGGCGAGGCCGAACTGGGCCCGGCCCTGCGGCTGGTTGGCATGGTGGGTTTCCTGATCTCCGCCACCGGCCTGCTGTACATGCGTGGCGTGCCCGCGCCGGATTTGTCGGCCGGGGCAGGCGGCATCCTTGGCACGCTG
>JBQGFJ010000028.1:0-21619 GCA_052040085.1 Pseudoxanthomonas sp.
TGCTGCCCTCGCTGTGGAAGAGGCATCGCAGCCAAGACCGCTCCTGCAGGAGTGGCCTGGACGCACAAGGGAGATCGCGGCTCACGCTTCGAGGTTGATCCAGGTGGCCTTCATCTCGGTGTACTTGTCGAAGGCATGCAACGATTTGTCACGGCCATTCCCCGATTGCTTATAGCCCCCGAACGGAGCCGTCATGTCGCCACCATCCCAGTAATTGACCCAGACACTGCCAGCCCGCAGTTTGCGGGTGACACGGTGCGCCTTGGAGATATCGCGCGTCCATACCGCTGCGGCCAATCCAAAATCACTGTCATTGGCAATGCGCAATGCTTCGTCTTCGCTATCGAAGGCGATGACCGACAGCACCGGACCGAAGATTTCTTCGCGCGAAATGGTCTGCCCGTGACGCACGCCATCGAAGATGGTCGGTTCGATGTAGCACCCACCCGCGACCACGTCGGCACGCTTGCCACCCAGTGCCAGCGTTGCGCCCTCGGCCACGCCCTTTTCGATGTACTCCAGCACGCGTGCCGTCTGTGCCTCATCCACCATCGCGCCCATCGGCGCACCCGGATCCAGCGGATGGCGCGGCTGCATCTTGCGCCCTGCTTCGACCACGCGAGCGATGAATTCATCCTTGATCGTGCGCTCCACCAGCAAGCGCGACGCCGCTGTGCACACTTCGCCCTGGTTGTAGAAGATCGCGCTGGCCGCAGCCTGCGCCGCGGCTTCCAGGTCTGGCGCATCGGCAAACACGATGTTCGGGCTCTTCCCCCCGCATTCCAGGTACGTGCGCTTCATGTTGGACAGGCCAGAGCATTGCAACAGTCGCTTGCCCACTGCCGTGGATCCCGTGAACACCAATCCATCAACGTCCATGTGCAGCGCCAGCGGCTCGCCAACCTCTTTGCCGAATCCCGGCAACACGTTGAACACGCCGTCCGGGATACCGGCTTCCGCCGCCAGTTCGGCCAGCCACAACGCGGTAAGCGGCGACTTTTCGGAGGGTTTCAGGATCACCGAATTGCCGGTCGCCAATGCCGGCGCGATCTTCCAGGCCGCCATCACCATCGGAAAATTCCACGGCACGATCGCCGCCACCACGCCCAACGGCTCGCGGGTGATCATGCCCAGCTCGCCCGGGCCTGTCGGTGCCACCTCGCCGTAGACCTTGTCGATGGCCTCGCCACTCCATGCCAGGCAGCGCGCCACCGCGGGTGCGTCATAGCCGGTGGCATCGGTGACCGGCTTGCCCATGTCCAGCGACTCCAGCAGGGCCAGCTCGTCGATGCGCTGCTCCACCAGTTCGGCGAATCGTTGCAGTATTTTCTTGCGCTTGACCGGCTTCGCCTGTGACCACGCGCCGGATTCGAAACTGCGCCGCGCTGCGCTGACCGCACGCTTCACGTCTTCTTCCGCGCACTCGGCCACCTTGCCCAGCACGCGCCCGTCGATGGGGCTGATGCAATCGAAGGTTCTGCCACTCGCCGCATCGACATACTGGCCATCGATGAAAGCGCGTGTGCGGATATCCAACCGGTCGGCGAGTGCCTGCCAATCGTCGCGGGTGCGGGGTGTACTCATTTCATGCTCCTGACTGTTCCCTTCTCCCGCCGGGAGAAGGTGGCGCGCAGCGCCGGATGAGGGAGTGCGAATGATTCCCACGGAACGATCAGTACGACCTGAAAGTCCGCGCCCTCATCCGCCCTTCGGGCACCTTCTCCCAGAGGGAGAAGGAAAAGCAAATCAAAACGTGGCAGGCGTATTGGCGCTGAAGATCACCGCATCCTCCTCACCGACATTGCGGAAGCGGTGCGGGATACGGCTTTCGAAGTAATAGGCCTCGCCCGGCCCCAGTACGCGGCACTGCTCGCCCACGGTCACTTCCACCTGTCCGGTGATCACCACCCCACCCTCTTCGCCTTCATGCCGGAGCGGCGTCTCGCCGGTATCGGTGCCCGGCGGCATCACTTCGCGCAGGATGCACATCTGCCGCATCGGCCGGTGCTGGCCCACCAGGAAGTAATGCACGCCATTGCTGCCCACATCGGGCAATTCGTCGGCGGTGTAGAACGGGTTGTCGGGCAAGCCGACGTCCAGGTCCAGGGTGAAGAAATCGGCGAGTGAAATCGGGATGCCATCCAGTACTTTCTTCAGCGACCCCACCGAGGGACTCACCTTGTCCTGCTCGATCAGCGAAATGGTGCTGTTGGTGACACCCACGCGCTTGGCCAGCTCGCGCTGGCTCATGCCCTTCGATTTGCGTACCAACTGCAGGCGCGCGCCGATGTCCATCATTACCCTGAAGGATTGACCGTGGTGTTGCTGGATACTTTACACACCTGCGATGAGTGGTCAATTTCGTCCATTGGGCCGGAATATTGCATTTCGTGGACCCCGGACCTCCCCCGCTGGCAGACCCTTCCCGGCCGTTGTAAAGTTTATTCAACGCGCCTCCCTGCGCGCCTCCCCACCCCCAGCCCGGAGTCACGATGAGCGCCGACCCTTCCACTCCAGCCAATGCCCTGGCCGACCATTACGCCGCCCAGGCCACCCGGATGCCGGATTCGCTGGACGCATTCTGGATGCCGTTCACCGCCAACAAGCAATTCAAGGCATCGCCCCGCCTGCTGGCCAGCGCGTCGGGCATGTATTACACCTCGGTGGATGGACGCCAGATCCTGGACGCCACTGCCGGCCTGTGGTGCTGCAACGCCGGCCACACCCGGCCTCGCATCGTGGAAGCCATCAAGAAACAGATCGAGACCCTGGATTTCGCACCCAACTTCTCGATGAGCTCGCCCCTGCCCTTCGTGTTGGCCGAACGCCTGGCCGCACTGGCACCGGATCCGATCAACCACGTGTTCTATTCGAACTCCGGTTCCGAAGCCGTGGACTCCGCGCTGAAGATCGCCATCGCCTACCACCGCAGCCGTGGCGAGGGACAACGCACCCGCCTGATCGGCCGCGAAAAGGGTTACCACGGTGTCGGCTTCGGCGGCATTTCCGTCGGTGGGCTGCCCAACAACCGCAAATGGTTTGGCGCCCTCCTGCCCGGCACCGATCACCTGCGCCACACCCTGGACCTGCAGCGCAATGCCTTTTCCAAGGGACTGCCGCCGCATGGCCTGGAACTGGCGGAAGACCTGGAGCGCCTGGTGCAGCTGCACGACGCCTCCACCATTGCCGCCGTCATCGTGGAGCCCATCGCCGGTTCCGCCGGGGTGATCCTGCCGCCCGACGGCTACCTCAAGCGCATCCGCGAGATCTGCGACAAGCACGGCATCCTGTTGATCTTCGACGAAGTGATCACCGGCTTCGGACGCGTGGGCAATGCCTTCGCGGCACAGCATTTCGGCGTTACCCCGGACATCATCACCGCCGCCAAGGGCGTCACCAACGGCACCATTCCGATGGGCGTGACGCTGGTCTCCGACAAGATCCACGATGCCTTCATGCAAGGCCCGGACAACGCCATCGACCTGTTCCATGGCTACACCTACTCCGGACACCCGATGGCCTGTGCGGCCGCGCTGGCCACACTGGATACGTACGCCGAGGAAAACCTGTTCGACAAGGCCATCGAACTGGCCGACTACTGGCAGGAAGGCATCCACTCGCTGAAGGGCCTGCCCAACGTCATCGACATCCGCAACTACGGCCTGGTGGGCGCCATTGAACTGGCACCGCGCCCCGGCGCACCCGGCGCGCGCGCCTACGAGGTCTTCAACCGCGCTTTCAACGAAGGTAACCTCCTGACCCGTGTCACCGGCGACGTGATTGCGCTGTCGCCTCCCCTGATCGTGGAGAAGACGCACATCGACACGATCTTCGAACGCCTGTCCACGGCCATTTCCCGAGGAACCTGATTCGTGAAAATCCGCATCCCGCTCGTCCTGTCCGCCATGCTGGCCACGCTCGCACCCGAGGCATTCGGCAACGAAAACACGCACCTTGACCGCGCCGCCAACGCGGCACAATCAATCGTGGACCGGGTCGCTGCCGATGGCATCCGCGCATCGGTGGGACTGGCCGATGTCTCCGGCGCCAGTGATGAAGTGCGACTGATCGGATCACGGGACAGTTACAACCCGGCCAGTACCATCAAGATGGCATTGCTGGCCACGGTGATGCGGCAAGCCGACCGCGGACTGCTCAATCTCGATGCCCCCATCAGCATCTCGCCATACACGGTGGTCGCGGGTGCAGGCGACCTGCAAAACCAGACCATGCCTTTCACCACCACTGTCCGCGACGTGGCCCGCCGCATGGTGGTGTTGAGCGACAACACGGCCACCAACGTCCTGCTGTACTACGTGGGCTTGCCGACGGTCCAGGCCTTGCTGGACGACCTGGACCTGAAAACGATGAAGTTCAACCGGCAGATGTTCCCCGGCGACAAGATCACCGAGCCGGCCAACGTGATCGACGTGGCGGATGCCGTGGCGCTGCTGCGCGCCATCCACTCCGGCGACCTGTTGAGCGAAGCCTCGCGCAAGCAGGTGCTGGACTGGATGTTGGCACAGGAGGTGGACAGCAAGTTTGGTGCCGTGCTGGACAACACCCGCATCGCGCACAAGACCGGCGAAACCGGCCAGGTCACCCACGACATGGGCTACTTCCTGCTGCCGGGCAATGAAACCATCGTGGCCGTGTTCACCGAAGTGCCGGCATCCAGCGGTTACGAGGAAACCATGCGCATCGGCAATCCGGTCGTCCAGGAACTGGGCAAGGCGATCTACGCGGAACTGGAAGCGCCGTGACCTCTTCGTGCCGCGACGGCCATGCACATGGCTGCCGCGGCACATTCCCATCGGCCTGCGTGCCCCACGCGCGGCTCCACCGCACCGGAGACACCCATGCTGATCGGCGTACCCAAGGAAATAAAGAACCACGAATATCGCATCGGCCTGACTCCGGCCGGTGCACGTGAACTGGTGGCCCACGGCCACCGCGTCATCGTGCAACGTGATGGCGGCACCGCCATTGGACTGACCGACGAGCAATATTCGAAGGCCGGCGCGGAGATCGTCGATACGCCCGAGGAAATCTTCGCCCGCGCCGACATGGTCATCAAGGTGAAGGAGCCGCAACCGGCCGAATGCGCCATGCTGCGGCCCGGCCAGATCCTCTTCACCTACCTGCATTTGGCCCCAGACCCGGACCAGGCCGCAGCGCTGGTGAAGTCCGGCTGCACCGCCATTGCCTACGAAACCGTCACCGATGCCAAGGGCGGCCTGCCCCTGCTTGCACCCATGAGCGAGGTGGCCGGACGCATGTCCATCCAGGCTGGTGCGCATGCGCTCGAAAAAGCACAAGGCGGCTCCGGCATCCTGCTGGGTGGCGTACCCGGCGTGAAACCGGGCGAAGTGCTGGTGATCGGCGGCGGCGTGGTGGGCATCAATGCCGCGCGCATGGCCATGGGGTTGAACGCACGCGTCACCCTGGTGGACCGATCACTGGAGCGCCTCAAGTACCTGGACGAACTCTACGGCGACCGCCTGACCACCCTCTACTCCACCCACGACGCCATCGAGGATCGCCTGCCCCATAGCGATCTGGTGATCGGCGCGGTACTGATCCCGGGTGCCGCCGCACCCAAGCTGGTTTCACGCACGCAACTGAAACTGATGCGCCCCGGCTCGGTGCTGGTGGACGTGGCCATCGACCAAGGCGGCTGCTTCGAAACCAGTCATGCCACGACCCATCAAAACCCGACCTACGAAGTGGATGGCATCATCCATTACTGCGTGGCCAACATGCCCGGCGGCGTGGCCCGCACCTCCACCTTCGCATTGACCAACGCCACCCTGCCGCATGCCATCAGGCTTGCCGACAAGGGCGCACGCCAGGCCTTGCTGGATGATCCGCACCTGCGCAACGGATTGAACGTGCATGCCGGCAAGATCACCTTCAAGGCCGTCGCGGATGACCTCGGCTACGAGTACGTGCCCGCGGAACAGGCACTGGGCTGACAACGCTGCAATCCACGTACTGGTGAAGCAGGACGTCGACATGGTCAATATCGATGGCGCCAATGGCCGCGCCATCTCGCGCGAGCCACGGTCCAACCATCCTTCTGCTCAGCCGAAATCCGCATCCAGTACCACGCGATAACGCGCCTTTCCGGCGCGCAGGTGCGCCATGGCTTCGTTGACGCGGCTCATCGGGAAATGCTCCGTCTTTGGCGCCACGCCGTGACGGGCAGCGAAAGCCAGCATGGTATCCAGCGCGCCACGCGAGCCGGTCGGCGAACCTGACAGCGATTTCTGGCCCATGATCAGCGAGAACGCCGACACCGGGATTGGTTCTAGCACCGCGCCGACCACGTGCAACCGTCCCTTGGGCGCCAGCGCGGCCAGCAGGCCGTTCCAGTCCAGCGACACGTTCACGGTGTCGATGATCAGGTCGAACTGCCCAGCCAGTTTTTCCAGCGCCGCGGCATCGCCCGTGGAGACCACATGGTGGGCACCGAAGGCGCGTGCTTCTTCCTCTTTCGAGGCGCTTGAAGTGAACGCGGTGACTTCACAGCCCCAGGCCCGGCAGAACTTCAGTGCCATGTGACCGAGGCCGCCAATGCCCACCACGCCGACCCGCGCCGTCGGCGAAATGCCCAACTCCAGCAGCGGCGCGAATACGGTAATGCCACCACAAAGAAGGGGGCCACTTTCCTCCGCATCCAAGCCATCCGGCAGCGGCACCACCCACACCCAGTGCGCGCGCACCTTGTCGGCAAAAGCGCCATGGCGGCCACCCAAGGTCGGCTGCAGTTCCCGGCACAGGTTCTGGTTGCCGGCCAGGCAGGGATCGCAGTGCAGGCAACTATGCGCATTCCAGCCCAGGCCGACGCGCTGGCCCATGACCACGCCCTTGGCATTCGCACCAAGCGCCGTGACGCGGCCAATCGCCTCGTGACCCGGCACGAACGGGTATTGGGTGAACCCCCACTGGTTGTCGAGCATCGACAGGTCGGAGTGGCAGATGCCGCAGTGCTCGACCGTGATCTCCACGTCCTCTGCGCCCAGCGGGCCGGGGTCGTACTCGAAGGCTTCCAGGGCGGCGCCCGGTGTCGGTGCGGCCCAAGCGCGATAGGTGCTCATCGGTGTTCCCCGGCTGGCGATTGAGTCGCCAAGATACACGAGCCACAAGGCGCGCGCGTGGCCGTGTGTAGGCCCGGCAAAAGGGGCCACGCAGGCTGTCTGCCAAGTCCTTGTCTGTGCTTTTTCCAGGCTGCTGCGTAACGAGATTACACAGAGCCGACCCCGCTGCTCAGGCGGTCAGCCGCCAGCAGCGATGTATGCGCGCATTGCGCTCGAAATCCAGCGGAATCGTTCCGGCGCTGATCTCCTCGCAGGAGGCGAATTCCGAAATCGCGGCTTCGTCGAGCTTGAACCGGCGGAAATTGTTGCTGAAGTACAACACACCACCATGGGCGAGGCGGGCCACGGCGGCGCGCAGCAGGCGCACATGCTCCTTCTGGATGTCGAAATCATCCGCACGCGCCGAGTTGGAGAACGTGGGCGGATCACAGAAGATCAAATCGTATTTGCCGCGTTCGGCTTCCAGCCAGCCCACGGCATCGGCCTGCACCAATCGATGCACCTGCCCTCCGAAGCCATTGCCCGCCAGGTTGTCGGCACACCATTGCAGGTAGGTGCCGGACAGATCCACGCTGGTGGTGCTTGCCGCACCACCCACCGCCGCCTGCACGCTGGCCACGCCGGTGTAGCAGAACAGGTTGAGAAAACGCTTGCCGGCCGCTTCACGCGCCATGCGTGCACGCAGGGGGCGATGATCCAGGAACAGGCCTGTATCCAGATAGTCGAACAGATTCACCTTGAGCCGTGCACCGTTCTCGCGTACCCACAGGTATTCGTCACGCTGTTCGAAACGACCGTACTTGCTGCCGCCCTTGCCACGCGTGCGTGATTTGATGGCGATCTGCTCACGCGGCAAGCCGAACACATCACGCGCGGCGGCCAGCAATTCGTTGAAACGACGACGCACATCGGCTTCGGGAATCGTCGCCGGCGCGGCGTATTCCTGTATGTGCAGGAAGGTGCGCGCCTGGTCGCCCTCTTCGACGTAGACATCGATGGCGGCGGAATATTCCGGGAGATCGGCATCGTAGACGCGATAACAGGCAATACCTTCGCGTTCGCGCCATGACTTGAATTTCTTCAGGTTCTTGCGCAGGCGATTGGCCACCATCTGCGCGCCTTCCGACAACTCGCGCGGCGCCACATCTTCACGCATGGGCGGTGCCACCGGGTCACAGACGATCAGGGAGCACTCGATGGCGCCATTAAACATCTGGTATTTCTTCGCCGCACGCAGGCCCGTGGCAAATGCCAGATCCGCACTGCCGCACAGCAGGCTTGCACGCCATTGCGGCACCACTCGCTTCAGCGCATCGCCCAGCATCCGGTACAGCCCGGCATCCGCGGCCAATCGCTCGTCGTAAGGCGGGTTGCAAACCACCAGGCCACGCTCGTAGTTCGATGGCGGCAATTTCGCCACATCCACGGTTTCGAAACGGATCACATCCGCCAGTCTGGCGAGACCGGCGTTGCCAATGGCGGCATGCACGGCGCGTGAGTCGATATCACTACCGAAGAACACCGGCTTCAAGCCTGCCAGGCCTGCCGATTCGCGTGCCGTGGCTTCGGCGAAAAGCCCGCGCCACACCTCCACATCGAATCCCAGCCAGCGCGTCGGCAAGCTGCTGCCATGGCGCTGCAGGCCCGGCGCAACATCCGCGGCCATCAAGGCGCCCTCGATCAACAGGGTGCCGCTGCCACACATGGGGTCCAGCAGCGCACCGCCGTCGTGGTACAGCTTTGGCCAACCACCCCGCATCAACACGGCGGCGGCCAGGTTTTCCTTCAATGGCGCTTCGTTCTGTTCGCGGCGCCAACCCCGGCGATGCATGGGCCCGCCACCCAGATCGATGGACAACGTGGCCCTGCCCTTGCGCAACGACAGGTTCAGGCGCACATCCGGGTTTTCCACATCCACCGAAGGCCGTTCCAGCCCGGCTGCACGCAGGGTGTCGACCACTGCATCCTTGATCTTCTGCGCGGCGTAACGGGCATGGGTGATGGCATCACCGGACACATGCGCGTCGACGGCCAGGGTTAGCTCCGGCCGCAGATGCTCCTGCCACGCCACCGCGGCCGTTCCGCGATACAGGGCATCCTCATCCGGGCAATCGAAATCGGCGATGGGCCACAGCACCCGGCTGGCCAGGCGCGACCACAGCACCGCGCGCTGCGCATCGGCCTGCTCGCCTTCGGCATTGACGCCCGCCACGGTGGCGGTGGCCTTGGACGCCCCCAAGGCCAGCAATTCGTCGGCAAGCAGGTATTCAAGCCCTTTGGCGCAGGAGACGAAGAATTTCATAGGTGGGAATGGTCGGGTATTCGCCGTGGTATTGCCAGCCCGGCCATGCGCCCGCTCATCAGGGCAACGACGACTAGGACCTGCCAGCAGCCCTGACATCCAGCGCCCATCGGCCGAGGAAGGCTTCGCGCGGGATAACACCAGCAACGCTCCGAGGCACACCACCCAGGGAAAGGCCGGGCAAGGGTGCGCTTGGCACAAAGGACCTTTACCCTTACCTATTCCGCGTTCAGGCAGTTGAAACACAGTTGCGACGTTTTCCAACCGTCGCACGTATCTATCTGTAATGCGCACCGAACTTTCAAGCCGCGAAGATGAGTACGCTCTGGTGCGCAAAGCGCGCAGGGGCGACCAGTCCGCCTTCTCCATCTTGTACCGGCAACATGCCTCGTCCATATATACGCTGGCCTACCGCATGACCGGCAATACCGCCATGGCCGAGGACATCACACAGGACACGTTCCTGCGAATGCTGCAATTCCTGAATGGATTCCATGACAGGATGCCTCTACGTCCCTGGCTGAAGAAGGTTGCTGCAAATGCAGCAATCGACCGCCTGAGACGCAATGGCAAGTACTTCCACGAGGACGCCCTGGAAGCTCGATTCGAGGACAGCGCCATCGAGGCAGCCGATCTGGCGGAGGTCGATGGCCTGCTGCGACGGCTGCCCCCGTTGGCACGTACCTTGGTTTGGCTACACGAAATGGAAGGCTGGACCCATTCCGAGTTGGCCGAACGTTTCGGGCGAAGTCCAAGCTGGTCGAAATCGGTTATTTCGCGGGCACTGGCGAGCCTGAGAACCGGCCTGATCAAGGAGTATGCAGAATGAATCCAGACAATGACGACATCCGCCGCCAACTTGCGGCGCTGCCTGAGATATCCGTTCCCCCTGCACTCGCCGAACGTATCGGACGTGCTCGGCATAGACACATCCGGCGCATCAAGTCAGGACTCATGGGCGCTGTTGTGGCACTGGCCTGCATGACTGCAACTCCCTTCCTGTTACGCGGGCTCGACCCACACACACACACGGCGATGCCAGCGGACGACGAAGCGATCATCCAACTCCATGCCCTGGATCGCGCACTGCAAGCTGCCTACGACAGCAATGCCAACGAAGAAGAGATCACTGCGCTATGGATCGCCCGCGCACATCTGCTGCCGTCATCTCCCGGCCCCATCGACAACATTTGACCAGGCTACGAACATGACCATACGTACCACCATCGCAGGCCTCACGATTGCCGCTTGTACAGTCGGCATCCCCGGCAATGCGCATTGTGCATCGCCATCCACAGCCTCGCCATTGCCCGCCGCGGCGCATCTTTTTCCTCTGATCGCGCAAATGGGTATCCGTGAATTTGGCGCGATCATCGACACCCGCCGCCCAGGCACGCATGGACATACGGTATTGGCCGTGACGCCAGGCAGTGTTGCCGAACGGATGGAACTCCGTCCCGGCGACATCATTGTCTCGGTCAATAACCAAAGTCTGGTTGACGTTTCCAGACCGTCTGCTTTGCTCCGTGCCGCGACGCAGGAAGACGCCTCTTGGCCAACACTCAAGATTCTGCGGGACGACAAGCCACTCACCCTGTCCATGCCGGCCGACGATCCAGACAAGAAAGCTGTCGATATGCATGACGCGACCGTCGAAGACGTGGGATGCGGCTACATCTCCGTTGCGGGTGCGCCTCCACGCAACACGCAAAACGTCTATCCAGTAGAAATCCTAAACATCGACGGCAACAGCACACCTGCATCCATCAAACCGAACCGGCACCGCATGGGCGCCGGTCGCCATGTACTGATCGTGCGCGAACTTATCGATGATCACCGTTTCACTCCACTGACATTAAAAGAACGCCAGCGCCAGTTGAATCAGCCCTTGGGTAGATCCCAGGCATACAAGATAATGATCATGGACGTTGCACCGAATACCAGATACGAGATCGGGGCAAAGCTGCTGACAACTTCCCCCAACTTCCTGGAGGTTCGCCGCAACGAATATTGGGAGCCGGTGGTGTGGAAAGAAGTTCGTGAAGCTTGCCGTTGAAATGCGGGATCAGAGCGATTCGAGCAAATCGGCAAACGCCTGTGCGGAAGCATCCACATGATCGGACAGGCGATGGGCGTCATCCACCAGCAACAACCTCGCCTTGCGCGGCTGCGCCCATGCCACCACGCTTGCCGCCGGGATCAGTTCGTCGTCCCAGCCGTGGATGATGCTGGTCGGCACATCGGCGGCCTGCAACGGCGGCGCCCGTCCCATGCTCACGGGCGGCGCCATCAGGAACAGGCCCTTGGCCGGCACTTCCAGCGACACCTGGCCGGATATCCACGCCCCCAAGCTGGAGCCGGCCAATACCAGCGGCCCACGTGCGGCGGCGGCCTGCGCCAACCCGCGCAAGCGCTGGACGCGCGCGAACACATCCCCCAGCTCACTGACCTCGCGCCGGGCATCCAGATCCGTGTAATCGGGACGTTCGTGCGTCCAGCCGAGGCGTTCCGCCGCTTCGGCCAGCGCCTTCACCTTGGTGGCGTCCGGCCCGCTTTCGAACCCATGGGAAAGGATGCAATGGCCGCGGCTCATGCGGCACTCCGGTACGAAATCATGTCCATGTGCGAATGCTAGCATTCGCCCCATGTCGCCCGACTCTTCGCCCGGACCACTGATCCCCGTGATCGCCGCACCTTTGCCCTATGCAGGGCTGCTGGAAGCGCGGCCGCTTTCGCAGATCGATCTGGTCGTGATCCATTGCACCGAACTGCCGGACCTGGCGACGGCACGCGAATACGGCGAACGCATCCTGTACGCCTCCGGCACCGGCAACAGCGGCCACTACTACATCGATCGCGATGGCAGCGTGCATGGCTACATCGAACCTGAGCGCATCGCCCACCATGTGCGCGGCTACAACGAGCGTGCGATAGGCGTGGAGCTGGTCAACACCGGACGCTGGCCGGATTGGCTGTCGGCCAGCAGCCAGAAAATGCAGGAAGCCTACCCGGACGTGCAGATCGCAGCGCTCGTGCGCCTGTTGCACGACCTCGGCCATGAGCTGCCGAACCTCCGGTACATCGCCGGACACGAAGACCTGGACCGCGAGCAGGTGCCGGCCAGCGACGATCCTGCCCAGCGGGTCAACCGCAAGCTGGACCCGGGCCCCCTGTTCCCGTGGGAACAGGTCATGGCAGACACCCGACTGCAACGGCTGATCCCGGAACGATAGGAGCGGGCGCTGCCCGCGAATGCTTTTGACGGGAAAGCCCATCACAAACAGCGCAAGCGCCTGCACATGACGGGCATTTCCAGCACCGCCGCTATAATCCCGCCTCCGTTCCACGCCAGGTCCCACCCTTGCCCCCTACCGACAGCCCCGTCGTTTCCGAATTGATCGATCTGCTCTCGCTGGAGCGGCTGGAGGAAGATCTGTTCCGTGGCCAGAGCCGCGACATCGGCACCAAGTACGTGTTCGGCGGCCAGGTGCTGGGCCAGGCGCTTTCGGCGGCACAGGCCACCGTGGACCCTGCCAGCGCCCGCTTCACCCACTCGCTGCACGCCTATTTCCTGCGTGCCGGCGATATCAACGCGCCCATCGTGTATGACGTGGACCGCACCCGGGATGGCGGCAGTTTTTCGGTCCGCCGGGTCACGGCCATCCAGCACGGCAAGGTGATCTTTTTCTGCGCGGCGTCCTTCCAGGCCGAGGAACCGGGTGCGGAGCACCAGACCTCGATGCCGGAAGTTCCGCAACCGGAAGACGTGGAACCGGCGGCACCCGTGCCGGCCGACGTCATGGCGACGCTGCCGCCCATCGTGCAGCGCTGGCTGTCACGGCGCGGCCCCTTCGAATTCCGCCACATCTACCCACGCGACGAGCTCAACCCGCCCAAGCGTCCGCCGTTCCAGCAGGTCTGGTTCAAGCTGGCCGAACCGGTGGGCGATGCACCCGAGCTGCACCAGGCCCTGCTGGCCTACGCCTCCGATTTCCAATTGCTGGGCACGGCCACCTTCCCGCACGGCATCAGCTACTACCAGCCGAACGTGCAGATGGCGTCACTGGACCATGCCCTGTGGTTCCACCGTCCGTTCCGCGCCGACGACTGGCTGCTGTATTCCATCGACAGCCCCAGCGCGCAGAATTCGCGCGGACTGGCACGCGGACAGATCTTCAACCGTGCTGGCCACCTGGTCGCCAGCACCGCGCAGGAAGGGCTCATCCGCGTCGCCCCCCATGCCACGCCGGGGCTGCAAGCACCGGCGGGAAGCTGAGTCATGCGGCAGATCTTCACCAGCCAGCGCGTGGAAACCGTGGAAGGCGTGGCCAAGCTGCTGACCGATGCCGGCATCCAGGTCCACATCAGCAATGGACGCTCCTACCGCAGCAAGCGCGGCGGACAATTCAGCTTCATGGAGCCGGTCAAACCATCGCAACAGCCCACCTTGTGGATCAAGCTGCCCGAAGACCAGCCACGTGCGCGCGACATCCTGCGCCAGGCCGGCCTGCTGGAATCCACGCGCACCGGCCAATACACGCCACTGGCATTCACCGATCCACCCAAGGAGACACCACGACGCCCGTGGGCATGGCGCATCCGCCTGGCACTGCTGGTGGTGATTGCCGGCGCTGCCTTGTTCACCGTGATGCGGCACCGCGAGACCCAACAGCCGTTGCCACAGGAAGAAGAAGAGGTGCGGATCCGCATCACGCCCGCTTCCGGGGAATGAGCGGAAAATCCGTTCCTGCGTCACATCATTCACCTGGCCTCGTCTTGTGCATGGAACCCACCGGAACCTGCCAATGAACACCGTCCATCTGGAATCCATGCTGGAACTCGAACTGCCGGCTGCCACCCGAGGCGACCAGCAGGCCTATGGCCGCATCGTCAGTGCTTGCCAGAACACCGTGACCGCCATTGCGCTGGCCATCACCTGCGACGTGCAGGCCAGCGAGGACATCGCCCAGGAAGCCTTCCTGAAGGCCTGGCAGAACCTCAACCGGTTGAACAATGGCAGCAGCTTCCTGCCCTGGCTGCGCCAGATCACCCGCAACCTGGCCCGCGACTGGTTGCGCGCCAACCGCAACCGCCCGCTGACCGGGGAAGGCGCCGAAATCGCCATCGGCATGGCCGCCGATCCGGCACCCACGCCCTCCGAAAATCTCTTGCGCGTCGAAGAAGAAGTCGTGGCGGCCGACATCATTTCCGCACTTCCCGAAGACAGCCGCGAAGTGCTGCTGCTCTATTACCGCGAGGGCCAGAGCTCCCAGCAAGTCGCCGACCTCCTGGGACTCAGCGATGCCGCCGTGCGCAAGCGCCTGTCACGGGCACGCGGCACGGTGCGCGAAGAATTGATGAAGCGCTTCGGCGACTTCGCCCGCAGTACTGCACCAGGCGCGGCTTTCGCCGTCGCCGTATCGTCGGCACTGATGATCACCGCACCCGCCGCCAGTGCCGCCGCCATCATCGGCGCTGGTACGGTCGGCTCCGGCGCAGGCAAACTGGGTCTAGGCGGATTGGGCGTTTCCAGTGCCTCCGGAGGAGTGGCAATGGGCGCATTGGGCGCCGTGGTGGATTCAGGCATCAACCTCGACACCGTGCTGGGGGCCACCATCGGAGGCGTCCTGGGCGCCTTGTTCGGCAGCCTGTATCTGTTGAGCTATGCAGACAGCCGGGAAGAACGCAAATCAATCATCGGCTTCGCGCAGCTCAACACCATCACGGCCGCCGTGTTCATCATCGGCGTCCTGCTCCTGACGATCTTCACCACCGGCTGGCTCCCCATCACCCTGTTCACATTGGCCGGGTTGGCGGTATTCAACTACCAATGCATCGTGATCCTGCAACGCATCATGGCCCCGATGCTTGCGCGCGATGCCACGCGCCATGGAAGGCAGGGCCCCACCCTGCTCTACAACAGTCTGTATGGGCGGCTGGGCATCATGATTGCCAACGTCGCGGTCCTGGCTGCATTCGCGCTTTCCCTCTCGGCTTCCGGGCGATTCTGAGATCACCCCGCCAAAGCAGGATGCCAGGCGTAAAAAGGTTCTTTGCCGATTTTCGTGACCAGCTGGCTCTGGCTTTTGATCTTCCCCGCCCTGGAGCCAGCCGGGCATCACAGGTCGATGAGCCGAAGAGGCCCCCTTGTTTGAGGGGAGCGAGTTTGGGTCGCGCCTCATCAACCTGCTGAGCCGGCTTGTCAGTGGCGAGGAAGTGTTCATTCAGCAAAAAGCCGAAGAGGTTCAAGGACTCAAGGAAGGCAGCAAGGTTCGTATCGCAGGACCAGGAAGGAAATCGCGGGTCATTGCCGATGATCCCGCGCAGATACCGTCTTGATCACGGAGTGGCAAGACAGGTGATCGTGGTTGAAGGATTGGCCGGATCGGATAGCACCCCGGACCACTCACATGGTTTCAAACGCTATCGACAACGTAATTGCTTGGTGATTCCTGCACAGTCCAAGGCTGCCAGGGATTTAACAGAGCCGCCCCGGTAAGCACGAAGTCGCCGGTATTCCGTGTGACCACCATGAGCCCGTGAACCAGTGCCGTAGCGGCGACCAATGCATCGCGCTCGCTTCGCGGGTCCGGGACATGCAGGCGCGCGCAGCGCAGTGCCACGGCAGCATCCACGGGCAATACGCGATCCGAAAACTCCGGGATCACCCGGTTATCCAGCCAATAACGCAGTCGTCCACCTTGCAACGCGTCACGTCGTTCGATACGCAGGATGCCCATTTCCAGTTCCATCAACGTAATGCTGGAAATGAAACAGGCCGCCGGATCGACCTGCGCTTGCCATGCAACCACATTCGCATCCGCACGCCCCTCCGCGACCTTGCGGACTTCGGAAACGACATTCGTGTCCAGCAGATACATGGGGCCATCCACTCAGTCGAAATCAGGGATGCGTAGATCGATGCCAGCCTTGTGCGGATCGAATGTAATGTCTTCCATGCCTGGCATATGCAGGACTTCAGCCAGCGTGCGTCGTTTGCCGGTCAGCCGCCGGTACTCCTCAATGGTCATCAGCACATGGGCGGGTTTGCCGCGGTCGGTGATGACGACAGGCCCCTGCTTGGCCGCGCGCTTGGCCCGGCCTATATCCTGGTTGAGTTCACGGCTGGAAAGGGTGGTGATGGTCATGCAGACCTCTCGCAAGGCTCAATGTAGTTATGTTACTACATCGCGGGCAGGTCCGATAAACAGCAACCGCCGCCGCACCAGTCAACCCGCGCAACCCGGACAAGGCCGAAGGCCGCATCCGGGACTTGACGGAATTCGATAATCACGGGTGCGCTTCGCTTGCCCAGGCTACCAGGGCGGCGACAACAGGCAAGACACACTGGATCGGCGAAGAACCAAAACTCGCCGGGAACGATTTTTGACATTGCGCAGCGATGGCGCACAGGGTTGCCCCCATGGATGGCGGACAACAAAAAAGGACCCATGCCGTGCCCGGCATGGGTCCTGTGTACAACAGCTTCACTGCACTCAGCGGCGACGCGGAGCCGCCTTGGCGGCTTTCAGTTCGTCCTGGTCCAGGAAACCATCCTTGTTCACGTCAAGCTGGTCGAAACGCTGTGTCAGACGCGGATGGTCCTTCGCTTCTTCACGGCTGATGCGTCCATCCTTGTTGGTATCCAGTGTGGCAAAACGCTCCGCCACACTCGCCTGCTGGCGTTGCTGAAATTCAGCCCGGCGGGCAGTATCGGCAGCATCGATTTCAGCGCGCGAGAGCTTGCCATCCTTGTCGGTATCGGCCGTGGCGAACCAGGCCTCACGGCGCTGGCTGGCGCGCGCTTCATGGTCCGTGCGATCGATGAAGCCATCCTTGTTGGCATCCATATCGTCGAAGCGCGCAGCGAATCGCTCGTTGGCAGCCGCCTCGGCACGACTGATGCGGCCATCGTTGTCGGTATCCAGCTTGAGCCCGCCATGCCCGAAGGGACCGGCTCCGCCCTTGCCGCCATGCCCGCCACGACCATGTCGCGCCATACGCGGCAATTCATCGCGGCTCAGCTTGCCGTCCTTATTGGTGTCCAGCGTATCGAAGCGCTCGGCCAGCCGGGGATGCGCAGCGGCTTCCTCACGGCTGATGAAGCCATCGTTGTTCTTGTCCAGTTGAAGGGTATGTGCACGTTTGGCCGTGCCTGTATCGGCCTGGGTTGCCGCGAATGCAGCGCCGGTGCCAAGGACGGTCAGCACGGAGGCCAGCAGCAGGGTCTTTCGATTCATGGTCAGCTCCTGTTGGAGGGTGGGTACGTTGCCGCCATCCCGTGGCGACTGTCAGGAAAAACGCCCCATAACCACCGCGGTTGACCCCTTCCCCGATCCGTTCATGCAATGGACAGACATGCCACCCCGGCTGCCGGGCCGAAGTATGCTGGGCACATGTCCGAATCCTTGGCCCGCGCGGTCTCCCTCCTTGGCCATCCGTTGGTGCTGCTGCCGTTGACGGTGGTCGCACTGTCCTCCGCGCAGGGGGACGCGGCATCACGCGCACGGATCGCGATCGGGATGGCCCTGTTCGCAGGCATCGTCCTGATCTGGTCATGGTGGCAGGTGCGGCGTGGCCGCTGGGAGCACGTGGATGCCAGCGGAAAGCGGGAGCGCCGCGCACTCAACCGCTTCCTGTTGGCGGCACTGACACTGGCCACCGGGATTGCCGCATGGCGCAGCGAAGCCACGGCACTGGTGGCCGGCCTTGCCATGTCCGCGGCACTGATCGCCGTTGCCATGGCCACTTCGCGCTGGTGCAAGCTGTCATTGCACATGGCCTTCGCGGTGTACGCCGCGATATTGCTGTGGCAACTGCACACGGGCCTTGGCATGGCCGCCCTCGTGTTTTCGGGCGCCATTGCATGGTCGCGGCTTGCATTGCGCAGGCATTCGCCCGTGGACCTGGTCGCCGGCGCGATAGCCGGTTTGCTGGCGGGAGCTGGCTTCCGCTTCCTCGCGGTCATGTAGGTGGAATGCAGCCATGAGCGCCGGCATCTCGGATCCCATCGATGACATGCGCCTGTTCCACACTGGCGAGCATGCCTGTGGATACTGGCCCGAACGCACGGCCCGCGATCTGGTGCTGGACCCGCGCGACCCGCGGCTACCGGACTTCTACCCCACGGCATTGGGCTGGGGATTCCGCCGTTCCGGCAACATCGTCTATCGGCCGCATTGCATCGGCTGCCGTGCCTGCGTGGCGGTGCGTATCCCCGTGACTGAATTCATGCCGGATCGCAGCCAGCGCCGATGTGCCGCCCGCAACCGGCAGGTGGAAATGCGCATCACGGCCGCCGATCGCACCGACGAACATCTGTCGCTGTACCAACGCTACCTGGCCGCACGCCACCCCGGTGGCGGCATGGACGCCCATGGTGCCAGCGAATTCGACCAGTTCCTGATCGGCAACCTGTCGCAAACCCGCTTCCTGGAATTCCGTGAAAACGGAGCCTTGCTCGCCGTCGCCGTCACCGACATGACGCCGAATGCGCTTTCCGCTGTCTACACGTTCTACGAACCCGGACTGGAACAGCGCGGACTGGGCACCCTGGCCATCCTCCGGCAACTGGAATGGGCACGGCAGGAATCGCGCGCCTATCTGTATCTCGGATACTGGATCGACGGCCACCGCAAGATGGATTACAAGCGCCGCTTCCATCCACTGGAAGCCTTCGACGGCCACCATTGGCAACCGATGCCGGGAAATCCCTGAAGCACTGCCGCAGCACCCCATCACCCTGCCATCTGCATGACACCGGGCCGTGGCATCATGCCGCCCATGCGCACGCTCCTCCTACTCTTCGCTTTCCCGGCCATGCTTGCGGGCATCGGCTGCAGCAGCCACCCCTTGTCCACGCCCACCGAATCTCCGCCGATGCGCGTCGCCACCTACAACACCTCGCTGTATTCCGACGAAGCCGGCGGATTGATCCGTGAACTGGAAGCCGGCAGCGAACATGCGCAAAAAATCGCGGCCGTGCTACAGAAAACCCGTCCGGACATCGTGTTGCTCAACGAATTCGACTACGACCCCGGACACCGCGCCGCCGATCTGTTCCAACAACGCTACCTTGCAAGCGCTCAGGAAGGCGGCGGTGAACCGCTCCACTACCCGTACCGCTATTTGGCCGAAGTGAATACCGGCGTTCCCAGCGGGCTGGACCTGGACAACGATGGCAACGTGGGCGGCGAAGGCCGTGCACGTGGCAACGATGCGTGGGGCTACGGACTGCATCCCGGCCAGTACGGCATGCTGGTGCTCTCCCGCTATCCAATAGATGCCGAACACGCACGTACCTTCCAGTTGCTCAAATGGAGCGACATGCCCGGCGCACGCAGGCCGGTGGATCCAGCCACGGCCCAGCCCTGGCACAACGATGCCCTCTGGTCGCAGTTGCGACTGTCATCGAAGTCACACTGGGATGTTCCCATCGCCACGCCACGGGGCACGCTGCACTTCCTCGTCTCGCATCCAACGCCTCCGGTGTTCGATGGCCCCGAAGACCGCAACGGCGCACGCAATGCCGACGAGATCCGCTTGTGGAGTGAATATGTTTCCGCAGGCGACAAACCCTGGCTCTGCGATGACCACGGCCGCTGCGGTGGGCTGCCATCCGATGCACGTTTCGTGATTGCCGGCGATCTGAACAATGATCCGGTCGATGGCGATGGCCGGCACGAAGCCATCCTCGAACTGCTGGAACATCCACGCGTGCTGCGGCATGCCACACCACGCGGCATCGGCAGCATCGAACTGGCCGAGACTCATGCCGCCAAGGGCATCGTGCGGCGTGGTTCCCCGGCCCATGCCACCGGAGATTTCGGTCCGCGCACCGGTACGCTGCGACTGGACTACGTACTGCCTTCCACGGGATTCCAGCTCACCGGCAGCGGCGTGTTCTGGCCAGCCAACGATGATCCCGATGCCGCCATCATCGACGGCAGTGACCATCGCCTGGTGTGGATTGATCTCGCCGAATGAGGGCTTTGCACGGCGAAGCGTGCGCACGGTCGCAAACCTGATTGCAGGTTGATTCAGATCAACGCAGGAATCCACCGTTCGGACTCCAATTGCAACATGGCAATCGACTGCCATGCCCATGCAACCGGAGACCCCCAGACGTGCGCACCGAACAGTTCCAGCAAATCCTGGCCGACCTCAACGGCTCCACCGCGGACATAGAAGCGTCCGCACTGATTTCGGTGGATGGCCTGATGATGGAATCCGCCATGCCGCAGGGCATGGACGAAGACCGCGTGGGCGCCATGTCGGCCGCACTGCTTTCGCTGGGCGAACGCACCGCACGCGAACTCGCACGCGGCGCACTGGAACGCGTGCTGGTGCAAGGCCAGGACGGCTACGTGATCATGACTGCCGCCGGTTCCGAAGCCGTACTGACCGTGCTGGCCAAGCCCAATGCGAAACTCGGCCTGATCTTCCTGGACATCAAGCGCGCAGCCAAGGCGCTGAGCCAGATCGTCTGAAAGGGATAACCTCAATGCATGTTCTCGACGACATGGATATCCCGCAGGAAGCGCATCGTTCGCAGCGCGTGTCCTACCAGGATGGCAGTCAGCGCCTGGTGCACTGGAGCGAACGCGAAATCCCCTACCCGGACGGCCGCCTGATCGTCTCGCGTACGGATCTTGCCGGCGTCATCACCCACGCCAATGCTGCCTTCGTGGAACTGAGCGGTTATTCCCGCGAGGAACTGATCGGCGCACCGCACCACATCCTGCGTCATCCGGACATGCCGAAAGTGGCATTCAAGGGACTTTGGGACACCCTGCTGGCCGGAGAGAAATGGCACGGTTACGTAAAGAACCTGCGCAAGGACGGCGCCCATTACTGGGTCTACGCCACCGCCATCCCCAACATTCGCGGCGGCCAGGTGGTGGGCTATACCTCCGTGCGCCGCAAGCCATCACGCAAGCGTATCGAAGAACTGATTCCGCTCTACCGGCAATGGCTGGAAGAAGAGCAGGCCACGGCGTCCAACAGGGGAAACGACGCATGAAGTGCAATCTGTTGATCGCACCGGATTTTCCGCCGCAGTCCTTCTCCGGCTGGTACATGCTGAGCACACTGCTGCAATGGCGCTCGCGCATCGGCCTGCATCTGTTGATGCCTTCCACCCCGGCCGAACAGACCATGCTGCTGGCGGAGGACACGGTTGACCTGATCTACGCCAATCCCTTCGATGCCGCCACAC
>JBQGFJ010000029.1:0-4831 GCA_052040085.1 Pseudoxanthomonas sp.
CGGCACCGTGCTGTTCGTCGGCACCAAGCGCAGCGCGCGCGAAGCCATCAAGGAAGAAGCCGAGCGTTGCGGCCAGCCGTTCATGACCCAGCGCTGGCTGGGCGGCACGCTGACCAACTTCGCCACCGTGAAGAAGTCGGTTGCCCGCCTGAAGGAACTGGAAGCCGCCGAAACCGACGGCACCTTCGAGAAGCTGGTCAAGCACGAAGTGCTGGGCCTGCGCCGCGAGCGCGAGAAGCTGCAGGCTTCGCTGGGTGGCATCAAGGACATGAACCGCCTGCCCGACGCCCTGTTCGTCATCGACATCGGCCATGAAGACATCGCCATCAAGGAAGCCAAGAAGCTCGGCATCCCGGTGATCGCCGTGGTCGACTCCAACTACGATCCGGCCCTGGTGGATTACGCCATCCCGGGCAACGACGACGCCATCCGTGCCGTGCAGCTGTACGCACGCGCCGCCGCCGACGCCGTGCTGGAAGGCAAGGCCGCCGCTCCGAATGCCGCCACCGTGCGCGAGGAAGAATTCGCCTAAGGCGATGACGCCAAGCCGGCACGCCGTGCCCCGGCCAAGAAGGCCGCTGGCAAGAAGAGCGACGAAGCCGCCGCCGAGTAATCCGGCTGCAATGCCGCCGCGCCATGCTGCGCGGCGGTTACAACTCCCACAGGGCGGGCCCCGGCCCGCCGATTGTTTTGCCGTGGCGACCCCGGACCCACTCCGTGCGCCACGACAACCATCGAATTTCCAGAGGTTTTACCCATGGCTGAAATCACCGCTTCCCTGGTCAAGGAACTGCGCGAGCGCACCGGCGCCGGGATGATGGAGTGCAAGAAAGCACTCACCGAAAACAATGGCGACATCGACGCGGCTGCCGAAGCGCTGCGCAAGTCCGGCGCCGCCAAGGCCGACAAGAAGGCCGACCGCGTCACCGCCGAAGGCCGCATTGGCGTTGCCCAGGACGGCGGCAAGGCCGTGCTGGTCGAAATCAACTCGGAAACCGACTTCGTCGCCAACGACGTCAACTTCAAGGCCTTCGTCGACGCCATTGCCAAGGCCGCCCTGGCCTCCGGCGCTGCAGACGTGGAGGCCCTGAAGGTCGCCAAGCTGGCTTCCGGCGAGACCGTCGAAGAAGCACGCACCGCTGCCATCCAGAAGCTGGGCGAGAACATCCTGATCCGCCGCTTGGTCAAGGTGGACGGCAACAACACCGTCGGCGCCTACGTGCACACCAACGGCAAGATCGGCGTGCTGGTCGACCTGGTCGGCGGCAATGCCGAACTCGCCAGCGGCCTGGCCATGCACGTGGCTGCCATGAATCCGCCGCACAACAAGGCGGCCGACGTGCCGGCCGAGTTCGTTGCCAAGGAAAAGGAAATCGAGCTGGCCAAGATGAGCGAAAAGGACAAGGCCAAGCCGGCCGAAATCCTGGAGAAGATCATCAGCGGCAAGATCAACAAGATCATCAGCGAAGTGACCCTGTACGGCCAAAACTACGTGCTGGACAGCGACAAGACCGTCGAGCAGGTGCTCAAGGCTGCCGGCGCCGACGTCACCGGCTTCCAGCGCCTGGTCGTAGGCGAAGGCATCGAGAAGGTGGTGGAAGACTACGCCGCCGAAGTGGCCAAGGCCATGCAGGTCTGATCGACCCGCAATAAAGCTTGCCCCAGGAAGGCCGCGGAATACCGCGGCCTTCCTGCTTTCAGGGGTGCCATCGGCACATGCACCGGCGCTGTGGCATGCTGCGCGGAATCCCGCATGAGGGCCTCACCAGTGCCGGGCATCACCCTTCTCCCCCGCGACGCGAGAAATGCCGAACGCACTCCTGTTGCACGGGAACGTCTTGTATCCGGCACGCCTTGCCAAGCCACCATCAATACCTATTCGGATCCCGGCGATGCCTTTCATTGCGGGATTTGGGAAGCCGATCCGGGTATCTGGCGGGTCGAGTACAGCGAACACGAGTTCTGTCACCTGCTCGCCGGCAAGCTGCGCCTGGTGGATGATGCAGGCACGGAAACCGTGCTGGTTGCAGGTGACAGTTTCGTCATTCCCGCAGGTTTCAGCGGCACGTGGGAAGTGATCGAACCCGCACGCAAGCTCTACGCAATCCACGAACCCCGATGACGCAATGGGGCCGCCTCCGCTAGAATTTCGCGGTTTGCCATTACACGGACTACCCCCATGAGCACCCCCATCGTCTACCGCCGCATCCTGTTGAAACTCTCCGGGGAGGCGCTGATGGGGGATGAGGACTACGGCATCGACCCGGCGGTGATCGGCCGCATCGCGCGTGAAATCATCGAGGCACGCGAAGCCGGCGCGGAAGTCGGCCTGGTCATCGGTGGCGGCAACATCTTCCGCGGCGCCGGGCTGGCGGCCGCCGGCATGGACCGCGTGACGGGCGACCAGATGGGCATGCTGGCCACCGTCATCAATGCCCTTGCCATGCAGGATGCGCTGGAAAAACTGGGCGCACGCGTACGCGTTATGAGCGCCCTCAAGATCAACGACGTGTGCGAGGACTACATCCGCCGCCGCGCCGTACGCCACCTCGAGAAAGGCCGCATCGCCATTTTCGCTGCCGGCACCGGCAATCCGTTTTTCACTACTGATTCCGGCGCGGCATTGCGCGCCATCGAGATCGGTGCGGACCTGCTGCTGAAAGCCACCAAGGTGGATGGTGTCTACGATCGTGATCCGGGCAAGTTCCCCGATGCCAAGCGCTTCGACCAGCTCACCTACGACGACGTGATCGCCCGCAACCTGCAGGTGATGGATACCGCGGCCTTTGCACTATGCCGCGACAGCGACCTGCCCCTGCGCATCTACGACCTCTCGGCACCCGGCAACCTGATGCGCATCCTGCGCGGGGAAAACATCGGCACCCTGGTGAAGGGCCGCGGCTGACCGGCAATTCTCCCTGCAAGCAAGGCACGGGAGCCACCATCCCGCGCCGCAGCATGCAGCGCTATGCGCGTGGTCTCCCGTATAATCCCGTGATCATCAGGATTACGACGGGGCCATGCCATGCTCAATGAAATCAAGACGGACGCGCAGGCGCGCATGGCCAAGAGCATCGATGCGCTGCGCCACAATCTGGTCAAGATCCGGACCGGTCGCGCCTCCACGGGCTTGGTCGACACCATCCGGGTCAACGCCTACGGCAGCGATGTGCCGCTGTCGCAGGTGGCTGCCGTTTCTGTTTCCGACGCCCGCTCGCTGGTGATCAACCCTTGGGACAAGGGCATGGTCGGTGCAGTGGAAAAAGCCATCCTGGCCTCGGACCTGGGTCTCACACCGAATACCGCGGGCACCACCATCCGCCTGAACCTCCCTGCCTTGACCGAGGAACGCCGCCGCGACCTGACCAAGGTGGTGCATGGTGAAGGCGAGGATGCCAAGGTGGCCGTCCGCAACATCCGCCGTGACGCCAACCAGCAAGTCAAGGACCTGTTGAAGGACAAGCAGGTCACCGAGGACGAGGTGCGCCGCACCGAAGAGGAAATCCAGAAGATCACCGACAAGGCGATCAAGGATGTCGACGAAGTGGTCAAGGCCAAGGAACAGGAACTGATGGCGGTCTGAGCGGTCTTCATCCGGCATGACTGCCCCGCCCGCCAGCACCGAGGCCCCTGTACCGCGTCACCTCGCCGTCATCATGGACGGCAACGGACGCTGGGCACGCCAACGCAAGCGCCCCCGCATCATCGGTCACCGCGCCGGTGCCCGCGCCGTGAACACCTGCATCGATTTCTGCCTGGAAAAGCAGATTCAGGCACTGACCCTGTTCGCCTTTTCAAGTGAAAACTGGGGGCGGCCGGAGGAAGAGGTCGGCGGCTTGATGAAGCTGTTCCTGAATGCCCTTGACCGGGAAGTGGAAGAGCTGGACCGCCGGGACGTGCAGGTTCGCTTCATCGGCGAACGCGAGCGCTTTTCCCTGCCGCTGCAGGAGCGCATGCAGGCCGCCGAAACACTCACCCGCACGAACTCGCGCCTGGTCCTGTCCATTGCCGCCAGCTACGGTGGCCGGCAGGACATCACGCAGGCCGCACGCCGCGTGGCGGCAGACGTATTGGCTGGCAAACAGGCGCCCGAAGCGATCGACGAAAACGCGCTCGCTTAAAGGATGTCGCTGGCCGATCTGCCAGCCCCCGACCTGTTCATACGTACCGGTGGCGATCACCGGATCAGCAACTTCCTGCTCTGGCAGCTGGCCTACACCGAGCTATGGTTCACCGACCTGCTCTGGCCCGAACTGGATGCCGCCACCCTGCAGAGCGCACTGGATGATTTTTCACGCCGCGAGCGCCGCTTCGGTCTGACCAGTGACCAGATTGCCGCACAGGCAACGGAGAAAACCCGCGCATGACCAGAACCCGAGTCCTTGCCGCACTGGTCATGGCGCCGGTCGCCATTGCCGCCATTCTGTTGTTGCCCACGCCGTGGTTGGCCGCCGCTGCCGCCGGCATCTTCCTGGTGGGACTATGGGAATGGTTCAAGCTGGCCGAAATCGATGACACCCTGGCACGCACCCTGTTGCTGGTGGCCAATCTGCTGCTGATGGTGCTGCTGGTCTGGGCCTCGGGTACCAGCAGCGGGTTTTCGCCTGCCCTGTTCCAGAGCATCACCCTGCTGGGCGTGGCCTGGTGGTTCATCGCCCTCGCCTGGCTGCGCTTCAACACCTTCGCTTCCAACCACCAGACGTATGCACGTGCGTTCAAGCTGGCCGCCGGCACGTTGGCCGTGGTGCCTGCGTGGTGTGCACTATGCCTGATCCATCTGGGCGAACCCAATGGCCATCGCTGGCTGCTGGTGGCGCTGGCCATCGTCTGG
>JBQGFJ010000030.1:0-1535 GCA_052040085.1 Pseudoxanthomonas sp.
CCTGGACAGCGGCGGCAGCCTGCTTCCGGGATTCAACTTCACCGGCGAGGGTTTCCAGTGATTCCTTCTGGGTGTCGTGCTGGAGCTGCAATTGCTCGAAAGAGTCCGCCAGCGCCGCCAGGTCCAGCCCACCGCGCTCACCGGCGAGCGTTTCACGCCGACGCTCGGCATCGAAAGCCTGCCGGTCCAGGTAATCAACACGAGTGCGTTCGACCTCACCGGCACGCGTGGCTTCGGAAGTCTCGCGTGCGTGGGCTTCCCAGCGCTGCTGCCAGTCCGCCAGGGCAAGCTCGGCCTCGCGCAGGGCGTCCTGACGCAGTCCGTCGCCTTCCTGCAATTCCGCCAATTGCGGTTCGGCGGATTCCACGGCATCACGAAGCGCAGTCAGGCGGCCTTCGTCGCCGCTGATGTGCTGGCCCAGCTCCTGCAATGCGTTATGGGCTTCATCGCGTGCGCGCTTCAGGCGCTCGGACATTTCGCGCTGGTGCTGGATCTGTTGCTCCAGGCGGGCGAGCGAGCCGCCGACCTGGTAGACCTCGGCCTGGGCCTTGTTGAGGGACTCGGCGGCCTCGTCGCGGCGCACGCGGTCGGTCTCGATTCGGCGCTCGGCTTCGCGTTGCTCGGCGATCAACTGCTGCAGGCGGGTCTCTTCCTGCGAAAGCCCTTCGCGCGAGGTGCGCAACTGGCTGTCCAGACCGCGGAATTCCAGTGCTTTCCACTCCGCATCCTTGACCCGGCGCTCTTCCTGCAAGGCTTGGTATTGCTCGGCCTGCCGTGCCTGGCGCTTGAGGTGCTCCAACTGCTTGCCGATCTCTTCGCGCAGGTCGTTGAGGCGATCGAGGTTTTCGCGGGTATGGCGGATGCGGGTTTCGGTTTCCTTGCGGCGCTCCTTGTACTTGGAGATGCCGGCGGCCTCTTCCAGATACACGCGCAGGTCTTCCGGGCGTGCCTCGATGATCTGGCTGATCATGCCCTGTTCGATGATCGAAGAGCTGCGCGGCCCCAGGCCGGTGCCGAGGAACAGGTCGGTGATGTCGCGGCGGCGGCACTTGGTGCCATTGAGGTAGTACTGGCTCTGGCCGTCACGGCTGACCGTGCGCTTCACCGAGATTTCGTTGAACGCCGCGTACTCGCCGGCAATGGTGTGGTCGCTGTTGTCGAAGATCAGCTCCACCGTGGCCTGCGATACCGGCTTGCGCGCCGCCGAGCCGGAGAAGATCACGTCGGTCAGCGAATCGCCACGCAACCGGCTGGCCGAGCTTTCGCCCATCACCCAGCGCACCGCATCGATGATGTTGGACTTGCCGCAACCGTTGGGACCCACCACACCCGTCATGTTGGTGGGCAGGTGCAACGTGGTCGGATCAACGAAGGACTTGAACCCGGACAGCTTGATGGTGGAAAGGCGCATGCGGCAGTGGTTTCCAGGCAATGCCGGCGAACACGCCGCCGCCCTGCCCTGTAGTGTTCTTATGGGTTATGTTTATTCGCCAACTCATTGATTGATATGACGAGAGCGCAATGGAAAGCCATAC
>JBQGFJ010000031.1:0-7635 GCA_052040085.1 Pseudoxanthomonas sp.
GGGCATAGGCCTCCATGTTGTCGTCATTCAGGCCACGCGCCAGTGCCAGGAAGCTGTTGTCGTTCAGTCGCGCCAGCGGATAAGGGGCTGCACTTTCGGATAGTTGCCGGCCGGCATCCAGCATCAGTTTTTCGAACGCTGCATAGCCATAGCGTTCGCGCAGGCTGAGTCCGCCTGCAATTTCAATGAAGAACAGCGCGCCAGTGGCTTCTTGCTGGAGCGCCATGGAGAGCAGTTGCAGCACATAGGCGCGGGTGGGCAATCCGGTTTCGCTGTTGATCGCATGGCGGGGTGCCGAAGATTGCGCGCGCTGCCTTGCCCGCTGGATGCGATTGGAAACGGCGGCAATCAGGTGGCGTGGGCGGATGGGCTTGTTGAGGAAGTCATCGGCGCCACTTTCAAGCACTTCGAACTGGCGTTCCGGGTCCGGATCGCCGGTCAGGAACACGATGGGCAGGTGCAGGTATTCGGGCTGCTGCCGGATCAGCATGGTCAGGGTCATGCCATCCTGGCCGGGCATGTGCAGGTCCATCAGGATCAGGTCCGGGTTGAAGCGGCGGATGGCATCCAGCACGCCGTCCGGTTCCATCTGTACTTCGGCTTGCATGCCGGCCCCGTGCAGCACGCTCTGTGCGAACAGGGCCTGGCCGCGATCATCTTCCACGATCAGGACGCGGTAGGGCGATTCGCCTTGTCCATCGCGTGCCTGCTCATCGCCATTGGGTGCCGGGGTGCTGGCCGCTGACGGCTCTTCCGCGGCGGCCTCTGTTCCGCTGCCTTCCTTCACCCACCGCTGCCAGTAACCGGGTGGTGGTGTCTCGGCAGTTCGACGAAGAGAAGGAGAGCCTTCCTGTGGCCTCGATGTGGAGTTGTTCATGGATAGCAGGCTTCCCCAAGCGCGGACCCAATTATGCGACGAAGTTCACGGGAATGTAGAGGGGGGTGGTGGCGGCACCCTCGTTGCCGTGCCATCGATGGTGGTCGTTCGCAGCAGATACTTCAGTCCCCGCGTCACGCTGCGCCAGGTCCACCACACCAACAACGCCAGCAAAATCGAGGTGCCGACCACGATGGCCAACGCAATCCAGGGGTGCGCCAATGCCAATGCCAGCCCACCGATGACCACGGTGTCCTCGGCTGCCGAGACGGTCCAGTTGCTGACGGGTTCTGGTGAGGTATTTAACAGTGCGCGCGAACCTGTCTTCAGGCCGTGGCTGACCAAGGCAATGCCGGCACCTGCCGCCAGTGCAACGCCGGAAAGGTCGCCATCCGGGGACAAGGTGGCAGCAGCAAGGAAGGCGCCTGCCGGTACCCGCGCCAGCGTCTGCAGCAGGTCCCAGCCGGAATCGACGCCGGGAATCTTGTCGGTGAGGAACTCCACCACGGCCAATAGGCCGGAGGCGCCCAATACCCACCATGATTCGGTGACCTGCAATGCCGGCGGCAAGTCCACCCAGCCCAGCACGCCTGCCAGGCCCAGTCCGAAGACCGTCAGGTACACGCGAATGCCTGCCATCCAGGCAAGCAGGATGCCGATGACGAATACATGGGCTTCGGACATGTCGGTCGATCCCGGTTAGAGATTAGACTTGGGAGCCAAGCACGACCTCCGAGTATAGGGCCGATTGCGCGCTGGTGGCGTGTCTGCAAGACGGCAACATTTCCCATGACCATGCATCCATCCTCCCGATTCAGGATTGTTCCGCGTGATGACGCCCGGCGTGGCCGCGTCATCGTGCTGGTGGCCTGTGCGTGGGCGATATCACTTGCATTGGCATGGCATGTGTCGAGCCGGCTGGCGGCCCCCAGACTGGATGAAGTCAGCCGGGAACTGCAGCAGGCCCAGGCCCAGTTGAAGGTCCAGCGTGATCGCGTGAAGGCCTTGGGCCAGCGCGAGGCCGTGTTGTCGGTATCCGACCGCATCAGCCGTACCGCCAATACGGAGATCCAGAGCGCGTTGGCCGAACGTGATGAAGAAATCGCCGGGCTGCGTGCTGACATCGCGTTCTACGAACGGCTCGTGGGTGCCACCAGCCAGCCCCGGGGCCTGGGTGTGCACCGGGTGGAATTCCTTGCGGAGGCCGATGGCCTCTGGCGCTACCAGATCACCCTGGCGCAAACCCTGAATCGCGGCGCGATCAGCGAGGGGCAACTCGAATTTTCCGTGGAGGGCGTGCGTGACGGCAAACTGTCGACCATCGCATGGGACGACCTGCACCAGCGTGCCGGTGTACCCGGGCAGGACTACTCGTTCCGCTACTTCCAGCAACTCGAAGGCAACGTGATGTTGCCTTCCGGTTTTTCCCCGCAACGCGTGCGCGTGTCGTTGCGCAGCCAGGACGAAGCCGTGGAACAGGATCTCGATTGGAACGTGGCCACAACGGCCGGAGGAGCATGAGCATGTTCAACAACAAGCCCGCCCCGCGCGGCGGCCAACCCATCGATACCCTGATCGGGCCGCAGGTCACGATCAGGGGCGATGTGGTTTTCAGCGGCGGCTTGTATATCGAAGGGCACATCCACGGCACCGTGCGGGTGGAGGAGGGCGCGCGCGGTGTGGTCACGTTGGCCGAACAAGGCAGCATAGAGGGCGAGGTCCATGCCCCGGTGGTGGTGCTCAATGGCCGGTTGGACGGCAATGTGCATGCTTCCGAGCGAGCGGAACTGGCGGCCAATGCCCGGGTACGGGGCGACGTGCACTATGCCGTGGTGGAAATGCGGGCCGGGGCCCAGCTGACCGGCCGGCTGATCCATGCGGACGCCGAGGCGCCGGCGACGGCCCCCCGCGACTGAGAGCCTGCCCACGATCTTGCTGTGCTCCTCACACGGCCATCCGCTTGCGCTCGCGGCAGATCGTGAACGGGTTCCGGGGCGGCGTTCAGAGCCGCCTCAAGTGCCGGGCGCTATCCTGAGCCATGACTTCTTCCCCTGAATCCCATGGCTCCCTGGTGGCCCGCCGCTGGCAGATCGCGGCCGGCCTGGCGGCCTTGCTGGTCGCGGTGGGCGGCCTGGCGCTATGGCGCTTCATCGTGGTCGACGCGGGCGCGGGGGACGCACCCACGCCTGCGCGGATGCGCGTTTTGCAAGCCGAGGTGGACCAACTGGAGCAGCGGGTCACCACGTTGTCCCGCTCGGACCAGATCAGCCGTGATGCCAATCGTGACCTGCAAGGGACGCTGGCCGAGCGTGACGAGGAAATCGCCGGCCTGCGTGCCGACGTGGCGTTCTACGAGCGGCTGGTGGGTGCCACTGCACAACGACGCGGGCTGAACGTGCATGAGCTCAGGCTGCAGCCCCAGGCGGGGCAGGCCTGGCATTTCACGGCCACGCTCACCCAGAACCTCAACCGGGGTGCGGTGAATGCCGGTGACCTGCGCTTGCTGGTGGAGGGCACCCAGGACGGTCGCTTGAAGCGGCTGGCATGGTCAGACCTGCGCCAGCAGCCGGATGCGGCGGGGGTGCCGTATTCGTTCAAGTACTTCCAGCAGATCGAAGGTGACCTGGTGTTGCCTGCCGGATTCGAGCCGGTGCGGGTGATCGTGCAACTCAAGCCCGGCAATGGCCCCATGGTGGAGCAATCGTTCACTTGGGCCGCCGCCACGGCCCGAGACGGCGCCGGCGGCGCTTGAACTCGTCCGTCCAAGGCCCCATCCTCGTCGCATGACCACCGTGATCTCCCTGCCAGGCGCAGCGCCTGACTATCAGTCGATTGAACACCCGATGACGTTCACGGGTGCGGCGGCAGGCAAAGTGCGCGAGTTGATCCGGGAAGAAGGCAATCCGGAGTTGGCTTTGCGTGTCTATATCCAGGGCGGTGGCTGTTCCGGTTTCGAGTACGGCTTCGAGTTCGACGAGAACCGCGCCGATGACGATCTTGCCGTGCAGACCGATGGGGTCACCCTGTTGGTGGATCCGTTGAGCCTGCAATACCTGATGGGTGCCGAAGTGGATTACACCGAGAGCCTCAACGGTGCCCGTTTCGTGATCCGCAATCCCAACGCCAAGAGCACCTGCGGCTGCGGCAGCAGCTTCACCATGTAAGCGGCCCTTGCCTGCGCATGTCCGGCACTGGCCCCGCACCGCTCTCCTCTTCCTCCCTGTTATCCGGTTTCGCCTTTGCCGGCAGTCCGCTGGACCGTGCCGATCATTTGCGCGATGACGCGGAAGCCCTGGTGGCGCATTGGCCGCGTGCGCGGGTGATCGTGCTGGATGCCCAGGGCCATGCCTTTGCCGATGGGTCAGGCCAGTTGCTGGCGCCCGATGGCGCAACGCTGGGAGGCGGTCCGGGCGCTGCCATCTTCCTGGGCCTGGCAGGTGAAACCGCGTGGTTCGCGGCGGATGCCGAAACCGTGGCGCTGGAGGCGCCCGGTCGGGTCGACCTGCGCCAGGCGGCGGTGGATTGGACTGCTTTCGAATCCGATGCCTTCGCCTTTGCCCGTGCCATGTTGTATTGGCGGACCCGTACCCGTTTCTGTGGCCTGTGCGGGGGTCATGTCGAGTTCCGCCGCGCTGGCTACGTGGGGCATTGCGTGCAGTGCGGTACCGATCACTACCCGCGCGTTGACCCGGCGGTAATCGTGGCGGTCAGCGATGGCCGGCGGCTCCTGCTGGGCAGGCAGGCGGCGTGGCCGAAGCGCCGTTATTCGGTATTGGCGGGTTTCGTGGAGCCCGGTGAAACGCTGGAGCAGACGGTCGTGCGCGAGGTCTTCGAGGAGACCGGCGTTCGTGTGCGTGCTTGCGGATACCTGGGGACGCAACCCTGGCCTTTCCCTGGCGCATTGATGCTCGGCTTCGAAGCCATGGCCGAGGCGGACGAGCCCCGGGTGGACGGGGAGCTGGAAGATGCGCGTTGGGTCACGGTGGACGATGTCGCGGCCGCATTGAGTGAAGATGGCGGCGAGATGGGGGGCATCCGCTTGCCGCCACGTTTGTCGATTGCACGCGCGCTGATCGAACGCTGGTACAGGAGCATGCAGGATGCGTGATGCTTTTGCCGGTGCGATGGCGGGCTAGAATCAGCTCCGGAGGATCCCCATGGCCACAACATTGGTTGCCGCCGTCGTCGCGCTGGTGCTGGGGCACGTGGCGCCGGGCTTCGTGGCGGCACTGAGACAATACGATTGGTTCGATCACTGGATGCAATGGCTGGACGAGCGGTTCCCGCAGGACGGTTTCTGGCGCGGCCGCCATGGCATCGTGCTGGCATTGCTCCTGCCGTTGCTGTTGGTCGGATTGCTGCAGTTCCTGCTGGATGGGCCGTTGTTCGGATTGCTTGGTTTGGCTTTCGGCATTGCCATGCTGGTCTATGCGTGGGGCCCGGGTGATCTGGATGCCGATGTGGAAGCCATCCTGGAAGCACACTCGCCGCAAGCGCGCCATGAGGCCATTGCCCGCCTGTGGCCGGATGGCCAGGCACCGGTTGCGCCGGATGGTCCCGTACTGGTCGAAGCCGTGTTCCACAATGCCATGCGCCGCTGGTTCGGCGTGTTGTTCTGGTTCCTGTTGCTGGGTCCGCTCGGCGCGGTGGCTTACCGTTTGACGGTAAGGGCCGTGCGCCCGGGATCCCCTTTGCCGGTGGCAACACGCGAAGGCGCAGGCACCTTGCAGGCGGTGCTGGAATGGCCGGTGGCGCAACTGATGACCCTGGCCATGGCGCTGGTGGGGAATTTCGACGTGGTCTTCCGTGCCTGGCGCGAAACACGGGGAGCCGAGCTGCAACTGGATGCCGGATTCCTGACCGCGGCCGCGCGTGCCAGCGTGAAAAGCGAACTGGCAGAAGAGGCCGAGGACTATGCAGAGGAAGGCATGGTCCAGGCCATGCGCGAATTGCCCGAGCTGCACGATGCCATGAGCTTCGTCTGGCGCATCCTGCTGCTGTGGATGGTGATGCTGGCGTTGTTGGTGATCGCTGGCTGGGTGAGCTGACGCGCTTGCGTTGCATTGCCTCGCTTGTCATCGAACGCCTGGCCGAAATGGCAACGTGATGCTCCATAACCCCGCTGAAGATGCGTGGTCATCACGCCCGTACGCAGCTGCTGCCCGCGATCCCCATGCTTTTGTAGAAGTGGGCCGCTGTCCGCGGGGACCTTTCCGCGAGAAGCATCGTGGCCAAGAGTCGCTCCTACGGGGGAGTGGCTGTCAGCCGGGAGCGAGTGCCGTGAAAGGAAACCATGGCAGGTTGCGCAGTACCCAGTAGATCGGCAGCAACGTCATCCAGAATCCAGGTTTCGACAGCGCGGTGATCACTGGCTGCAGCCAGCGTGGCTTCCAGCCTAGCCACCATGCGCCCAGCAATGCGAGCACTGGCAATGACAGGATCAACAGCGGGTTCATCGCCATGGCGCCGGGCACGTCGAAGTGCGCCAGCGCGTGCATGGCCCGGGTTCCGCCGCAGGCCGGGCAGTAGAACCCGGTGAAGGTGTAGAACATGCAGGGCGGGAACGGGCTGTTGCCACTGTTCGGATCAAACGTGCGCAGCAGCGCGAAACCGGCGATGCCGAGCCCCGCCGCTGCTGCCAAGCCGGCTTTCTGCCCAGTGGTGAAACGGGACATCCTGGAACCTGCAGTGCTTACTGCATGTGCTGGAACTGTTCCATCATTTCGGTGTACTGGGTCATGCCGCCCGTGGAAACCCAATAGATGTTGATCAGCAAGCCTAGGATGGCCAGGCCGGTGGTCACCCAGGCCCAGATCTTGGCATTGGCCGAGGAGCGGCGTGCACCTTCAATGTCGCCTGCATTGAGCTTGCTGTTGACCTGGGCGGAGAACACGATGGCCACGATGCCGGTGATCAGGCCGGGGCAGCACAGGCACAAGGCCAGTACGGTGGCGATGATCGACCACGCCAGGTAATTGGGGATGTTGCCGGGTGCGGAAGGAAGGTGTGGGCTGTTCATCGGTGGCTCCGTGGCAAGGATGGGAACGGATGTGGGTTTGCGGTCGTTAGTCTATCCGGTAAGCCGTGGCTGTACAGCTACGACGGCTCACATCAGGGATGCCCGCCGCGCCGCTCGCGGACTTTGGTTTCGAGTGATGCGGCCGTGGCAGTGTCGCCATCCATGGGTTCGCCGGCCACCACGTCCACCGGAGCACGGAACCGGCGTGGTACGCGCATGCGGCCCAGGCGCGTGTCGCGCCGGCTCCACATGCTGGACCACATGCCCTTGAGTGCCATGGGTACCACTGGTACGGGGCGCCCTGCAGCGGCTGCGCGCTCCAGGATCTTCTCCACGCCTGACTTGAAGGCGGCGATTTCACCATCCTTGGTCAAGGCGCCTTCCGGGAAGATGCCCACGATGCCGCCTTCGGCCAATGCTGCATCGATTTCGTCGAACGCGCGCTGCATCAGTTCGGGATTCTCGCGCGCGCCGGCGATCGGAATGGCGCGTGCGGTGCGGAAGATCCAGCGCATCACCGGGATGTTGAAAATCTTGTAATACATGACGAACCGCACCGGGCGCGGGATGCTGGCAGCCAGGATCAGGGCATCCATGTAGCTCACGTGGTTGCAGACCAGCAGGGCAGGACCTTCGTCCGGCACGTGCTTTTCGATGCCGTGCAGCCGCAATCGGTACAGCGTGCGCACCAGCAGCCAGCTGACGAAGCGCATGAAGAATTCGGGCACGATGGTGAAGA
>JBQGFJ010000032.1:0-8777 GCA_052040085.1 Pseudoxanthomonas sp.
ACCAGCAGCCCTTCACCTTCCTGCCGGGCATCTGGAAGAACTTCGGCGTGCAGTTCAATTACACCCAGGTCAGCTCCGAAATCACCTACGGCAACTCCGATGTCGCCGGCTCCGACGTCACCTTCGTCAACGATCTGATCAACCTGTCGCCCACCTCGTACAACGCCACGCTGTGGTACGACAACAAGAAGTTCAGCGCGCGCGTCTCCACTTCATTCCGCGAAGGCTACCTGCAACGCGTACCCGGCCAGAACGGCAACGACGTGGAAGGCAAGCGCGATGTCCGCAGCGTGGATTTGGCCTTGTCCTACAAGTACGACAACCACCTGACCTTCACGCTGGAAGGCGTCAACCTGACCGACGCCTACAACGCGCAGTACGTGGATTCATTCCGCGACAGCACCTCGGTGTACCACCACACCGGACGCCAGTACTTCGCCGGCATCCGCTACCGCTTCTGACGATCCAGGCATCAACGGCATGACCGGATTCCGGCATGCCGCCCTGACCGCCGGCCCCCGGACCCTCTCCCCGGGCGCACCGGCGGTTTTTTTTGCTTGAACTGCACCTGCAAAAGCGGCTCTTGGCCGGGATGCCTTTCGCGGGAGTATTTATTCCGTCGCCTGCGAGACCGGCAGGAACGGATCAATGACCCGGATCGAGCCATCGGCTTCGTGCACCAATTCGGTCGCCTTGGTGTTGCGCAGATGCGTGCGATTACTGATTTCGGTGTCGTGGTAGAACAGATACCACTGCCCCTCGTGGCGGACGATGGAATGATGGGTGGTCCAGCCCTGCACCGGCGGCAGGATCACGCCACGGTAGGTAAACGGACCATAGGGCGAATCCCCGGTGGCATAGCGGATGGTGTGGGTATCGCCGGTGGACCAGCTGAAGTAGTAGCGGCCATCGTGTTTGTGTAGCCAGGCGGCTTCGAAGAAACGGCGATCCGTATCGCCTCCGGTCAACGGCTGTCCCTGCTCGTCGAGCAACATCACTTCCCTGGGTGCCTCGGCAAAGGCCAGCATGTCCTCGTTTAGCCGTGCCACGCGCGGCATCAACGCAGGTGCACCGGGTTTCCCCAGGTCGCTGTCGCCGCCCTCTGGATCGTATTCGCCCGACGCCCAGCGTTGCAGTTGGCCGCCCCATATGCCGCCGAAATACAAATAGTGTGCGCCGTCCTCATCTTCGAACACGGCCGGGTCAATGCTGTAGCTGCCGGGAATGGGTTCGGGCTCGGCCTTGAACGGACCTTCGGGGCGATCACCCACCGCCACGCCAATGCGGAAAATGCCGTCGGCATCCTTGGCAGGGAAGTACAGGTAATAGCGCCCGCCCTTGTGTGCCGCATCCGGCGCCCAGAGTTGGCGGCTGGCCCATGGAACATCTTCGAGTGCGAGGCCAACGGGATGCACGATCACGTCGCCACCCACCCGGTCCATCGACAGCACCTGGTAGTCGCGCATCACGAATTCGTTGCCGGAGGCCCCGTCCAGTGGCGGCTCGTCCACGTCGTGCGAGCCATAGACGTGGATGCGCCCCTCGAACACATGCGCAGAGGGATCGGCGATATAGGGTTCGCGCACCAGCGGTGCATCGCGGAAACGCGGCACCACGGCCTCGTCTTCAGCGGCATGGCCAAGACCTGCCATGCAGGCCAGCGCCAGCAAGGAGGGGAACGCAATGCGCAGGGGTGGCTTCACACGGTGCCTCGCTGGATGAAGGGAACGCGCTGGTAAAGACGGCGTTCGCCGCCACGAGGATCATCCTCGACGCGGGGCAGCGTATCGAAAACCAGGGTCTCGCGCCGATCCAGCGTATACGGCGGCCATCCACCGGCTGCACCTCCGCCCGGGTCACCGGTGTGCGCGAACGCCAGCAAGGCATGGCTCATGGCATCGGCAACGCGCTGTGCTTCCGCGGTGGTGCCAGTGCGCGAACCCGGTTGCGCGATGTTGTCGAACACCAGTGGGATGTCGAGCGTGTGGAAGGCGCGCATCCTCCGCCCCTCTTCATCATCCGGATGCCAATCGAGTTGGTAAGCCCAGGTATTGCTGCCCTGGCGTGCGCGCACTTCCAGCTCTTCCACCGCGCCACGCCATGAACGTCCGGCCGTGGTGGCGGCGAAGAACACCTCGCTGGGCGTGTAGTCCGGATACAGCCTGCGGTATTCGGCGACGACCACATGCGGATCGATATCGACGAACTGATGCTTGCGCAGCCGATCAGGGAGCGTGTCCCAATCGAGCGTGAAGTTGATGGGATCGTTTCCGAGAAATGCCCGCGTCTCGTCACGGGTGTTGCCGATCACCATGGAAATCCGTGCCGATTGCGGCGGCGCATCCGGCCAGAACGGATGCCGCGGCAGGTGCATGCCATCCATGACCGGACCGAAGTACAGCGCCATGTCCTCTACCCGCGAAGGATCACGCACGCTCTGCGCGTGCAACAGCACATCGACAGGCAGGGTTCGCAACCCATCGATATCGCTGTGCTGCAAACCGAGCGCTTCGAGATAGATCCGCGCCCGTCCCTCGGCGGCACGCGGACCGGCGGCGGTGACCTGCTGGCCACTCATGGTCCATGCGCGATGGAACAAGCCGGAGGCCACCGGTGTCGCCATCAACGTGGCGATCTTGGCGCCCCCGCCGGATTGTCCGAACACGGTAACGTTGCCGGGATCGCCGCCAAATGCAGCGGCATGCTCGCGTACCCACTGCAAGGCCTGGATCAGGTCAAGCTGTCCCACGTTGCCTGCATCGCGGTATCCAGGCCCGGCGATGTCCGCCAAGTGCAGATAGCCGAACGCATTGAGCCGGTGGTTCAGCGTGACCACCACCACATCGCCGCGCAGGCACAGGCGCGCACCGTCGTACAAGGGATCACTGCCGGAACCCGTGTTGAAACCACCGCCGTGGATATAGACCAGCACCGGGCGCTTGCCGCCATCGCCCAATGCAGGCGTCCACACATTCAGGAACAGGCAGTCCTCACTGCCCGGGCCTTCGGCACCCCGCTGCGGGGCCGATGCGCCGTATTCATGCGCATCGCGCACGCCGCGCCAGGGAACTTCGGGCAACGCGGCAAGGAAGCGCCGGGGCGCGGTATCCGCACCGTAGGGAATCCCGCGGAATACATGCACGCCATGTTCCAGCGTGCCGGCGATGCGGCCGCTGCGCACACGCACGATGGAATGACTGCCCGAAGGCACGGCCAACGCAACAGCCGGCAGCAGCCAGGCCACGCCCGAAAACGCGGCCTGCTGCAGGAACCGCCGTCGCGACGGCATCAATGCATCCTCAGCGCAGGTGCTGGACGCGCTCGTAGCTGCCGCCAATGGGTTCCATCGTGTCGAGGTTCCACTCCGCTTCGACAAACGGCCGCTGCGTCGGTTCGTACTTCGGATAGCCGCCCACCTGGTCCTGGCTGTCGATGATGTGGCCGCGGCCTTCGATGACATCCGCCACGATGCGGCGGTCGATCGGATCGCGGTCCCACGGCGTGGCGCCCGCCGTCTCGATCACCGCATCCTGCACCTTCGCCGAAGGCAGCAACACGGTGCCGAACGGCAGTGCCGGTGGCGTCTTGAGCAAATTCACCTGCACCGGCGCATTGGTGTAGCGGCCCACCATGGGAATGGTGGACTCACCGATCACATCCACCGCGAGGTTGTCGCCGAGGAAGAGATTGATGTTGCCGGAACCGCCGATCATGAAGAAGGCCAGCTTCTTGGTGTCGTAGCCAGCGCGCAACACATTGCCGCGCAGGATCATGTTGCCGGTCGCGTACTCGTGGCCCAGCCACTCTTCCGCAATCAGGTTGTAGTGCGTGGCGCGCGTACCCGGGTTGTAGATCAGGTTGTTGACCACCTGGCCGGACACGCCGCCCTTGAACAGCGGATTGCGCTCGTAGTTGTGTGCATACAGATTGCCCACAATCAGGATCTCCTGCACGTGGTCATGCACCAGCGTGCCCTTGGAGTGCTCACCCTTGCCATGGGTGGAATCCGCCAGGCCTTCGGCAATCAGGTTGTTGCTGAAGGTGATGCGGCGCGAGGTGCCGTTGCGGAAATCCTCCAGCGTCTTGCCGCCCTCGATGAAACGCGTGCCGGAGGACGACAGGCCTTCGTCGGTGGCCCAGGTCAGCGAGCAATGATCGACGATGACGTCATGGGCGCGCACGGTGGAGATGGCATCGAAATCGACGCCGCTGCGTTTGGGCAAGCCGGCATCGCCCGGACGCGAGCGGATGTGGCGGACGATGACGTCATGGGTGGCGATGTCGATGCCACCACGGATGAAGGTGATGCCGGGTGCGGGCGCGGTCTGCCCGGCGATGGTCAGGTAGGGTTCGGTGATGCGCAGGGTCTTCACGCCCAGGTCGATCACGCCACCCACTTCGAACACCACGATGCGCGGCCCCTTGGTGTTCACCGCTTCGGCAAACGAACCGGGGCCTTCGGCTTCCAGCGTGGTCACGCGAATGATCTGCCCGCCGCGCCCACCCGGGGTGTGTGCGGCCCAGCCCTGCGCACCCGGGAAGGCCAGTGGTTTGTCCGGAGCCGCCGCCGTGGCAGGCAGGACGGCGCAGGCCATGACCATGGCCAGCAGACCCGTGCAAATGCGGCGTCCGCCGCCGGTCATGATGAAGATCAGGTTTCTGTGCATCGGTCGCTCCCTCCCAGGAGTAGTCGTTGGGCCGCTGCCGGAAGGCACATGGGTTTTGCGGCGTTGCGTATTGTAAATGACACCGGTTTACCATATACAGGCGACAACCCGCTGTCCATTGGCAGTGCAGCATGACAAGCCACCAGGGGAACACCCGTTGAGCATCGACACCCGTCTCCACGACACCACCCGGGACACCGCGCCCGAGCTCCAGGCCATCGCCGAACGCTTCGTGCAGGCCCGACTGCAAGGCGCCTCCTTGCCCGACTTCCCGGGCAATATTCCCCCGGACCTGGAAACCGCCTATCGAGTCCAGGACACCGCCATCGCCCGCTGGCCGGACCAGGTGGTGGGCTGGAAGGTCGGCTTCATCGCCCCGGAGCGCCGGGATGTCTCGGGGGACGAACGCCTGCTGGGGCCCATCTTCGCGCGCAATCTGTGGCCAGTGGGGAACGGGGATCTCGGCCTGCCCGTGTTCACCGGCGGATTCGGTGCGGTGGAAGCCGAATACGTGATCCGGCTGGAAGCGGACGTGCCGGCAGGAAAACAGGACTGGACACCGGCCGAGACCGAAGCGGTGCCTGCCAGCCTGCATACCGGCATCGAAGTGGCCAGCAGTCCGTTGGCCACCATCAACATCCTCGGCCCGCTGGTGGTGGTATCCGATTTCGGCAACAACAACGGTCTGGTGCTGGGCAATGAAATCCCGCAGTGGCGCAACATCCCGGAACACGAACTGGTGTGCTCCACCTTCATCGAAGGCGTGGCAGTCGGCACTGGCGGCGCCACGCGACTGCCCGGCGGCCTGCGTGCTGCGTTCGCCTTCGCCCTGAACCGGCTGGCCCGCCGCGGCATCGCCGCGAAGGCCGGCGATCTCATCGCCACCGGAAATGCTACCGGTATCCATGACATCCTCGCCGGCCAGGGAACGCGGGTGAGTTTCGCCGGTTTCGGGGATATCGCCTGCCATGCCGTCGCGGCACCGCCGCTTGCAGAGGCCTCCACGGAGAGCGCGACGTGATCAGCCGCCGCCACTTCGTCACCACCGGCATCACCGCAGCCTGCGCTGCATCACTGCCCTTCGCCGCACCGGCAAGGGCAAGCGCGCCTGCCAACATACTGACCACCACCGACGTACACGTGCGCGACTATCCCACCGTGCAGGCGGTGAAGTGGATCGGTGAAACACTGGAACGCGAAACCAATGGCCGCCTGGGCCTGCGCATCTTCCACTCCGGGCAGCTGGGCCGTGAAGCGGAAGCCATCGACATGGCGCGTTTCGGCGTCATCGACATCACCCGCGTTTATTCCGGCGCACTCAACAACGCATTCCCGTTGACCCAGGCCTTGTGCCTGCCCTATGTCTTCGATTCGGTGCCGCACCTGCGCCGCACCCTGGATGGCGAAGTGGGCAACGCGGTGCTGAAAGGCTTCGAACAACGCGGCCTGGTGGGCCTGGCCATCTACGACAGCGGTGCACGCTGTTTCTACAACACGCGGCGGCCACTGCGTTCCCCGGAAGACCTGCACGGCCTGAAACTGCGCGTCCCGGCATCGGACATCTTCATCCGGCTGATCCGCATGCTGGGCGCCAATCCCACCCCGCTGTCATTGGGCGAAGCGTTCTCCGCACTGGAAACCCATCTGATCGATGGCGCGGAGAACAATATCCGCAGCTTCCATTCCAGCCGGCATTTCGAGGCCGCGCATTACTGGTCGCAGACCGAACACTCCTATGCACCGGACGTGTTGTTGATGTCGCAGAAGAGTTTCGAAGCCCTGTCCGCCGATGACCAGGCCTTGCTGCGCGACACCGCCCGCCAATCCGTGGCGGTGATGCGCGAGCTCTGGGACGAGTCGGAAAGCGCGGCACGCCAGGCCGTGATCGAGTCCGGCGTCAACATGAACGAGGCCGATTTGCCTGCATTCCGCAAGGCCGCCGAGCCGCTGCTCGCCGAGTATCGCGACAACCCGCTCATCGCTCCCCTTTACCGCAGCATCCGCGCGCAAGCCTGAGGCACGGCCATGTCATCCACACCCATTTCCCCGCCACCTCCCGGAAACCTGCAGCGCCTGCTGGAAAGACTGGCAGGCATCGCGACCGCCATCGCCGCCAGCGCACTCATCGGCCTGGTGATCGTGCAGGGCTGGCAGGTATTTGCCCGCTACGTACTCAACAACTCGCCCAGCTGGACCGAACCGGTCACCCTGCTGTTGCTCAGCACCGCGATGAGCATGGGCGCGGCGGCGGGCGTGTACACCAACCGCCACTTCGGTTTCGTGCTGCTGGCCGAAGCCATGAAGCCTTCCGCCAAGCGCGTGGTCGATGTCGTCATCCCCACCATCATCGCCATCATCGGCGGCTTCCTTGCGTACTGGAGCTTCATCCTGCTGATGGACGGCCTGGACGTGAAGATGGCCGGCGCAGCCCTGCCACAGAGCATCAGCTTCCTGCCGTTGTCGCTGGGCGGCTTGCTGATGGTGGTGTTCGCCCTCAATCGTTTGCTGCTGGCCATCACCGCCCGCCCCGCACAAGGAGCCGCCTGAACCATGGCCATTGCGATCCTGTTTACCGTCTTCGCCCTGTTGCTGATCATCGGCGTGCCGGTCGCTT
Organism: Pseudoxanthomonas sp.; assembly: GCA_052040085.1. Classification (GTDB taxonomy): domain Bacteria; phylum Pseudomonadota; class Gammaproteobacteria; order Xanthomonadales; family Xanthomonadaceae; genus Pseudoxanthomonas_A. The sequence goes on from JBQGFJ010000032.1 coordinate 7,282, forward strand.
ATGCGCTGGCTGCCGCATCACTGGCGACCCTGCTGTACCTGGACCTGCCCACCATCGTGATGACCCAGCAGATCGCCGCCGGCACCGGCTCGGTCTCGCTGATCGCCATTCCGCTCTTCATCTTCGCGGGTGAAATCATGATGCGCGGCGGTATTTCCGAACGCCTGATCGCGCTGGCCGCTTCACTGGTCGGCCGGCTGCGCGGCGGACTGGGCCAGGTCAGCATCCTGTCCTCGCTGTTCTTCGGCGGCGTGTCCGGCTCCGCCATTGCCGACGTCTCTGCGGTGGGCGGCACGATGATCCCGCAGATGGTGAAGCGCGGCTACGACCGCGACTTCGCGGTCAACGTGAGCATCACCGCGGCACTTGTGGCCTTGCTGGTGCCGCCTTCGCACAACCTGATCCTGTTCTCCGCGGCAGCGGGCGGTGGCATTTCGATTGCCACCCTGTTCGCCGCCGGCATCGTGCCGGCCCTGCTGATGACCGCGGCATTGATGGTCACCTGCTGGCTGGTGGCGCGCAAGCGTGGCTATGGCGTGGAACCTTTCCCCGGCATGCGGGCGGTGCTGGTGCGATTGATCGCCGCATTGCCTGGCCTGGGACTGGTGGTGCTGATCTTCGTGGGTATCCGCGCCGGCATCTTCACCGCCGTGGAAAGTGCCGCCATCGCGGTGGTGTACGCCCTGCTGGTCACGGCGGTGATCTATCGCCAACTGAAATGGCGGGACTTCCTGGAAACCGTTTCGCACGCAGCCCGCACCACCGGCGTGATCCTGTTCGTGATTGCCACCGCGGCGCTGTTCGGCTGGCTGCTGGCCTACCTGCAGGTTCCCACGGCAGCCGTCGACGCCTTGCAGTCGTTTGCCGAAAGCAAATACACCGTATTGCTGCTGATCGTGATCATGTTGCTGCTGCTGGGCACCTTCATGGACCTGGCACCGATGATCCTGATCTGCACGCCGATCTTCCTGCCGGTTGCCAAGGCCTATGGCATCGACCCGGTGCATTTCGGACTGGTGCTGGTACTGACCGGCGGCCTGGGCCTGGTGACGCCACCGGTGGGCTCGGTGCTCTTCATCGGCACGGCCATCGGCAAGGTCACCGTGGGCGAAGTCATGCGCACCATCTGGCCGTTCTGGCTGGCTGGGCTGGGCGTGTTGCTCATCGTGACGTTCTTCCCGCAATTGTCGCTGTGGCTGCCTGCCGTACTGCGATGATCCGCACCTCCTGCCTGCTGATGGCACTGCTTGCCACCGGCTGCGTCCATGGCGCGGCAGTGCCGGTCGATCCGCCCGCGGATACCCGCTTCCGTGCCATCCCGCTGGATGGCTTCGATGACGGAATCCACCATTGGCAGAACCTGCATGGCAAGGAATATCCACGCCATGACGCCGGGCAGATCGTGGACATCGCCAACAACATCCTGATGTACCAGCGGCAGGACGGCGGCTGGGTGGAGAACCGCGACCCGGCGCGCATCCTCAACGAGACGGACC
>JBQGFJ010000033.1:0-18783 GCA_052040085.1 Pseudoxanthomonas sp.
AGGCCGTCAGGCCCGTGGCGGTGCCTGACCGCGGTGCCGCCAGCGGCGGGAGGCAGGGCTAGCGGTTATCGCGCGCGTGGCAAGCGAAACGGCCGTGGCAGAGGCAATTGCCGTGGCGATGGTGTGAGGCGGGTCATCGTCGCCTTCGGAGGAAGGCTCGATGGCCTCCAAAGCCACATCCGCGAGGGACAAAATCCGGGGTGCAGCGGAAGGGATAGTGTCGCTGGCGGTCAGACTCGCTTGGTGTGCCGGTTCAGCGAGCTTGACCGATGCGGTTCCGGGCGCGCGACCACCGAGCAGCACGGCCGCCAGCAACAGCAGGCCGGCCAACCATGTCAGGGGTCGGTGCGGTTGGGTGCCGGAGTAGGCGGACTCGCTGGACAAGGTCGGTTGGACGCTGGCGGCTGCCCGGGCATGGGGCAGGAATCGCGCATGATAATGATACGGATTATCATTTACAACATGGCCGCCCGGTTGTCGGCAAACGCTGGCTCAGTCGCGGTCGTCGCGGGTCCAGACGCCGCCGTGTTCGATCTTGACCGGGAACTTCGCCACCGGGGTATAGGCCGGGGCACACAGGGCGCGCCCGTCGCGGATATCGAACTTCGCACCGTGCAGCACGCACTCGACGGTGCCGTCGCCGGTATCGAATTCACCCGAGGACAGTTCGAAATCCTCGTGGCTGCACTGGTCTTCCAGCGCATACAGGTCGCCATCCAGGTTGAAGACCACGATGGCAACGCCGGTGACTTCGTCGAAGACGGTCTTCATCTCGCCGGGCAGCAGCTCGGCGGTGGCACAGACGAAGCTCCAGGTTCCGCTCATCACGCGTCTCCGGCGAGGCGCTTTTCCAGTATTTCGAAACGCAGGTCGTCGCGCAGCGGGATGCCGAACCGTGCGTCGCCATAGGGGAAGGGCTTCTTGATCCCGGTACGCGCGTATCCCCGGCGCTCATAGAACGCGATCAATGCATCGCGCACATCGATCACCGTCATCCGCATGGACGGAAGCCGCCATTCTTCCCGTGCCACGCGCTCGGCTTCCGCCAGCAGCGCCTTGCCTACACCGGTGCCCTGCAGTTCCGGACTGACCGAGAACATGCCGAAGTAACCGGCACCGTCTTCCTCGGCGACATGTGCACAGGCCAGCAGGTCGCCATCGCGCTCGGCCAGCAGCACACGGCTACCGGGGCGCTCGATGTCGCGCGCCAGTACGTCCGAGTCGATGCGATTGCCATCCAGCAGATCGGCTTCGGTGGTCCAGCCCTGGCGGCTGGCATCGCCGCGATAGGCGGAAGTGACCAGTGCGATCAGGGCCGGGATGTCGTTGGTGGTGGCGGTGCGGAAGCTGAGAGTGTCCATGGCGGCAATTTTATTGCTTTTTCCCTTCTCCCTCCGGGAGAAGGTGGCGCGACGCGCCGGATGAGGGAGGAAAAATCACGAACAGGGGAACGTTCATCACTACGAGAAGCTCATTACCTCATCCGCCCTGCGGGCACCTTCTCCCAGAGGGAGAAGGGAGGAAGAGCCAGGATCGAAGTCCGTGCAGCTGAGCTCAAGGCTGTTGCCTTTTCTCACTCCTCACTCCTCTCCACTCACTCCTGCTTCCAGGCCTTCACCCCAGCAACTTGCGCACTTTCACCAGGGCGGCAACGAAGCGGTCGACTTCATCGTGGGTGTTGTAGAAGGCCAGTGAGGCACGCAATGTCGCGGCTACGCCGTAGTACTGCAGGAGTGGGTGGGCGCAATGTTGTCCCGAGCGCACGGCCACGCCTTCCAGGTCGAGCAGGGTGGCGAGGTCGTGCGCGTGCGCGCCTTCGATCAAGAACGAAATCACTGCTGCCTTGTCGGGCGCCGTGCCAAAGATGCGCAGGCCGTGGATCTTGCGGAGTTCCTCGGTGGCGTGTGCCAACAATTCGGCTTCGCGGGCCTCGACATGGGCCATGCCAAGTGCTTCGAGGTAATCCACAGCAGCACCCAGGCCCACGAAGCCGGCGATATTCGGGGTGCCGGCTTCGAACTTGTGCGGCGGGTCGTTGAATACGGTGCCGTCGAAGCTGACTTCCTTGATCATTTCGCCGCCGCCGATGAACGGAGGCATTGCCTGCAAGTGCTCGCGCCGCGCCCACAGTGCGCCGGTACCAGTGGGTCCGCACATCTTGTGGCCGGTGATGGCATAGAAGTCGCAGCCGATGGCGGGAACATCCACCTTGCGGTGCGGCGTGGCTTGCGAACCGTCCACCACCGTGGTGATGCCGCGCTTGCGTGCTTCGCGGCAGATGTCGCGGACCGGATTGATCGTGCCCAGTACGTTGGAAACATGGGCCACGGCCAGCAGTTTCACTTCCGGCGTCATCGCGCGATGCAGCGCGTCCAGGTCCAGCGTGCCGTCTTCACGAATCTCGGCGACGCGGATTTCGGCGCCGGTGCGTTGCGCGACGAGTTGCCACGGCACGATGTTGGCATGGTGTTCCATGCGCGAGACCAGGATCACGTCACCCGTTTTCAGGCGCGGCAGTGCCCAGGAGTAGGCCACCAGATTGATCGCGAAGGTGGTGCCACTGCACAGCACCAGCTCATCACCACGCACGTTGAGGAAGCGCGCCAGCTTGCCGCGCGCGCCTTCATAAGCGTCGGTTGCCTCGGTACCCAGCGTATGTACCGCGCGGCTGACGTTGGCATTGTGATGGCGGTAGAAATCATCCACTGCTTCAATCACCGAAGCGGGCTTTTGTCCGGTGTTGGCGCTGTCCAGGTAGACCAACGGCTTCCCGTGCACTTCACGTGCCAGCAAAGGAAAGTCTTCGCGTACACGTGCCCAGTCGGGCGCTGTGCCGGAAGCGGCGTGACGTGGCACGGCGGCGTTCATGGCGTTCCCAGTGCCTGCAGCGCCCCGTCCAGCCGGGCCACCAGCCATTCGCGCAGGGCAGGGTCTTCGATGGCCGACAAGGGTTCGCGGCAGAAGGCGGCGGTCAGCAACTGCCGTGCCTGCATGTGCGGCAGGCCGCGCGAGCGCAGGTAGAACAGCGCCTGCGTGTCCAGTTGACCGACCGTGGCGCCATGGGCGGCCTTCACTTCGTCGGCGTGGATTTCCAGCACGGGCTGGGTGTCGATCTCGGCATTGTCCGAGAGCAGCAGGTTCTTGTTCGACAGCATGGCATCGGTGCCATCCGCACCCTCGCGGATCAGGATGCCGCCATGGAATACCGCGCGGCCACGATCCGTGCCCAAGCCACGCCAGGTCAGTTCGCATGCGGTGTCGCGGGCGATGTGATCGATGCCCAGCCGGGTGTCGACATGGCCGCGGCCTTGCGCCAGCAGCACGCCATTGGCGACCAGGCGTGCCTGTGCACCTTCCAGGCGCACATTGAGTTCGTGGCGCGAAAGTGCAGCCCCCAGTTCCAGGTCGACGCGGTGATACAAGGCGTCGCGTGCCAGCACGGCATCGGTACGCAGGAACGAGGTTGCCCGCAGGCTGTCATGCTGGATGCGTGCATGCTCCAGGCGTGCGCCCTGTGCCACATGGACGTGGACCAGACCATTGGCCAGGTGTGCGTGGTTGCCGATGCCCAGATGGTGTTCGACGATGGAAAGGGAGGCGCCACGGCGCAGTTCCACCAGGTTGCGCAGGTGCCAGGCCCGGTCGGCACCATCCTCGGCGGAGATGAAGACCAGATGGATGGGCTTGTCACCGGCGGCATTGGCCTCGGCGCGCAGCAGCACGCCCTCGTTGGCCAGTGCCGCGTTGAGACGTGCGAAGACTTCATCCGTGCGTTCGAAACGACGGGCCAGGAAGCGTGCGGAATCCTCACCGGAAGCGAGTACTTCGGAAAGAAGTTCCAAGCGGACGCCAGCGGGTAGCTCGTCCGTGGACGACAACACGGGCGAGTAGCGGCCGTTGACGAATACCACCCGCGGTGCGGGAATGCCGGCCAGTGGTTCGATGCCGATGTCGGGCACCGTTTCAACGGGCAGGAAGCTGCGCCGTTCCAGCGTCCGCAGGGGGGTGTATTTCCATGCCTCGGTGCGCGGACCGGGCAGGCCGTCGCGCAGCGCCTCGTACAACATGCCGCGGCGGGTGGCGTCGCCGTCGAAAGCGGCAGCAAGGGAGTCCAGCAAGGCGCTCATCAGCCCACCTTCTCCGGTGCCACGCGGTCCTTCAGCCAGGCGTAGCCGTGCTGTTCCAGCTCCAGTGCCAGTTCCGGCCCGCCGGATTGCACGATGCGGCCATCGGCCAGCACATGCACCACGTCCGGTTTGATGTGGTCGAGCAGGCGTTGGTAGTGGGTGATGACCACGAAGGCGCGGTCCGGCGAACGCAGGGCATTGACGCCATCGGCCACGGTCTTGAGGGCATCGATGTCCAGGCCGCTGTCGGTTTCATCCAGGATGGCCAGCTTCGGTTCCAGTACCGCCAGCTGGAAGATCTCGTTGCGCTTCTTCTCGCCGCCGCTGAAGCCTTCGTTGACGCCACGGTGCAGCAGTTCGTCCTTCAGGTGCAGCACGGCCAGTTTCTCGCGCACCAGCTTGAGGAACTGCATCGAATCCAGTTCCGCCTCGCCACGTGCCTTGCGCTGTGCATTCAGCGCGGCACGCAGGAAGTAGGTGTTGTTGACGCCGGGAATTTCCACCGGGTACTGGAAGGCGAGGAACACGCCAGCGGCAGCACGTTCTTCCGGTTCCAGTTCCAGCAATGGTTTGCCGTCGAACTCGATGCTGCCGGCGGTGACTTCATAGCCCTCGCGGCCAGCCAGGATATTGCCGAGCGTGGACTTGCCTGCCCCGTTGGGGCCCATGATGGCGTGGACCTCTCCCGCCTTCACGTCCAGCGTGAGGCCCTTGAGGATGTCCTTGCCGGCGACGCTGGCGTGGAGGTTGTCGATCTTGAGCATGGGGGTATTCGTCTTCTGGGTATGGAGCGGACGCGCGGTTCAGTGTCCGGCGTTGTCGAGGAACTGTGCGCGCAGGTAACGGGTACGTTGTCGGGTCAGTTCGGCCTTGGCATGGGCGAAGCTCATCGGGTACATCGAGCCGTACTGCACGCGTGGGTCCTGGTCGTCGGCGAGCGGAAACTGCGCTTCCATGTCGGCATCACGCAACTGGATCCACAATCGTTGCGCGGCCTTCAGCCGGGCTACTGCGATGGCATCGTCGCCCAGGCGTTTTATGATGTCGCGCCACGTGGCATTCAATTCATCATCGGCGGCAGCCAGTTCGTCTGCCGCGCAGGCGTTGAGTTCCATCTGCGAGCCTTCGGGGTTGCACGGCAATTGCCCAGCGCCGTCCCGCGAGGTGGCGAAGGCCGGCATGCAGGCGGAAAACAGCAGCGTCAACACGATGGCGCGCGTCATCCCACCGATCCTTCCAGCGAGACTTCCAGCAGTTTCTTGGCTTCCACCGCGAACTCCATCGGCAGTTCGCGGAAAACCTGTTTGCAGAAACCGTCGACGATCAGGCTGACGGCGTCTTCCTGGCCGATGCCACGGCTGCGGCAGTAGAACATCTGGTCGTCGCTGATCTTGGAGGTGGTGGCCTCGTGTTCCAGCGTGGCGGTGGGATTCTTCACCTCGATGTAGGGGAAGGTGTGCGCGCCGCACTTCTTGCCGATCAGCAGGCTGTCGCATTGGGTATGGTTGCGCGCGCCGTCGGCGCCGCGCTCCACCTTCACCAGTCCACGGTAGGTGTTTTGGCCACGCCCGGCGCTGATGCCCTTGCTGACGATCTTGCTCTTGGTGCGCTTGCCGACATGGATCATCTTGGTGCCGGTATCGGCCTGCTGACGATGGTGGGTGAGCGCCACGGAATGGAACTCGCCCACCGAATCGTCGCCCAGCAGCACGCAGCTCGGGTATTTCCAGGTGATGGCGGAGCCGGTTTCCACCTGCGTCCACGTGACCTTGCTGCGCGCACCACGGCATTCGGCACGCTTGGTGACGAAGTTGTAGATGCCGCCACGGCCTTCTTCGTCGCCCGGGTACCAGTTCTGCACCGTGGAATACTTGATCTCGGCATCTTCCAGCGCGACCAGTTCCACGACGGCTGCGTGCAACTGGTTTTCATCGCGCATCGGCGCGGTGCAGCCTTCCAGGTACGAGACGTAGGCCTTGTCCTCGCAGATGATCAGCGTGCGCTCGAACTGCCCGGTGTGCCCGGCGTTGATGCGGAAATAGGTGCTCAGTTCCATGGGGCAACGCACACCCTTGGGGATGAACACGAAGCTGCCATCGGAAAACACCGCCGAATTCAATGCGGCGAAATAGTTGTCGCCCACCGGCACCACGCTGCCCAGGTATTGCTTCACCAGTTCAGGGTGTTCGGTGATGGCTTCGGACATGGAGCAGAAGATGATGCCCTTCTCAGCGAGTTCCTTGCGGAAGGTGGTGCCGACCGAGACCGAGTCGAACACGGCATCGACGGCGACGCCCGCCAGCTTGGCGCGCTCGTGCAGGGGCACCCCGAGCTTGTCGTAAGTGTCCAGCAGCTCCTTCGGAACTTCATCCAGCGAGGCGTACTTGGCCTTGGGTGCGGAGTAGTAGCTGATCGACTGGAAGTCGATGGGGCCGATCTTCAACTTGGCCCAGTGCGGCACCGGCATGGTCAGCCAGTGACGGTAGGCGGCCAGCCGCCATTCGGTCATCCACTCGGGTTCGTTCTTCTTGGCGGAGAGGGCGCGGACGATGTCCTCGCCCAGGCCTGGCGGCAGCGAGTCGGATTCGATATCGGTGACGAAGCCGGCCTCGTAGCGGCGGCCCAGCCGTTCGATGATTTCGGCGTTTTCGGTGGCCATATGGCTGCCTGTGGGGTCAGGTGGCGACGCGAACGGCAATGGGGCGCCGGCGCGTGTCGCTGGGGGAAGGGGGTTGCAGCATCTGTTCCAGGGTGACGCCGCGCAGTGCTTCGCCGACCACGTCGTTGATCAGCCGCCAGTTGGCGCGCACGCCGCACTGGTGGGCGATGCCACATTGGCTGTGGTCCTGGCTGCATTCGGTCATGGCAAGCGGCCCTTCCATGGCCTCGACGATCTCGATGAGGCTGATGTCGCTGGCCTCACGGCTCAGCCGGTAGCCGCCATGCACGCCGCGCAGGCCCTCGACCAGGCCGGCTTGTGCGAGCGGTTTGAGCAGCTTGCTGACCGTGGGTTGCTCAAGGCCGGCGTGTTCGGCCAGATCGGCCGCACTCAGCACCTGCCCGGGCCGTGCGGCGAGCACGGTCAGGACAACGGTGGCGTAGTCGGTCAGTTTGGTGACGCGCAGCATGGACGGGAATCGTTCTCATCAAAGAGGACCAAAATTGTACGCTTTCTGTCTGCGTCAGCCAAGTCGCGGCTCGTGAAGACGGGATGCGGCGATCGCGGCCGGGTGCTTCGCGACGGAATTTCCCGTGGACGGCATCACGGTCAATGGCGATTCCTGCATGGCGGCAAGCTCGTGCGACAATCGCGGCTGTCCCCACCAGCATGCTGAAACATGGCCAACAAGAAGATTGAAGCGCGCCAGTCCGAGATCCATGGCAATGGCGTGTTCGCCCTGGCATCCATCCGCAAGGGTGAGCGCATCGTGGAGTACAAGGGCAAGCGCCGCACCCATGCCGAGGTGGATGTGGATGATGAAGGGGACGTGGAGTCGGGTCACACCTTCCTGTTCACGCTGAACGATGACTATGTGATCGATGCGAACCACAAGGGCAACAAGGCACGCTGGATCAACCACAGTTGCGATCCGAACTGCGAAGCGGTGATCGACGAGCACGACGGCAAGAACCGCAAGAAGGACAAGGTTTTCATCGAGGCCATCCGCAACATCAAGCCGGGTGAAGAGTTGACCTACAACTACGGCATCGTGCTGTCCGAGCCGCACACGGCGCGACTCAAGAAAATCTGGGCCTGCCGGTGTGGCTCGAAGAAGTGCACGGGAACCATGCTGCAGCCGAAGGGCTGAGCGGGATCAGTCCAGTTCAACCACCACGGTGCCGCCCTGGATGCGGACGGTGCCGATCTGCTTGCTGGCCGGCAGCTTGCGCAGCAGGTCGTCGTCAAGCCGGTAGACCGGGACTTCGCGGGCCAGCTCCACCAGCATCAGGTTGACGAGTTCCCGCGAGCTGCCTTGCAGCAGTCCGTTGGCGCCATCCAGATGGACGTTGATGACCTCGGGATTGTCCAGGTGCAGTCCTTGGGTGGCGGGGTCGTAGCGGAGTCCGCGGGCAAGGGCGAAGTTGCCCTGGGTCAGGTTCTTCGAGCCCAGCGCGCCAATGGCCACATCGAAGCCCAGGTGCAGGCGGTCATCGTCTTGCGGCAGTTTCAGCGAGGGTTGGCTGAGGGTTACCGACACCAGTCCGCCCAGCTTGTCGATTTCGCGCGGGAATCGCTTGCCCAGGTAGCGCTGCAATTGCGGTTCGGTGAAGACGACCTTGTTGCCCAGGTAACCGGATACGGTGTTGAGGGTTTCACAACCAGCCAGTGCAAGCAGCACCAGCAGCAACGGCAAGGCAACCAGCAAGCGACGAGTGGGGGACATCGTGAAGACACCGGGACAGGGGACGACAGTCTACCTGCCGGTACCCCGATGCAAATGGATACTGGGTGCTCCGGCGGATGATTCCGCATTGAAATGATGCTTGCGTTCAGCCGTGTATTCCCACCACGGCACCGGTTTGCTGCCTTCCATGAAGCGTACCGCGGCGATCAGGCAGTCGCAGAGGCAGGGGTCGTGGCGGGTGCCGGAAGCGCGGTTGATCGCTTCGTACAGGGCGTAGGGGTCCTGGTTGGCCAGTTGCGAGGCCATGGTGATGCCGATCAGGCGCAGGTCGTTGGCAATGGAGGGTCCGATGTTCGGGACCTGCTCCAGCAGGCGGGCTTCCTGGGCGCTGCGGGCCTTCATGCCGGCAGCATAGCGCGATGGCTCAAGGATTGCCGGGTTGTTCCAGGTGTTTGATGAACGTCGCCAGGTGCGGCCGCAGCGGCGCGAAAAGCGCTTTGGCGCCGTCGCCGGCATTGCGCTCCAGGTCCGCAAGCAATTCCGCACTGACCACCAGGGCGGTGTGCTGGTCGCCCACCAAACCGGGTTGGCGCTGCAGGTTTTCCAGGATGCGCATCCAATCCTCCCGGCAGACGTGCTCGAACTCCATGCCGCAGCGGCGGGTACAGGGTTGGCCGTCTTTTTCGATGGGGGTAACGGTGATGCGGTAACGATGCTCGGGGCTCATGGCAATGCTTCCAGGGGATTGCACGGCCAAAGAGTAGGTCCACGTTGGCGTGGGGACGAGTACTGCAGGCGCGATGCAGCGTTCCGTACAGGCAGGCTGTTCACACGACGGGTGCGGGGACCAAAAAAATCGGGACGGCATGGCCGTCCCGATCTTGTGCAGCCGTAAGGTCGCCTTCCTGTCAGGAAGCGGCGTCCTTCAGCTTCTTCAGCGGGCGCACCTTGACCTTGACCGAGGCGGGCTTGGCGGCGAACCACTGCTCTTCCTTGGTGAAGGGGTTGATGCCCTTGCGCTTCGGCTTGGCCGGCACGTTGACGGCGGAGATCTTCAGCAGGCCGGGCAGGGTGAAGGAACCTGCGCCCTTCTTGCTGACGGATGCGTGCACGGCGCTTTCGAGCGAAGCCAGTACGGCGCGGACGTCCTTTGCGGCCACTGCGGTGGCTTCTGCGATGTGGGCGACCAGGCCCGACTTGCTCAGGGCTTCCTTGATCGGCTTCGGGGCTGCCGGCTTGGCGGCGGCTTTCGGGGCTGCTTTCTTGGCGGCTTTCTTCGGAGCTGCCTTCTTCGTGCTCTTTGCCATATGTGTCCTGTTTTACCGTCTGAGGTTGAAAAGGTGGCCGAAACGTTCGGCATGCGAAATGTAGGGCATGTACGTGCCCACGCCAATAGGAAAATGCAATAAACACATGTTTTTTTCGTATCCGGCAGCAAACGGTGGTGCATTGATTGATGCCTGCATGGGCGGCACATGCACCTTTCGCTGCTTCATGGAGATGGCGTGGATGGATGCAAACCGCCTCCGCGGCCGTGTTCGACACGCATCCGCGAAGAGAGCAGTGCATGAGGGAAGTGTTGTAAGTGCCGGTATTGCCACGATTCCGTGGCGGGCGTGGACAGCCTCAATCGTCGTCGTGTTTCGGTTTGTAGTTGTCCACGAGTTTTTGCTGCACCTGCACGGAAACCGGTTCGTAGTGGCTGAAATCCAGCGAGTAGCGGCCTTGTCCGGCAGTGATCGATTTCAGCTCGGCGGCGTACCCGTCCAGCTCCGAAAGCGGGATTTGCGCGCGGACAAGCATGCCGCCTTTGTCCGAATCCGTGCCGTGGATGCGCGCGCGGCGTGAAGAAAGTCCTCCGGTGATGTCGCCGACCTGGGTTTCGGGTGCGCTGACTTCCAGTTCCACGATGGGTTCCAGCACCTGCGGTGAAGCCTTGGCCACGGCATCGAGGAAGGCTTTTTTCCCGGCGGCGGCGAACGCCACTTCCTTGCTGTCCACCGGATGGTGCTTGCCGTCGTGCACGGTCACGCGGATGTCCTGCATGGGATAGCCTGCAATGGCGCCGCTCTGCAGTGCCTGGCGGATGCCTTTCTCCACGGCGGGAATGAATTGCCCCGGGATGGTGCCGCCCTTGACCGCATCCACGAACTCGAAGCCCCCGCCGCGAGGCAGTGGCTCGATGCGCAGGTGGACTTCGCCGAACTGCCCGGCTCCGCCAGTCTGTTTCTTGTGGCGGTGGTGGCCTTCGGCGCTGGCAGAAATGGTTTCGCGGTAGGCAATGCGTGGCGGGTGCGTCACCACGTCCACGCCGTGCCGCTCCTTGAGCCGGTCCAGCATGATGCGCAGGTGCAGGTCGGACAGGCCGTGCACGACGGTTTCATTGGCCTCGGTCTGCTGTTCGACCAGGAAGGCCGGATCTTCTTCAGCCAGTTTGTGCAGGGCCATGCCGAGTTTCTGTTCCTGCCCCTTGCTGGCAGCTTGCACGGCGAGCCCGAACATCGGCCTGGGGAAGTCGATCGGCGCCAGGTGGATGTGGTCCTCGTCGTGGCTGTCATGCAATACGGCGTCGAAATGCAGGTCGTCGATCTTTGCCGTGGCCACGATGTCGCCGGGGATGGCGCGGTCGGTTTCAGCGTGCTCCTTGCCCTTGAGGCGGTACAGGTGCGCCACCTTGAAGGGCTTCCGGCCATCGTCCACGAACAACGGCGATTCCTTCCTCACGGTGCCTTGGTAGACGCGGAACACGCCCAGCTTGCCGACGAATGGGTCGTTGACGATCTTGAAGACATCGGCGATGACATGTGCTTCGGGATCGGGGCGGCTTTCGATGAAGCGCGCATCGTCGCCCGTGCCTTTCACGAACATGGGTGGGTTGGCTTCGCCGGGATGCGGGAACAGCCGCGCGGCGATATCCAGCAGTTCCTTCACGCCGGCGCCGGTGCGCGCGGACACGAAGCACACCGGGACCAGGTGGCCTTCGCGCAGGCATTGCTCGAAGGCGTCGTGCAATTCCTGGCCGGACAGGCCGGCTTCGCCTAGGTCCAGGAAGTGCTCCATCACCGTCTCGTTGATTTCCACCACCTGGTCGATGATTTTCCGGTGCCAGTCCGCTACGGGGCCCAGGTCGCTGTCGCCGGTGGCCTGTACAAAACAATCCGCCACCTTCGTGCCGCCTTCGGCAGGCAGGTTGAGGGGCAGGACTTCGGGGCCGAAGGCCTCGCGCAATTCCTCCAGCACGTGCAGGCAATCGGCGCCTTCCTGGTCGATCCGGTTGACGATGATCACGCGGCACAGGCGGCGCTCCGCGGCGCGTTGCATCAATCGGTGCGTGCCGTACTCCACGCCCTGGGTGGCACTGACCACGATGGCGGCGGTTTCCACCACCGACAGTGCGGAGAGGGTCGGGCCGCGGAATTCGGGATAACCGGGCGTGTCGATCAGGTTCACGTGGATGCGTTGTCCGCGTGCCGCGACGTGGTCGATACCGGCGATGGCGGTATCGATGGAGTGGCCACGGGCCTTCTCCATGGGGTCGTGGTCGGACACGGTGGTGCCGCGCTCGATGCTGCCTGCTGTCTGGAGGGTGCCGCCGGCAAGCAGCAGGGCTTCGAAAAGAGTGGTTTTGCCGGCGCCTGGGTGGCCTGCCAAGGCCACGTTGCGGATGTGTTGGGTGCTGTACGACATGAGGCCGTTTCTCCCGTATCGAGGGGTGAAGGGCCGTCATGGCTGTCCGGGCCGGCGCGCGCCGCGGGCGTAGTGCTCGGCGGGCGGTCATGGCGGGCTGCCAGCATCGGCAGATGCACCGGGAGGGTCAAGCCGCAGTGCGATACGGGATGTGAACCTGCGCCGGTGTAAGCTGCGCATCCCTTTGGACGGAGGACGACGCCATGGCTCTTAAACGATTCGCCGATGCAGTGTGGAACGGTGACCTGCAAAGCGGCAAGGGCAGCATCAGCACGCCGCAGAGCGGCCTGTTCGATGCACAGAATTACTCATTCAAGACCCGCTTCGGCGACGAGACCGGGACCAATCCGGAAGAGTTGCTGGCGGCCGCGCATGCCGGCTGCTTCAGCATGGCCTTGTCGGCGGTACTGGGGAAGGCGGGATTCGTTCCCGACAGCATCCATACCCGCGCCGAGGCCACCATGGAGCCGGGCATGGACCCGGGACCGACGGTGACCGGCATCAAGCTGGTGGTATCCGCCCACGTGCCGGGCATCGATGCAGCCCAGTTCGAAGGGTTCGCCCAACAGGCCAAGGCCGGTTGCGTGATCTCGCGTGCGCTGTCGGTGCCGGTGTCGCTGGAAGCGACCCTGCTCTGAGAGCCAGGTGCTGAGAAAGCGCCGGGGGTTCAGCGCCAGTCGATCATGCCGCTGATCACGGACTGGACCTGTCCGCCGGACCATATGTCGCCCTCTGCATCCACGTGGAGGGTGAGGCGCGCGTCGTGGCCGACTTCGCGGCCCTGGCTGACGGTATAGCGGTTGCGATTGCCGGGAAGGGCATTGCGTGAGTTGAGCCAGGCAGCGAGTGCCGCGTTGGCGGCACCGGAGGCGGCATCCTCGAAAGCGGCCGGGGCACCGACGAAGGCGCGGACCACGAGATCGTAGGGTTGTCCGTTGGTGCGTGCATAGGCGCAGACGCCCATGCTGCCGGTGGCGTTGGCCAGTGCACCGATGGCGCTCCAGTCCGGGTCGGCTTGGCGCAGGCTGGTTTCATTCTCCACTTCCGCCAGCCACCAGCGGCGGCCACCGTCGACCAGTGCCGGTGGCAATGCGCCGCCGGGAAGTCCCCGCAGCGCTGCACGAAGCGTGTCGTACGCATGCGGGTCAGCGATTTCCACCACGTGGGCACGCGGGGTGCGTACGGCGATGGTGCGGTCCGCGCCTTCACCTTCCACCCGCAACGGCAGCAACCCCGCAATGCCTTCCTGGATCAGCAGGCCATCGCGAGGCGTGGCCAGTCCCGCCTCGAGCACGGCGTGGGCGGTGCCGACACTGGGGTGTCCGGCGAAGGGCACTTCGCGGCGTGGACTGAACATGCGGATGGCGTAGCTGGCCTCCGGCTGTGACGGCGGAAACACGAAGGTGGTTTCGGGCAGGCGCGTCCACCGCGCAATGGCCTGCATGGTGTCGTCGTCCAGGCCATCGCCGTCCAGCACCACGGCCAGCGGATTGCCTGCACCCGGGCGATGGGCGAATACGTCGAGTTGCACGAAACGGCGTCGAGCCATGGGGGAGCTCCGGTAGGGGGTGCGCAGCTTAGCAAGCCCGGATGGCGGGGTTGGCCCGGCATGGGCCTGTCCGGGATGCAGGCATGGGATTCGGCACCCATACGGACACTCGTTGGCACGTACGTTCGGATAGAATCAGAGGTTCACGCCCGAAGGGCCGGGCTTCTCGCATTTTCCCTCCATGTCTTCTGCTTTCGTTGCGTCCGATCGCTGGATCGTTCTGAAGTTCGGCGGCACTTCGGTGTCGCGTCGTCATCGCTGGGACACGATTGGCAAGCTGGCGAAACAGCGCGCCGAAGAAGGTGATGCGCGCGTGCTGGTGGTGGTGTCGGCCTTGTCCGGGGTCACCAACGAATTGACCGCCATCACCGAGGGTGCCGTGGATGCGGCGCAGCGCGCCGAGGCGCTGGAGCAGCGTCATCGCGAGTTCGCCACGGAGTTGGGACTGGATGCCGAAGCCGTGCTGGGCGAGCGTCTGGCGGCACTGCGTGCGCTGGTGATCGATCCGCGGGCCGCAACACGTGCGCTGGACTGGCAGGCGGAAGTGCTGGCCCAGGGCGAGCTGTTGTCGTCCACGCTGGGGACTGCCTACCTGCGCGCGCAAGGGCTGGATTTCGGCTGGATGGATGCGCGCCAGTGGATGGAAGCCAGCGTGCTGCCCAACCAGAGTGAATGGGCCCGGCGCTTGTCGGTGTCGTGCAGCCCGGTGGCCAGCGAGGGCTGGAGCCGCGAATTCCGCGAGCAGCCCACCCGCATGCTGCTGACCCAGGGCTTCATCTGCCGGCATCCGCAAGGCGGTACCGCAGTGCTGGGCCGGGGCGGCTCGGATACCTCGGCCGGTTACTTCGGTGCCTTGCTGGGCGCGCAGCGCGTGGAAATCTGGACCGATGTGCCGGGCATGTTCAGCGCCAATCCGCGCGAAGTGCCGGATGCACGGTTGCTGACCCGATTGGACTATCACGAGGCGCAGGAAATCGCCACCACCGGCGCGAAGGTATTGCACCCGCGCTCCATCAAACCCTGTCGCGACGCGAGAGTACCCATGACCATCCTTGATACAGAACGCCCCGATCTGCCCGGCACCCGCATCGACGACAAGGCCGCCACGGTTCCCGGGGTGAAGGCCATCAGCCGCCGCAACGGCATCGTGCTGGTGTCGATGGAAGATATCGGCATGTGGCAGCAGGTCGGTTTCCTGGCCGACGTGTTCGAACGCTTCAAGAAGCATGGGTTGTCGGTGGACTTGATCGGCAGTGCCGAAACCAACGTGACGGTATCGCTGGATCCCAGCGAGAACCTGGTCAACACCGACGTGCTGGCCGCGCTGTCGGCGGATCTGTCCGAAGTCTGCCGGGTCAAGGTGATCGTGCCCTGCACGGCGATCACGCTGGTGGGGCGCGGCATGCGTTCGCTGTTGCACAAGCTGTCCGATGTGTGGGCTGCGTTCGGGCAGGAGCGCGTACACATGATTTCGCAGTCTTCCAACGACCTGAACCTGACCTTCGTCATCGACGAGGCCGATGCCGATGGCCTGCTGCCGATGCTGCACGAGGCCTTGATCGACAGTGGTGCGATGCCGGTCAACGAGACCGAGGTTTTCGGTACCCGCTGGCGCGAGATTTCCGGCACGTTCCGTCCGCGCCCGACACCTTGGTGGCACGGCCAGCGCGAACGGCTGCTCGGGATGGCGGGCGAGGGTACGCCGCGCTACGTCTATCATTTACCCACGGTGCGTGCCCGTGCCCGTGCGTTGAAGGCCATGGCCTCCATCGACCGGCATTACTACGCCATCAAGGCCAACTCGAACCCCACCATCCTGGCGACGCTGGTGCAGGAAGGTTTCGGGCTGGAATGTGTTTCGCAGGGTGAACTGGAACATGTGTTCGCCACTTTCCCGGACCTGCCACCGGAGCGCGTGCTGTTCACTCCCAGTTTTGCGCCGCATGCCGAATACGCGTTCGCGCTGGAGAAGGGCATCACCCTGACCCTGGACAACGTGGAAGCACTGCAGCGCTGGCCGGATGTCTTCCGTGGCCACCGGTTGTGGCTGCGCGTGGACCTGGGTCGCGGCGATGGCCACCACGACAAGGTCAAGACCGGTGGCAAGAACTCCAAGTTCGGCCTGCCATTGGCGCGGTTGGATGAGTTCCTGTCGGCAGCGCGGGCACTGGATATCGCCATCGTCGGCTTGCATGCGCACCTGGGCAGCGGCGTGGAGACGCCACAGCACTGGCGCCAGGTCTGTGATGAGCTGGGCGGCATTGCCGAGCAGATCGGCAGCATCGAAAGCATCGACATCGGTGGCGGCCTGCCCATTCCGTACACCGCCGAGGACGAGCCCTTCGACCTGGAGGCCTGGGATGCGGGACTGGCCGAAA
This sequence comes from Pseudoxanthomonas sp., assembly GCA_052040085.1. Classification (GTDB taxonomy): domain Bacteria; phylum Pseudomonadota; class Gammaproteobacteria; order Xanthomonadales; family Xanthomonadaceae; genus Pseudoxanthomonas_A. The sequence goes on from JBQGFJ010000033.1 coordinate 16,088, forward strand.
TCAAGAAGGCCTATCCGGGCTACCAGTTGGTGATCGAGCCGGGCCGTTTCCTGGTGGCGGAGTCGGGCGTGTTGCTTACCCGGGTCACCCAGGTGGTTGAAAAGGACGAAATCCACCGCGTAGGCGTGGACGCCGGCATCCACACGCTGCTCCGGGCCGCGATGTACGATGCTTGGCACGACATCGTCAACCTGAGCCGGTTGGCGTCGGAGTCTGATGGCGTGTTCGACGTGGTGGGCCCCATCTGTGAATCCAGTGACGTGTTCGGCAAGCAGCGGCGCTTGCCTGCCGACACGGATGTGGATGACGTGGTGCTGATTGCCGATGCGGGCGCTTACGGATACGTGATGGCCAGTCACTACAATCTGCGCGGGCTTCCGGCCCAGGAGATGATCGATGAAGCCACGGACTGAGTTCATCTGGGTCAGCGCGCTGCTCACCACGGTATTGATGGTGCTGGCGTTCGTGGTGATCCCCAGTTTCTGGGGCAGCCAATCCTGGCGCATGAGTTCGCGGCTGGTACTGCTGTGGGCACCCGCCATGGCCGTGGCGCTGTGGCTGGCAGCCTGGTTCACCACGGCATGGCATGCACGTTCGGTGAGGGCGGCCAAGAAGCCGTGGTCGCCCAGTGGCATGTCGTTTCGCACCGTGCTGCTGGTGGTCGTGCTGTTCCCGCTGGCGCTGGCCGTCTGGCTGTTGGTGTCCTCGGTGTTTGATCAATTGTTCGCCGAGCAGCCGGGGGATTTCAGGGAAACCCTGAGCTGGTTGCCAATGATGGTGGTGTACGGCTTCATCATCGCGATGCCGACCGGCGTGCTGCCGGTGTTCTTCTTCCAGTATTTCCTGTCCCGCCGCTACCTGCGGCGCGTGAAGCAGGCCGCTGTCGAGGCACCATGATCCTGTTCGAAAAGGAAAAGGTACGGGCCTTCCGCTTCGTCCGTTGCGGCTTCGATGCCGACACTGGCGTGGCACGGCTGGTCTATGCGTTCGATGACGGCCCGGAGCTGGTCGAGACCGTGACCATCCCTGGCGCGCCGTTCGATCTGCACGGCGAGCGTGCGGTGGCGGTGCAACGTGCCCTGCGCCTGCTGCACCTGATTGCGGGCGTGAGCTACTACAAGGCGGCGGTGCCCAAGGAAATTCGCATCGAAGGCGAGCCCATCGATGCGGACACGGCAGCATTGTTGGAACTGGTCTATCTCAATGGCCTGGGTGAGTTCGCCTATCGCAACGGCCTGGATCTGCGCGAGCGTATCCGCTTTCCGTTCGGTGCATCGGCCGAGGGTGATCATCTTGCTGCGGCGCCTGCCCTGGGCCTGCGCGAGCATGCACTGGTCGCCATCGGGGGAGGCAAGGACTCGCTGGTCAGCATCGAAGCGTTGCGTGGCCTGGGCGTTGCACAGACGGTGACATGGATCGGCGGCTCGCAGCTGATCGCGGCCTGTGCCGCGCGCACGGAACTGCCCACGCTGAATATCGGCCGTGCCATTGCGCCGGAGTTGTTCGAATTGAACCGGCAAGGTGCCTGGAATGGCCACATCCCGGTGACGGCGGTGAATTCCGCCATCCTGGTACTGGCGGCGCTGGTGCAGGGAGCCGGGCAGGTCGTGTTCTCCAACGAACGTTCGGCCAGTTACGGCAGCCTCATTCCCGGTGCGGGCGAGGTCAACCACCAGTGGTCCAAAGGCTGGGCCTTCGAAAAGGCCTTCGGCGAATACGTGCAGCAGCGGGTGGCAGGCGACCTGCATTACTACTCGTTGCTGAGGCCGCTTTCGGAGCTGGCGGTAGCGCGGCAGTTCGCCAAGACCGATCACTACGACGCGCACTTCTCCAGTTGCAATCGCAATTTCCACATCCTTGGCGAACGCCCGGTCAATCGCTGGTGCGGCGTTTGTCCCAAGTGCCACTTCGTTTTCCTGGCGCTGGCTCCGTTCATGCCCAAGCCGCGTTTGGTACAGATCTTCGGCCGCAACCTGCTTGACGAAGAAAGCCAGGCCGGCGGTTTCGATGCGCTGCTGGAATACCGTGATCACAAACCCTTCGAATGCGTGGGTGAAGGGCGCGAGTCACGCGCGGCCATGATGGCGCTGGGCAGTCGCCCGGAATGGTGGGAAGACGTGCTGGTGGATCGCTTCAACCGGGAAATCCGCCCACAGCTGGACGGTACCGCGCCGGATATTGCCGCGCAGCTGGGCATCGGTGACGAGCATCGTATTCCCGCCGCCTTGTGGGAGCGGTTGCGTGCGCATTTCGCAACTTGAGGGACGGCGCGTTGCGCTGTGGGGCTGGGGGCGCGAAGGGCGTGCCGCCTGGCGCGCATTGCGTAACCGATTGCCTGCCCAGCCGCTGACCTTGTTCTGTTCACCATCGGAAGCACAGGACGCGGCAGCGTTGCAGGATGCATTGTTGTCCATCGAAACCGACGCCAGTGCGCAGCGACTATCCGCATTCGACGTAGTGGTGAAATCCCCGGGCATCAGCCCTTATCGGCCCGAAGTCGAGGCGGCCGTTGCCGCCGGCACGCGCTTCATTGGTGGCACCGGGCTATGGTTTGCCGAGCATGCGGATGCCGCCGGCATCGTGCCGCATTCGGTGTGCGTGACTGGTACCAAGGGCAAGAGCACCACCACCAGCCTGCTGGCGCATTTGTTGCGTGCGGCCGGCAAGCGGACGGCGCTGGCCGGGAATATCGGCTT
>JBQGFJ010000034.1:0-8382 GCA_052040085.1 Pseudoxanthomonas sp.
AAGGTCACCCTGCCGCAACCGTTGCTGCGCGGCCAGTCGCAGGAACTGCCGGACGTACAAGTGCAGGCCGTTCGCAAGGAACTGGGCCTGGAAGACGGCACGCCTGCCGCCCTGACCCTGCAACCGGTTATTGGCCAGCGCAAGGCAGCCAAGTCCACCGTGCACGTCTCGCGCGAAGGCCGCAGCCAGGGCTACGTCAACGGCCACAACAACGCCGACGAAGGCCGCGAACTGCGCCGTTTCGACCACGTGCGCGAAGACCGTGGCCGTGGTGGCCGCGGCAAGAAGCCGCATGGCGGCCTGACCGTGAGTGGCGAAGCCGCCGCCAAACAGTCCCAGAGGCCGTTCAAGCAACGCGCACAGAAAGGACCCAAGCCCCTGCCGGATGGCAATCCCGCCGCATTCCGCACCTGGTACGTGCCCGATGGCGTGGATACCGGCCCCAGCGGCCACCGCAATGCCGGCGCTAAAAAGCCGTATGCAGGCAAGCCGGGCGGCAATCCCGGTGGTGGAAAGCCTTATGCGAGCAAGCCTGGTGCCAAGCGCCCGGGAGGTCCGGCAGCCGCTGGCAGGAAACCTGGCCAAGGCGCTGGCCAAGGGCAGCAGCGCAGCGCCCATCCGTATGGCCATCCGGGCAATGCCCCGGTGTTCCCGTCGGATCACGCAACGCCCGGAAGCGGCGGCCACAACCCCTACGGCCAAGCACGCAAGCCGCGCCCACAGGGAGGCCCCGGCGGTGGACAGCACCGCAACAATGGACCTCGCCGTGGTGGTGGTGGCACGGGTGGACGGCCCGGCGGCAACCATGGCGGCGGCAACGGCCCACGCGGACCGCGCGGCGGCTGACAAGGACCGCGTCCACGCGCCCCCGCCATTGATCCAACGCAAGGGCGGCCAAGGCCGCCTCGGCTACAATTCGTCCCGACCCCAGGCTTTCCAGTAATCCCCCATGTCTTCAGCCTTTGGCACCGAAACGGTGCTGGATGTCCGTCACTGGACGGACGCCTACTTCAGCTTCACCACCACCCGCGACGACGGCTTCCGTTTTGAAAACGGACAGTTCGTGATGATCGGCCTGAAAGTGGACGGCAAGCCGCTGCTGCGCGCTTATTCCATCGCCAGCGCCAACTGGGAAGAGCAACTGGAATTCTTCAGCATCAAGGTGCAGGACGGCCCGCTGACCTCGCGCCTGCAGCACATCAAGCCCGGCGACGAAGTCATCATCGGCCGCAAGCCCACCGGCACGCTGCTGATCAGTGACCTGCACCCCGGACGCAACCTGTACCTGCTGGGCACCGGTACCGGCATGGCGCCATGGCTCTCGGTCATCAAGGACCCGGAAACCTACGAACGCTTCGACCGCGTGATCCTGGCCCACGGCGTGCGCAACGTCGAAGACCTGGCCTATCGGGACTACTTCGAAAACGAACTCCGCCAGCACGAATTCCTGGGTGAAATGATCCGGGAGAAACTGCTGTACTACCCCGCCGTTTCACGCGAGGCATTCCCCAACCACGGCCGCCTGACCAGCTTGATGGAAAGCGGCGAGATGATGCGCTCACTGGGCATCGAAACACTGGATCCGGAACACGACCGCGCCATGATCTGCGGCAGCCCGCAGATGCTGGCCGACTTCCGCACCTTGCTGGATGGCCGTGGCTTCACTGCGGCACCGCGCATCGGCGTACCGGGCCAGTACGTGTTCGAACGCGCTTTCGTCGAAAAATAAGGCTCGCCACCCATTTACATGATCAAGCGGCTTCGGCCGTGCTTTCGATCTTCCTCGGCCTGAAGCAAGCCGAGCATCACAGGGCGATTCAGCCTCAGGTATCGCCGTAGCGCAGCCAGATCATGGCCATCGCCTCGTTGTCGAATACCTGTACGCGAAAGCCCTGCTCGTGGGCATAGATGCCCGCCAGTTCGACCTTGGGAATCGACTCCGGCTTGTCCTCCACGTACGCAATGCGCAGGTCGCGCAGGTCTTCCCCGGTCATCTGGCGCACGAAGTCGAACAGATGTTCCGGTGGCGGCACGCCGCCATCCATCACGTCCACCACCAGCAATTTGCCGGGGCGTCTGATCCGCACTTCCGCCGCAATCGCGCGCCAATAATCCAGCGTGCATTGCAAGCCGCTGTTGTAGCCCGTCACATACGCACGCAGGCCGTCGTGGAAACTGGAGAAATCAATTTCGAAACGGGACTCTGCGGCGGGGTCTGCTTGCATGCCATCAACCCAGGGCCGACTCGATGTCGGACACAAGGGATTCCGGCTTGTCCGTTGGCGCATACCGCTTGATGGCCCGGCCATCCCGGCCCACCAGGAACTTGCTGAAGTTCCACTTGATGGCATCGATGCCCAGGAAGCCGCCCTTTTCCTGCTTCAACCATTTCCACAAGGGATGGGCTTGCTCACCGTTCACGTCGACCTTGGCGAACATGGGGAAAGTCACGTCGTAAGTGAGCGAACAGAAATTCCTGATCTCCGCCTCGTCCCCGGGCTCCTGATGGCCGAACTGGTCGCAGGGAAAGCCCAGTACCACCAATCCCCGGTCGCCATAGTCACGCCACAACTTTTCCAGCCCGGCGTACTGCGGGGTGAAACCGCAACGCGAAGCCACATTGACGATCAGCAGGACCTTGCCAGCGTACTCCGACAGCGGCCTGGCTTGCCCATCGATATCCTGGGCGGTGAAATCATGGGCAGTAGTCATGGGGAAGCCTCCTTGGACCTTGCTATCAGACACCCGTTGCCGCCCGGCGGCAAGCCGCCACAAGGGATTCCGGGCTACCACCCCCAATGACACGGCACGTGTCCATGTCTTTCGTCATGGGTCCAGGCAGGCCCTTTCGGTTACCCTTGAAGGTCCGAATTTCCGAAGGACGCCGTACTTCCATGACCCACCGCAATCTCGCCCTCGCGATCGCTGTATCCCTGGGAATCACCCTGTCCGCCTGCTCACCTGCCCCCTCTTCATCCACCACGGAAACCGCCGGCCAGACCGCCGGGCAGGCCAACCCGTTCTTCGAAAAGAGCACGTTGCCGCTGCAGTACCCGCATTTCGATCGCATCAAGGACGAGCATTTCGGTCCTGCCTTCGACGCCGGCATGACGCAGAACCTCGAAGAAGTCGAGGCCATTGCCAACAATCCGGAAGCCCCCACGTTCGACAACACCATCATTGCGCTGGAGAACTCCGGCCAGTTGCTGGACCGCGCTACCAGCGTGTTCTTCAACCTGGTGGGCACCGATACCAATGACGCACGCAAGCAATTGCAGGCGGATTATTCGGCCAAGTTCGCCGCCCACCGCGACGCCATCAGCCTCAATCCCAAGCTGTTCGAACGGGTCAAGGCCCTGTACGACGGCCGTGCCGAGCTGGGTCTGGATGCCGAAGGCCTGCGTCTGGTGGAGCGCTACTACGATGGCTTCGTCCGCGCCGGCGCCAATCTCTCCGACGAGCAGAAAGCACGCTTGAAGGACATCAATGCCCGCATGGCCAGCCTGGGCACCCAGTTCAGCCAGAACGTACTGGCCGAGGTCAACGATTCGGCACTGATCGTGGATACCCGCGAAGAGCTGGACGGCCTGAGCGAAGCACAGATCACCGCTGCCGCCGAAGCCGCCAAGAGCCGTGGCCACGAAGGCAAGTACGCCATCACCCTGCTCAACACCACCGGCCAGCCGTTGCTGCCGCAGTTGAACAACCGTGACCTGCGCGAGCGCCTGCACAAGGCCTCCGTGGTCCGTGGCGCACGTGGCAACCAGTGGGACAACACCACCATCGTGTCCGAAGTGGTGAAGCTGCGTGACGAAAAGGCCCGCATGCTGGGCTTCGCGAACCACGCCGCCTACACGCTGGCCGACGAAACCGCCAAGACGCCGGAAGCCGTCAACGCCATGCTCGGCAAGCTGGCCCCGGCCGCCGTGGCCAACGCCAAGCGCGAAGCCGCCGACCTGCAGGCGATGATCGACCAGGAACAGGCTGCCAAGGGCGAAGCCGGCTTCACGCTGGAGCCATGGGACTGGGCCTACTACTCCGAGAAGGTCCGCCAGGCCAAGTACAACTTCGACGAATCCCAGTTGAAGCCTTACTTCGAGCTGCGCAACGTGCTGGAAAACGGCGTTTTCTTCGCTGCCAACCAGCTCTACGGCATCACCTTCAAGGAACGCACCGACCTGCCCAAGTATCACGCCGATACCTGGACCTATGACGTGTTCAACGAAGACGGCACCCAGCTGGCCATCTTCATCTTCGACCCGTATGCACGCGACTCCAAGCGCGGCGGCGCCTGGATGAACTCCTACGTCTCCCAGTCCACGCTGGAAGGCACGCTGCCGGTGGTGGCCAACCACCAGAACATTCCCAAGCCGCCGGCGGGTGAGCCCACCCTGCTGACCTGGGACGAAGTCACCACCATGTTCCACGAGTTCGGCCACGCCCTGCATGGCATGTTCTCGGACGTGACCTACCCGCGCTTCAGCGGCACCAGCGTGCCGCGCGACTTCGTGGAATTCCCCTCGCAGGTCAATGAAATGTGGGCCGACTGGCCGTCCATCCTGGCCAACTACGCCAAGCACTACCAGACCGGCGAAGCGATGCCCAAGGAACTGCTGGACAAGGTGGTGGAAACCGCCAAGTACGGCCAGGGCTTCGCCACCACCGAGTACCTGGGCGCCGCCATGCTGGACCAGCGCCTGCACCAGTTGCCGACCGACCAGATCCCGGATGCCAGCGGCATCGTGGATTTCGAAGCCAAGGCGCTGACTGCCGACGGCATCAACTACCCGCCGGTCCCGCCGCGTTACCGCATCCCGTACTTCAGCCACATCATGGGCGGCTACGCAGCCGGCTACTACGCCTACATCTGGTCCGAAGTGCTGGACGCGAACACGGTGAAGTGGATCGAAGAAAACGGTGGCCTGACCCGCGCCAACGGCGACCGCTTCCGCGAAACCCTGCTCTCGCGCGGCGGCAGCAAGGACGCGCTGGAACTGTTCAAGGACTTCACTGGCCAGGAACCGAAGATCGAGCCCCTGCTCGAGAAGCGCGGCCTGGACGCGAAGTAATCCGTTCCATCATCGCGAGATGAACACTGCGCCGCCTTCGGGCGGCGCAGTCGTTTCAGGCACTGGCACGCGTTATCGAAACGGCCGCGTCACCGCGGTGCTACGTATCCACCCGGCACCCCATGCGGCGACAGGACCAGTTGCCACAACTGCGAGCGCCGGCTACGGAAGGTGGCCATGGATGCCGCCAGGTAAAACCGCCACATGCGCCTGAAGCGTTCGTCGTAACGCGGATCCAGCGTATCCCAAGCACGCTCCACGTTGTCCCGCCACGCCTGCAGGGTGCGGTCATAGTCGGTGCCGAAGTTGTGCCAATCCTCCAGCACGAACAGCCCTTCCGATGCCTGGGTGATCTGGGCCGCGGAAGGCAGCATGGAATTGGGGAAGATGTAGCGTGCAATCCACGGATCGGTCTTGGCCACCGAACGATTGGTGCCAATGCTGTGCAGCAGGAACAGGCCGTGCGATGGCAATACACGGCGCACGGTTTCGAAATACGTGCGGTAGTTCTTCACACCCACATGTTCGAACATACCCAGCGAGAACACCGCATCGAACCCTTCATCCAATTCGCGGTAGTCCTGCAAACGGATGTCGATGGGCAACCCTGCACACAATTCACGCGCATAAGCGGCCTGCTCGCCGGAAATGGTCACGCCGACGCCGCTGATGCCGTAACGCTCGGCGGCGAACTTCAGTGCCTCGCCCCAGCCACAACCGATGTCGAGCACCCGCATGCCCGGCTGCAAGCGCAACTTGCGGCATACCAGGTCAAGCTTGGCTGCCTGGGCATCATCCAGGTTGTCCGCTTCCCGCCAGTACGCGCAGCTGTAAACCAGCCGCTTCCCCAGCATGGCCCGATAGAGGTCATTGCCCAGGTCGTAGTGCCGGCGCCCCACCTCGCGGCTGCGTGACCGGGTCTGCGGATTGGTCACCCACGCGCGCAGGGCATCCCAGAGTTCACCGGCGCCATGCACGCGCTCATCCAGGCGCGCTTCCAGCACGCGATGAAGGAAGCCGTCCAACGAAACGGCATCCCACCCGCCCTCCATGTAGCTTTCGCCCAGTCCCAGTGAACCTTGCGCAAGCACGCTGGCATACAGGCGTGGATCATGTACGTGCAGATCCCACGCCCGGTCACCGTCGATGCGCACATCCGCTTCGGCCAGCAGGTTCACGACCCGTTGTTCGAAGCGACCAGGCGACATGGCGAACTCCTATTGGGCGAACAACTCCACGTATTCGGGGGCAACGTACGGCAGCAGGACCGAAGCCGGGACATCCACGGTCTGCACTCCGTCCGAATAAGGACCGACCTGGTAAGGCGGAAACACGAAACGCAGTGCCGTGATCTTTCCCGTGTCCCCGGTCACCGGCTGGAACTGGGCGAAATTGTCCGGCTCCGGCGTGGTGCCTTCCTTGATCATGCGATCCGCCGAGCGAACCAGCCGCACCCGCTCTTCCGGGGCCAGCTCTTCTTCCTCTACCCGCAGCGAAAGCTGGGTATGCAGTTGCTCACGGGCATAGGCACTGACGGCCTGCCATCCCGCTGGCGAGGTGATCAGGGCATCGGCGGACAACAGCTTGTCCTGTTCCGGCAACCAGACGAACCGGGCCACCAACGGCTGGCCGTGGGCCCCGCCGGTATAGCGGCTGCCTTCGGCCTTGATGACCATGAAACGCGGGTTGTCCAGCAAAGTCTCGAAATCCAGCGACAGTTCATACGGCACGGAAGGCTTGTCGTTGCCGAAGGCCTCCACGGCCTCCATCAACTCGCCGCGCGCCTCGTCCGCATAGTTGGCCACGATGCGCGCCAGGCCAGGGTACCGGGCAGCCGCGGCCGGATAACTGATACCCACCACATAGCGGTCGTTGATGTCGATCACGTCCTTGAGGTCCGGGGTTTCCGGAGCAACGCCCTCCTCCACGGCGGCAGGCAATGACGAATCCCCGCCTTGCGCCGCCGGGGCAGCGGCAGGCTCCTGACGCTGGCAGGCTGCCAGCAGCAACACCAGTGATGCCCCGGCCAACAGGGTTTTCGCAACAGTTCCCACGAATCAGGCTCCATCCGGATCGGTACAGAGAAAGTCTATGCCGCAAGTCATTGCAACAAAAGTCTCCTTCCCAGGGAAATCCACCCGGAGCGAATCAAGGGAAGGGAGTATCCCGGCTGTCCCATCGCCGGGGACAGCTTTACGGCCATCGACGACGTGGCACGTCACATTTTGCCGCTGATACGTGGAAATACCCGCCAACAAAGGCTTTCCGGCCAGCCGGAAACATTGGCACGCATGTTGCTTAACTCACATTAACCACCGAATCCCCAGGAGAACCGCCATGAGCTTTGCCGATGCGATGTCCGCACCCGCCGTGAACGACTTCACCCTGCTTGAAGGCCTGTATGAGCTGACCGTCAGCGGCCACACCGATGACTGGGAATTCGAGCGTCTGAACAACGCTGTCTACGAGCGCCTGCTGTCGACCTATGAAGTCTCGGCCGAAGCCGCCTCTGCCAATGCAATGACGACCTACTGATCCAGCCGCGGCAAACCATGCCGCCTGGCGCAATGCCAGGCAGCAGAGCAAGCATCACCCGCCCGGCTGCATCAGCCGGTCGAGAAACAGATTGATGACACGTGGCTCCATTGCCACCATGAAAAGTACGCCGAACAGCGCCCCGGCCAGATGGGCGCCGTGGTTGATGTTGTCGGTACCCCGCCTGTCCATCCAGATGCTGTAACCCACGTAGAGCACGGCGAACAGAATCGCCGGCATCGGGATGAAGAACACCCCGATCATGGCCCACGGGTTGATCAGGATGAAAGCGAACAGCACCGCGGATACCGCACCGGACGCCCCCAGGCTACGGTAGTTGGGATCCTTCTGGTGCCTGAAGTACGAAGGCAGGATGGATACCACCAGCGCCCCCAGATAGAAGCCCAGGTAACCCCAGGGACCGATGAAGGCGGATATCTCCCTTTCGATGAAGGGGCCGAAGAAGAACAGCGTCACCATGTTGAACAACAGGTGCATCCAGTCCGCGTGGATGAACCCGTAGGTCAGCAGGCGATCGTACTGCCGTCCACGATCGATGGCGGGCGGCCACAGGATCAGCCGCCCCGCCAGCTTGGCGTTGTTGAAAGCCAGGAACGACACCACGCAGGTGATGCCGATCAGGACCAGGGTGACGGAAAACTGCATCTTCTATCGTCCTCAGGCCGCTTGGCGGTAGTTGTCCTGCATCGGATAACTGCGCGCATACAGTGCAAACGCCAATGCCGCGACAAAGGCAAAGCCGGCAAAGAAGAACATC
>JBQGFJ010000035.1:0-6442 GCA_052040085.1 Pseudoxanthomonas sp.
TCCGGCCACAGATCGCGGCCCTTCGCGCGGGCACGGCCCACGCCCACGTCCACATCCATCAACACCGTGAGCCCGGGCTTGATCCCGACCACGCGACGCTCCAACTCGGCGATGAACGCAGGGTCCATGCCGCGCCCTGCCGCCTGGTAGGCATAACTGGAATCGGTGAAGCGATCGCTGACCACGTAGGCGCCACGCTGCAAGGCCGGCAGGATCACCTGGCGCACGTGCTGCGCACGCGCGGCGAACATCAGCAGCAATTCCGTTTCCGCTGCCGGTGATTCTTCATGGTTGCCCAGCAACAGTTCACGGATGCGTTCGGCAAGCGGCGTACCACCCGGCTCACGCGTCAGCACCACGTCATGACCATGCGAATGCAGCAAGGCGCGGATGGCGGCGATCGCGCTGGTCTTGCCTGCGCCCTCGCCGCCCTCCAGGCTGATGAATCGTGGATGCATCCGCAGGTGACCGCTCACGGTTGCGATTCCCGTGCCGCTGCATCCTGCTGTCGACGGCGCTGCCAGTAACGGGTCACCGCGGCCTGGTGCTCGGCATAGGTCGCCGAGAACGCATGGCCACGCGTGCCATCGCCCAACGCCACGAAATACATCGCTTCGCCGGGCGCCGGATTCACCGCGGCCTGCAAGGCCTCCCGGCTCGGCATGGCGATGGGCGTGGGCGTCAGCCCTTTGCGCGTGTAGGTGTTGTACGGCGTGTCCGTCAACAGGTCGCGCTTGCGGATGTTGCCGTCATAGGCGCTGCCCAATCCGTAGATCACGGTGGGATCGGTCTGCAGCAGCCAGCCTTTCCGCAAACGCCTTGCGAACACACCGGCGATCTGCGGGCGCTCGTCTGCAACGCCGGTCTCCTTTTCGATGATGGAAGCCAGGATCAAGGCTTCCTCGGCGGACTTCAGCGGCGCATCCGGATCCCGCGCACCCCAGGCCTCGGCGAGGGCTTTCTCCATCGCCGCATGGGCACGGCGCAGGATGTCCAGGTCACTGTCACTGCGCGAATACAGGTAGGTATCCGGCAGGAACCTGCCTTCCGGATGCACGCCTTCCAGGCCCAGGGCCTTCATCAGCGCGGCATCATCGAGCTCCGAACCTTCATGCCGCAGCGGATTGGCGCTGTCCAGCGCACGACGCAACTGGCGAATGTTCCAGCCTTCGATCAGGGTGAAACGGTACTGGATGATCTTGCCGTCCCGCATGCGCACCAGCAGGTCACGCGGCGTGGTGCCAGGCTCCAGCGCAAACTCGCCCACCTTGAGGTTGCCGGCGGCATCCAGTTCGCGCGCCAGCCAGCGCCATTGCAGGTCATGGCCGTCCTCGACACCGGCTGCACGCAACTTGCGCAATACCGATGCGAACGAGTCGCCGCTGGCGACTTCGATCGTTCCGTTCTCCTGAAGACCGGCGAGCGGCTCGTCGACGAATGATTGCTGCTTCTGCCACACCCAGGCGCCGCCCGCGACGGTCGCGACCAGCAAGAAGAGGGCAAGAAGGGCAATGACGGGGAGAACCCGCTTGAAGGCAGAAGCCACGTATTCCTCGAAAGTCGATGACAGCGGCAAGGATACCGTGCCGGGGTTATCACCGGATAAACCCCTGATTCGCCGTCAGCCGGCGTCCAGCGCACGCAGCAGGCCACGCGCCTTGGCCCGGGTTTCGTCCAGTTCGCGCTCGGGAATGGAGTCGGCCACGATGCCGGCCCCGGTGCGGAACGCCAGGGTATCGCCGGCCAGTTCCGCGCTGCGGATCAGGATGTTCAGGTCCAGGTCGCCATCACGATTCAGCCAGCCGAAGGCCCCGGTATACGCTCCGCGCGACGTGGCTTCCAGCTCGGCGATGATCTGCATGCAGCGGACCTTGGGACAACCAGTGATGGTGCCACCCGGGAAAGTGGCACGTATGACCTCGCCCGGCGTGGCATCGGCGCGCAAGTGGCCGCGCACGTTGCTGACGATGTGGTGGACGTGGGCATAGCTTTCCACGGTCATCAGTTCATCCACTTCCACGCTGCCGGGCATGCACACACGGCCAAGATCGTTGCGCTCCAGGTCGATCAGCATCACGTGTTCGGCCCGCTCCTTGGGGTGGCCGACCAGCTCACGGATGCGTGCCGCGTCGTCATCCCCTTCGAAGCGCGGGCGCGTGCCGGCGATCGGGCGGGTTTCCACCACATCGCCACGCACCGATACCAGCCGTTCCGGCGATGAGCTCACCACGGCCCAGTCCGGTCCTGCAAACAGACCCGCGAATGGCGCAGGATTGGCAGCACGCAAGCGGGCATACAGCAGCGCCGGATCCTGCGGTGCGTGGAAGCGTGCGCGCCAGCCGCGCGACAGGTTGACCTGGAAGATGTCGCCCGCGGCCAGGTAATCGAGGATGCGCTCCACGCCTTCGGTGAAGGCGTCGGGTTCGTCTTCCTCGATGGAATCGGGCGCTTGCCATACAGGCAAGGCGGGCAAATGCCGCGACGCTTCGATATCAGCCAGCATGCCATCCAGCATGCCGCCATGCCCGGCTTCGGCCACGGCAACGCACGCACCCGTGCCATGGTCCTTCAACACCGCCGCAGGACAGCGCAATGCCAGTGCCACCGGCAGCGGGCCGGATGTCTCCGGCAACGACAGCACCGGCTCCACCTGGCCTGCAAGTTCATAGCCGAGCAACAGGGCCCAGCCACCCCTGAAAGGCCAGCGCGGCTCTTCACGGCCGATGCGCTGCGCTTGCCAATGCTGATCCAGCACGGCAAGGAAATCGCCCGTCTGTGCCTCACCCCTCAGATTGCGGGTGACACCATCCGCGTCCAGCCGGAACCCTTCGCCATCCGTTGCCAGCAACAAATCCCAGCGGCCTTGCGCCGTACCCGATGCCACCGACTCCAGCAACAGCGGGTAACGTGATGGCGACTGCCGGTGCAGCGCCAGCAGGTCGGTTTCAACGGGAAGCGAATGGCTGTGGAGCATCTGTAAGCAAGGAACGAGTGGAGAGGAACGAGGGATGAGTGAAGCGAGTGACTGTCTGCACTCGTTTCTCGTTCCTGCTCACTCGTTACTCGTTCCTCGTTTCTCGTTCCTGTTCCTATTCACTCGTAGCTCAAACTCGCCTGAATACCAGCGTGCCGTTGGTGCCGCCGAAGCCGAAGCCGTTGGACATGGCTACGTCGATCTTCTTCTCGCGCGCCACGTTGGGCACGTAGTCCAGATCACACCCTTCACCCGGCTCGAACAGGTTGATGGTGGGCGGGATGATGCCGTGGTGGATGGCTAGCACGGAGAAGATCGCTTCCACGCCGCCCGCGGCACCCAGCAGGTGGCCGGTCATCGACTTGGTGGAGCTCACCATGGTCTTGTAGGCGTGATCGCCCAGCGCGCGCTTCATGGCAAGTGTTTCCGCCAAGTCACCCAATGGCGTGGAAGTGCCATGCGCATTGAGATAGTCGACCTGGTCCGGATTGATGCCGGCATCGCGCAAGGCCATGCCCATGCAGCGCGCAGCGCCTTCGCCGCTCTCGCTGGGGGCAGTCATGTGATAAGCATCGGAAGTGGCGCCGAAACCCGCCAATTCGGCATAGATGCGCGCACCACGCGCTTTCGCGCTTTCATATTCTTCAAGCACCAGGATGCCGGCGCCATCGCCCAGCACGAAACCATCGCGCTCCTTGTCCCACGGACGCGAAGCGTGCGTCGGATCATCATTGCGCGTGGACATCGCCTTCATCGCGCAGAAACCACCCATCGACGTCGGCGAAGAGCCACGCTCGGCACCACCCGCCACCATCACGTCCGCATCGCCATGCTGGATCATGCGCATCGCCATGCCGATGGAGTGGTTGGAAGTGGCACACGCCGAAACGGCGGAGAAATTCGGGCCTTTCAGGCCTTTCATGATGCTCAGGTGGCCCGGCAGCATGTTGATGATGGTGCTGGGGATGTAGAACGGCGAAATCTTTCGCACGCCACCTTCAAGGAACTTGGCGGTCTGTTCTTCGATACCCAGGATGCCGCCGATGCCTGCACCAATCAGCGCACCCACGCGCTCGGCATTGGCTTCCGTGATCTCCAGGCCGGAGTCATCCAGCGCCATCAATGAAGCCGCCATCCCGTAATGGATGAACGAATCCATCTTCTTGGCATCCTTGGGTGGCAGGAAGCTGGCCGGATCGAAATCACGCACTTCACCGGCGATGCGCGTGGTGAAAGTGGAAGCATCGAAACCCGTCACCTGGCCGATGCCGGAGCGGCCGTTGACGATGCCGTCCCAGCTACTGGCCATGTTGTTGCCCAGGGGCGAGACCATGCCCATGCCGGTCACTACAACGCGTCGCTGGTTCATATGCGGTTCCTTTGGATCGTTGTCTGTACGGTCGCGGGCCCCATGGCGCCGCATACGCACGGGGCCGCAATAGCGGCCCCGGCACGGTTCAACATGACGTCGGGCTTATGCCTTGACGTGTGCCTTGATGTAATCAATGGCCTGCTGCACCGACGTGATCTTCTCGGCTTCTTCGTCCGGGATCTCGCACTCGAATTCTTCTTCCAGTGCCATCACCAGTTCGACGGTGTCGAGGGAGTCGGCGCCGAGGTCATCGACGAACGATGCGCTGGTGGTGACTTCTTCTTCTTTGACGCCAAGTTGTTCGATGACGATTTTCTTGACGCGTTCTTCAATGCTGCTCATGGATATCGCTCCGGAAGGAGTTGAGTTGACGAATGTTAGGAGCCATCGAGACGGCAATGGCAACCGGGCATAGTGTAGTGGAAAGCGGCGATCACGGGCAGTTGCCAGCAATCACCAAGGAATCAGCCACTTACGTGACCTTCCAGCATCACGGCATGTACATGCCGCCGTTGACGTGCAGGGTTTCGCCGGTGATGTAGCTGGCCGAAGGACCGGCAAGGAACGCCACCGCACGCGCGATGTCCGCGGGCTCGCCCAGGCGGCCAAGTGCAATCTGGTCCATCAGCGCAGTGCGTGCTTCCTCGGGCAGCGCCTTGGTCATGTCGGTATCGATGAAACCCGGTGCCACCACGTTGACGGTGACGCCACGGGTGCCGATTTCCTTGGCCAGCGATTTGGAGAACGCAATGATGCCGGCCTTGGCGGCGGCGTAGTTGGCCTGCCCCGCGTTGCCGGTCACGCCGATCACGGAGGCGATGTTGATGATGCGGCCCTTGCGCGCCTTCATCATGCCGCGCACGACCGCCTTGGAGGTGCGATAGACGCTGCTCAAGTTGGTATCCAGGATGGCCTGCCAATCCTCGTCCTTCATCTTGATCAGCAGGTTGTCGCGAGTGATGCCGGCATTGTTGACCAGGATGGTGATGGCGCCGAACTCCTTGCCGATCGCATCGATCAGCGCATCCACGGCGCCGGCGTCGGTGACGTTCAACTCGCGACCATGGCCACCAACAGGCGACAGGCGCTGTGCAATGGCTTCCGCACCGGAGGCGCTGGTGGCGGTACCGATGACGGTGGCACCCTGGGACGCCAGTTCTTCGGCAATCGCCGCACCGATGCCACGGCTTGCACCGGTCACCAGCGCAATTTCACCTTGCAGGGGTTTGTTGCTCATGCTTCCACCCTCCATTCTTCGCGTGCCGTCTGCAAATCACCGGGGGTACCCAGCGGCTTTGCATCCAGTGATTTGTCGATGCGCTTGATCAGACCCGTCAGAACCTTGCCCGGCCCACATTCGGCGATGCGCGTGGCACCGCGCGCAGACAGGGCTTGCACGCATTCCGTCCAACGTACTGGCAGGTAAAGCTGGCGGACCAGGGCGTCGCGGATACTGTCGATGCCTTCGTGTTCCAGGGCATCCACGTTCTGCACCACCGGCAATGCCGGTGCACGCCAGGCCATGCCGCGCATCGCCTCGGCCAAACGGTTGGCGGCTTCGCGCATCAGCGGCGTGTGCGACGGCACGCTGACCGCCAGCTTCACCACCTTGCGGATGCCGCGTTCGGTCAGTTCGGCAATCGCCTTGTCCACCGCTTCGGTGTCACCGCCGATCACGATCTGTCCCGGCGAGTTGTAATTGGCCGGCACCACCACGCGGCTGCCGGATACCTGCTGGCAAACTTCGGCCACCAACGCATCATCGGCACCCAGCACGGCCGCCATCGCGCCCACGCCTGCCGGTGCGGCATCCTGCATCAACTGTCCACGCAAGCGCACCAGGTGTGCGCCGTCCTGCAGCGACAAGGCACCCGCAGCGACCAGCGCGGTGTATTCGCCCAGGCTGTGGCCTGCCAACAGGGTCGGCTGGATGCCACCTTGCTGTTGCCAAGCGCGCCACACCGCAATGCCCGCCGCCAGCAATGCCGGCTGTGTGTATTCGGTGCGGTTGAGCATTTCTTCGGGACCGCCCTGGGACAGAGCCCACAGATCCACGCCTGCGCCATCGGATGCCTCGGCGAAGGTCTCGCGGACCA
>JBQGFJ010000036.1:0-5618 GCA_052040085.1 Pseudoxanthomonas sp.
CGGTGACGGCGGGAACCGATAAGGAAGAGGCGTTGAGCTGCACGTGCTCAAGCTGGAGGAAGCAAGGAAGGGGTTCGTGCTTTTATCCACCTGCTGGGTAGTGGAGTGCGGGTTTGTATTCGTTGACCCCAGACGAAGACCGTGCGTTGGCGGATCTGTATTCCAACTGGGATATCCGAAGGGCGGTACGGATTCCTGCGGTGTTGGAGGGGCGCTTATTGATGGTGGGGAAACCCATCAATACCTTTCCGGGTTTGGCCATGATGTGAAAAACCCCGTGCTCGGTAGAACACGGGGCCGATAGGTGCTCTTTATTCCGCCATGCAAATGCATTCTGGCGTGCAAGTTATCCCGTCATTTTTTCTTGATCAGGAAATCATCCGCTTTCTTGCCCTTGGCCGTGAGGGCAACCAGCCAGCGCGGCTGTTTGCCACGGCCGGTCCAGGTTTCCTTGGGGTTGGCCGGATTGCGATATTTCGGGGCAACCTTGCCGAGTTTGCGTGCCGGCTTGGCGGCAGCTTTCTTGGCGGCAGGCTTGCGGCCGCGTTTGGGAGCGGAACCGAACAGTTCCTCGATGGTGTAACCCTGTGCCTTGGCCAACTTGGTCAGGCTGGCCCGGACCTTGGCCACCGGTGCGCGCTTGGCCAGCTTGCTTTGCTGTTGCTTGGCCTTGTTGATCAACGTGCCGAGTTCTTTGGCCGAGAGGCCATTCAAATCGATGGACATTAACTTCTCCACTTATGAGGATTGAATGAAAATCCCTCCGTGGATTATGTGCATGATAATCGACGTGAATGTTTCTAACAAATCGCCTGCCTGGAACAACAGGCAGGGGAGGGATGCAGGGCTGGCTTTTTCAGCCAGCCAGGCGCGCCAGTAGCGCGTTGCGGTCAAGGTTCTCTGCGGCGTCTGAACGGCGTGCGCGGTATTCGAAATTGCCGGCCGCCAGGCCTCGCTCGGAGACCACCACGCGGTGCGGGATACCAATCAGTTCGATGTCGGCAAACATGGCGCCGGGACGTAGTCCGCGATCATCCAGTACGGCATCGATGCCGGAAACCTGGAGTTCCTCCAGCAGTTCGCGCGCGGCCTGGTCGACACCGGCATCGTTCTTCGGATTGATCACGCAGATGGCCACCGACCACGGTGCCATGGGTGCGGGCCAGATAATCCCGTTGGCGTCGTGGTTCTGTTCGATGGCCGCGGCAACGATGCGCGAAACGCCGATGCCGTAGCAGCCCATCGTCAGGGTGGCGGCCTTGCCGTTTTCGTCCAGCACGGTGGCCTGCAGGGCTTCGGCATATTTGCGGCCCAACTGGAAGATATGGCCAACCTCGATGCCGCGTGCAAGGCGGATTTCGCCGCCATCCATTGCGCGGTCACCCTCCACCACGTTGCGGATGTCGGCGACCACGTTTGCTTCCGGCAGGTCCCGGCCCCAGTTCACGCCGGCAATATGAAAACCGGCTTCATTGGCCCCCACGACGAAATCGGCCATTGCCGCGACTTCGCGGTCGGCCACCACGTGGATGGGTTTCCTGGCGCCGATCGGGCCCAGGAAACCGGGTTCGCTGCCGAGGTGGTCGATGATTTCGGCTTCGGTGGCCAAGCGGTATTCCGCCAATCCCGGCACCTTGGCCAGCTTGATGTCATTGACGGCGTGGTCGCCGCGCACCAGTGCCAGCACGAAGTCTTCGCCAGCCATCAACGCCACCGATTTCACCGTGCGCTGCAGTGCGATGCCCATCAAGGCCGCAACCTCTTCGCAGGTCTTCTGCACGGGAGTGTCGATGCGGCGCAGGGTTTCCGTGGCGGACGCACGGGGTGCAGGTTCGGCGGCCTGCGCGGCTTCCACGTTGGCGGCGTAGTCCGAACCGGTGGAGAACGCGATGGCGTCTTCGCCCGAATCGGCAAGTACGTGGAATTCCTGCGAGGCATCACCGCCGATGGCGCCGGAGTCGGCCAGTACGGCACGGAAGTCCAGTCCCAGCCGGGTGAAGATGCGGGTGTAGGCCGCATGCATGTTGCGGTACTCGCGCACCAGGTCTTCGTCCGTCAGATGGAAGGAGTAGGCGTCCTTCATCAGGAATTCACGCGCACGCATCACCCCGAAACGCGGGCGGATCTCGTCGCGGAACTTGGTCTGGATCTGGTAGAAATTGACCGGAAGCTGTTTGTAGCTGTTCAGTTCACTGCGGGCGAAGTCGGTGATGACTTCCTCGTGGGTCGGGCCATAGCAGTAATCGGCGTCCTTGCGGTCCTTGATCTTCAGCAGTTGTCCGCCGAATTTCTCCCAGCGCCCGGTTTCCTCCCACAACTCACGCGGCTGGATGGAGGGCATCAGCAATTCGATGGCACCCGCCCGGTTCATTTCCTCGCGGACCACGTTTTCCACCTTGCGCAGCACGCGCAGCCCCAGGGGTGTCCAGGTGTAGATGCCGGAGGCCAGCTTGCGGATCATGCCGGCGCGCAACATCAGCTGGTGGCTGGTGATTTCGGCGTCGGCGGGCGTTTCCTTGGTGGTGCGGAGGTGGAATTGCGACAGGCGCATCGTGTGGGTTCGCAGTGATACGGAAGCGCCTATTCTGCCAGCCTTGGTACTCGGGCGCGGCGTTGGGGCACGGTGGAGTCGTGGTTCGGGCGCTGCCGGGAGGTCAGTTTGCCGGCAGCGGTGTCACGCGGGAGCCCGCCTCGTGGCGGTCGATGCGCTCATATCGCCCGTGTGCCGGGGGATGGTCGGTGATGTGCAGTACGCCGGCTTCGTCACGCCAGCGGTACAAGGGAGCAGGGGACTGTGTGGCAGCCGTGGTTGCGGCGCTGCTTGGTGGTTCCGGTGTCCGTGAGAACCACCATGCTGCCGCCGTCCCCAGCAACAGGTCGGCAGCGATGGCCCAAACCAGGCGCATGCCGGGTCAGCTGTTTGCCGGGCAGTAAGCCTTGACGGCGGCTTCGGCCAGATTCCGTTGCTTGTCGCGTTCGTCGTCGTTGAGGTTCCGTGACGGCTCGCCTTCCACGGTACTCTCGATCTGGATCGGCCCGCCGCTTTCAAGCAATGCCAAGTTGCTGCGGGCAGTCGTGCACTCCGCGTTTTCCTTGGGCTTGTTCTCTTGGGTTGCGGTGGTGCCTTGTGTGGCAGTGCCACGATTGTCGATCCGCCGGTCCTGGTATTTCTGTCCCTGGGGCGGTTTGTCGGAATACTGGGTGACGCCGTTGGCGTCCTTCCACTGGTAGACCCGGTCGGCGTGCGCCGCGGAGCAGGCCAGGATCAGGGCGGCGAACGTGCATGTGCGGAGCGTGGCGGTGCGCATGGTGGCCTCGACGGTTCAGCGAAGCTCCGATTGCAGCACTCCGGGGAGGGGCTGGCAAGCCCGGGGTTGCGATAGACTGCCGCCCATGGATCAAGAGAACCCCCAGAAACGCTCGCGCGGCATCTATCTGCTGCCCAACCTGTTCACCACGGCCGGGCTGTTTGCAGGGTTCTACGCGATCATCGCGGCTGCAAACGGGCAGTTCGTCCATGCCAGCATTGCGGTATTCGTGGCCGGGGTCATGGACGGTATCGATGGCCGGGTGGCACGGTTGACCGGCACCAGCAGCGATTTCGGGGTGCAGTACGACTCGCTGGCCGACCTGGTCAGTTTCGGTTTGGCACCGGCGCTGGTGATGTATCACTGGTCGCTTGAAGCATTGAAGTTCGATGGCGGGGCAATAGGCCGGCTGGGCTGGGCGGCGGCTTTCCTCTACGCCGCCTGCGCTGCCCTGCGGCTGGCGCGTTTCAATACCCAGGTGGGGATAGTGGACAAGCGCTGGTTCGTGGGCTTGGCCAGCCCGGCGGCAGCGGGGTTGATGATGTCCTTCGTGTGGGCGTTCGCCGATGGCGACCTGGGCTGGAGTGGCGAGGAACTGCGCTATGTGGCCTTGTTCGTGACCATCTGCGCGGCCCTGCTGATGGTGAGCCGGATCCGCTTCTGGAGTTTCAAGGGCAGTGGCGAAGGGGGTGCCCGGTCCGACCGCGTACCCTTCATGGTGCTTGCACTGGTGCCGTTGGTCATCGCCATCCTGTTCATCGACCTGCCGCGCGTGCTGTTCGCGGTAGGCGTGGTGTACGCATTGTCCGGTCCGGCGCTGTGGTTGTGGCAGCGTTTCAGTGGCCGGCCGGGTTCCGCGACATGACGGCGTTGCCGTCCACGGCATGGACGGTGCAGCAGCATGCGTGGCTGACGGCACTGGGCTATTCCCTCTACGTGCCCGGCGCGGTGCCGCCGGAACATGCCGATTCCACGTCGCGTGACAGTGTCGTCAAGGCCGCTCCCGCCAAGCCATCCGGCCCCGCTGCAACACGCATGAGGCCGTCTCTCCCGGAAGCACCCGAAACCGGCAGGCCGCCGCCGCCAGCACGACGTCCGGTTGCGCGTGTACCGGATCGCCTGCATTTTGCCCTGATCCGGGCGTGCGCTTGCGATCCGGGAGCCGAAGGCATGGCGCAGATCATGGCGCAATGGCCGGATCCGCAATCGCTGCGTGGCAATCCTGCAGCGAAGCGTGCGCTCTGGCCAATCCTGCGCGCGATGCGCAAGACGATCTGACGATGGGTGTCGCCCGTGCCGATCTGGGCGGCTTGTCCCTGCGGCCCATGCGTGAGGCTGACATGGATGCGGTCATGGCAATCGAGGTGCGTGCTTATCCATTCCCATGGACGCCGGGCATTTTCCGTGACTGCCTGCGGGCAGGTTATCCGGCCTGGATATTGAGTGGCCGTGAATCAATGATGGGATACGGCGTGATCAGTCTTGCGGCGGACGAGGCCCATATCCTCAACCTGTGCATTGCGCCGGAGCGGCAAGGCCGTGGCCATGGACGTTACCTGCTGCGCGCATTGGTGAAGCTGGCAAGCGAGCGTGGTGCGCAGCGGCTCTTCCTGGAGGTACGACCATCCAATCCGTCCGCCATCGCGCTTTATCACAGTGAAGGCTTCAATGAGATTGGGCGGCGTCCGCGTTATTACCCGACCCACGAAGGGCGTGAGGATGCACTGGTGATGGCCATGGAACTGCTGCCCGAGGATGCCGCAGCAACGTCCGGGTAGAAGCGGCCTTTGACCGCGATGCCTTTGGCGAAACATCAGGTCGCGGGTAGCGCTCGCAACCGCAGGGTCATGCTTTCATCCACGGCGGTTTCTGTTTGGCGGCCCTTTTGAAGGCAGGACAGTCCGGACGGTGTGCGCCCGGCAGGTAGCCCAGGCTCATCAGGAACTCACCGGTGATTTCGCCACCGGTGAAGCGGAAGGTGCGTTTGAAGAGTTTGACCCACTCGGCTTTGTCCAGTGGGTGGTGGGCATCCAGCCATTCGGCGAAACCGCCGTGGGTTTCGCGCAGTGCTTGGACAACCTTGGCGTTGTGGATGGCGGCATCCACTTTCAGGCGGTTGCGGATGATGCCCGGGTCTGCGAGCAACCGTGTGCGATCACGTTCACCGTAGCGGGCTACGCGATCCACGTCGAAGCCATGGTAGGCGCGGCGAAAGCCCTCGCGCTTCTTGAGGATGGTCTCCCAACTCAGGCCGGCCTGGTTGATTTCCAGCAACAGGCGTTCGAACAGTACGGCTTCCCCCCGCTGGGG
>JBQGFJ010000037.1:0-2218 GCA_052040085.1 Pseudoxanthomonas sp.
AACACCGGGATGGCCGCAGCGGCTGGCTACCCGCAGACCACCTTGCCTTGATCAACGAAACGACTTCCGAAGAGACACACGCATGAGCGACAGCAAGACCTTCCATCTTCCCGACCTGGGCGAAGGCCTCCCGGACGCCACCATCGTCGAGTGGTTCGTCAAGGAAGGCGACGTGATCCGGCTGGACGAGCCCCTGGTGTCGATGGAAACCGCCAAAGCCGTGGTCGAAGTGCCTTCGCCCGTCTCCGGGAAAGTAGTGAAGCTGGCAGGTGGCGCGGGCGACATCGTCGTCACCGGCACCATGCTGGCAGTGTTCGAGCCGGACCCCAGCCTGCCGCAACGTGCCGAGGGCCAGGATACCGGGCACCACCATGGCCCGCCGAAGGAACAAGCAGTCACGCCACCTGTCACGGAGAAGCAGGACAGCGAGCGTGATGATGCCGGCACCGTGGTCGGCGCCATGCAGGTATCCAACGACGTGCATGCCGAACAGGCGGTCGCCGTTGGCGGTATCAAGGCGATGCCGGCGGTGCGTGCCATGGCCCGGAAACTGGGCGTGGACCTGGCCCGCGTGCGTGCCAGCGGTGCCGATGGCGCGGTCACCATGCAGGACGTCAAGCAAGCGGCTGCCGATGGTTCGAACCTGTTGCCCTCTTCCGCCGGGAACGGGAACGGAGGCAAGGATTTGCAGCGCCCGGATGCCAGTGCACGCACCGAACCCTCATCCGCCCCATGGACACCTTCTCCGCAAGCGAGAAGGGAAGATCAGCGCACCACGCTTTCCGCCAGTGGCAAACCGATGCGCACGCAGCCGCCGGGCGTATCCGTCAGTGGTCAGCCGGAACAGCTCAAGGGCGTACGCCGCAACATGGCGCGGGTGATGGCCGATGCACACGCGAAAGTGGTGCCCACCACGCTCAGCGATGATGCCGACATCCATGCCTGGCAACCCGGCAACGACGTCACCGTGCGTTTGATCCGCGCCATCGTGACTGCTTGCAAGACGGTACCGGCACTCAACGCCTGGTTCGATGGCGACAAGCTGACCCGCACCTTGCACCCGCAAGTGGACATCGGCATTGCCGTGGACACCGACGACGGCTTGTTCGTCCCAGCATTGCGCAACGCCGACATCCTGGATGCACGCGGCATCCGCGAAGGCGTGAACCGCCTGCGGACGCAGGTGGAGGACCGTAGCATCCCGGCATCGGAATTGACCGGCTATACCATCTCGCTATCCAACTTCGGCATGTTTGCCGGCCGCTACGCCACGCCCGTGGTGGTGCCGCCCTGCGTGGCCATCATTGCCGCGGGCCGCGCACGCCACCAGATGACCCCGGTCATCGGCGGCTTCGAGTCACACAAGGTCATCCCGCTCTCGGTCACCTTCGACCATCGCGCATGCACCGGCGGCGAAGCCGCGCGTTTCCTCAGGGCACTGATCGACGACCTCGCCTTGCCTGCATGAGCTTCCTGCGGCTCACGCCGGTACAAAAGCACCCTACCTGCCCATGCCATGGCGGCTACCCCCATGGCGACCCGCACGGCCAACGCATCGCTACTGCCGGCGAACGCCGTTGACCACGCCGAGACGGCGCAGGCGGCGCATCACTTCGGCCAGGTGGTTGCGATCGCGCACCTGGATGGAGAAACGCAGCACCGCCGCATTGACATCCCGCTCCAGGTATTCCACCCGGTCGATGTTGGACTGGCTCTTGGCCACCGCCGATGCCACTTGCGCCAGCACGCCAGTGCGGTTTTCCACGTCGATCAGCAACGATGCATCGTAATCCCCGGTCACGTTGGAATCCCAGCCAATGGGAACCCAGCGCTCGGGCGACTTGGCGAACTCCGCCACGTTGGTGCAGTCCAGTCGATGCACCACCACGCCCTTGCCCGCAGTGTGATAGCCCATGATCTCGTCGCCCGGAATGGGCTGGCAGCAATTGGCGAAACTGACCACGCCGCGCTCGGTGCCATTGATCAGGATCTTTTCCTGCGAATGACGGGAATGTCCGCCACCGCGCAATTCCGCATATGCCGTCAACGCTTGCGCCGCCTGCGCCGGCATCCAGTTGCCCAGCGCGACATCGGCCAACAGTGCTTCCAGCCGCGGATAGCGATATTCGGTCAGGAAGGCTTCCAGGCGCTGTTGTGGCAAGCGCTCCAGCGAACTGTCCAATGCCTCCAGAGCACGGTCCAGCATGCGGTGGCCCAG
>JBQGFJ010000038.1:0-8499 GCA_052040085.1 Pseudoxanthomonas sp.
GACGTCGAACACGCTGCGGTATTTGCCGGTAGCCGGATTTTCCGGCTTCAGCGTGCTGCCGTCCGGTGCGGTGATCACCACATTCTCGAGGCGCATCGGCACATGATCCGGGTAATACAACTGGTTCGACACGGCGGCATCCACCGTGACCCACGGATCGTTGCCGGCGACCACCGTGGACGAAGGCACCAGCCACTGTTTGTGGGCCAGGGCGGAGAACGGCAGGGCGGCGGTAATGGCCAGGGCCAATGACAGGGATGAGGTCAGGATGGGCTTCATGGGGATTCCTCGGGATGGAAGTGAGTCGATGCGACGGGCAGATTCTCAGGGCTTGACCGAAAGCGTGATGGCGCCCAGTTCACTGCTGCCCTGTGCCTTGCCGGTTTGCGGCGCCTTGGCGGGCCAGGTGAACGGAATTTTCAGCAGTTCGCGTCCACCCACTTCGCGCGAGGCTTCCACCACCAGGGTGTACTCGCCGGCCGGCAGGTTCTTGAGCTGGGGCTGCTTGTCGGTAAACGTCAGGGCGTGCTTGCCGACCGGACGGGTTGGGCCGGTTACGCCATCCACCGGCACCTTCAGGGTGCGGCCGCTCTTGCGCCACCACTGGCGCAGGTCGGGCAGCCACTTGGTGCCGTGCCCTTCGGCGGTGTCTTTCATCATGTACCAGACCGCCAGATTGGAGGCGACCTTCTGGTCGGCACCTTCTATCCAGATGGCGATGTACGGGCGGTGGTATTCGGCCACGTTCAACTGCGGGACTTCCACGCTGACGTCCAACTGGGCGGCGTAGGCGGGCATCGCCAGCAGGCCGCTGAGCGCGATGGTGAGGGTGGCGGGAACGATGATCTTCGACATGGGGGACTCGCAGGATCAGAGGGTCAGTGGATGAACAGCAACGCGAGCAGGGCTGGAACCACCAGGCCCAGGCCAACCATCGGCCAGGTCATGCGTCGCTGACGCGCATGCAGGTACAACAGGAACAGTCCGGTCACGCAGAACACCAGCGTGGCGACGGCGAAAACATCCAGGAACCAGCCCCAGGCCGGCCCTGCATTGCGACCTTTGTGCAGGTCGTTGAAATAGGAAACCCAGCCGCGATTGGTGCTTTCGAATTCCACCGCACCGCTGGCCCGGTCGATGCTCAGCCAGGCATCGGCGCCGGGGCTTGGCATGGAGAGGTAGATTTCCTCTTCCGACCATTCGGCCTGCCGTGCACCAATGGAAACGGAAAGCTCATCACCCAGCCAACGTGCCAAGGCAGGCGGCAGCGGCGCGTTGCCGTCGTGATCCTGTGATGCCAGTTCCTGCAGCAATGCCACCGGAACCTCGGTGGTGAGGTTCACCACGTCCGGCGACGCTTCGATGCGCGAAGCGTGGTTCAACGTTATCCCGGTGATCGCGAACAGCAGCATGCCCACCAGGCAGACGGCGGAGCTGATCCAGTGCCATTGATGCAGCGTGCGCAGCCAGAAACCGCGACGTTGTTGCTGGCTGCCAATGGCGGCGTGCGATGTTGCCGGGGACAAGGTGGGGAATCCGGGGGGGGGAAGGATGCAATTACATCACGGAATGAGAATCTTTCCCAATTGAGTGATGGGATGTGCAGGCTCGGATCCATGCATGTGTGCAGGGGAGCCCGCTGGTTCGGGAGATGGGAAGCCGGAAGAACCGGCCCTGTCGCATGGCGGCAGGGCCGGGATGGATCAGAAGTTGACGTTCAACGACAGCCAGTAATTGCGGGCCTTGTCCTTGTTGTTGAAATCGTCGATGGCTTGCAGCGTGTAAAGGCCCGTTGCCTGGTTCAGGACGAAGTTGCTCTCGAAGCTGGTGAAATCCTGGTCCAGCAGGTTGTTGATGCGGCCGCTGACGGCGATGTTCGGGCTGAAGCGGTACTGCGCACCCAGATGGAAGACGTTGTAGCTCTTGTAGTACAGGTGGTTGCCTTCGGCATCCACGCCGCGATAGCGGTCAGACCTGGATTCCAGGATCAGCTGGGTGCTGAAACGCCGGGTTGGCTGCCAGTCCAGCGTGGCGTTGGCCATATGCTTGGCGGTCTGCTGCAGGGGCTGGCCGGCACTCGGGCCCGTCAGCTGTTCGCTGTCCGTCCAGGTGTAGTTGGCGCGAATGGAGAGCGGCTCGATGATCTGGTAGCGGCCTGCCACTTCAACGCCATTGATCTCCACTTCGTTGATGTTGATCTTCTGGTTGTAGGTGGTATAGCCAAGGTCCCCCCATGCACCCAGGTTGACGCAGGGGCGTACGCCGCCGGTCAGTTCGCAGCTTTGCGTGGCGGTGCCGCTGGCGATCTTGTCTTCGAAGTCGTTGCGGAAGTAGGTGATATTGAAGTTGTGGTTGTTGGTGGGCGAGGTCCAGTACAGGGCGATCTCGCTGTTGACGCTGGTTTCCGGCGTCAGGTCGGGATTGCCGACGAAGGGGCTGGTGCCCTGGCCGCCAAAACCGGTGATGCCGTCGAACAGGTCCGTGGTCTGCGGTGTCTTGTAACCCGTGCTCACGCCACCCTTGACCACCCAGTTGGGCGTCAGGTCGTAGACGGCATAGACGCGCGGACTGACGTGTCCGCCGAACATGTTGTGGTCGTCGTAACGGATGCCGAAGGTGATGGTCAACGGATCGATGGGCGTCCAGTTGTCTTCCACGAACACGGACCACATTTCATGATCCTGCACGACACCGGCACCATCGCCGCCGGATTCCATGCCGAACACGCCGTCATCCAGTTCGCCATCGATGACCTGGCCGCCGACCACGAAGTGGTGGTCACCGCCCCAGCCCTGGAACGGGATGTCCAGCTTGGCATCCAGGGTGTACTGGTTGCTTTCAAGCGTGCGCTTGGGGCGCGGCAGGAACGTGTCTTCCATCAGGTCGCGGCGAGCCTGGCGGCTCATGCCGGCGTAAGGGCCGGTGGCGCACACGGCGGCATTGTTGCAATACATGTCGCGATGCTGGAGACGTTCTTCCACCGTGAAGGGCAGGGTGCGGCCATTGTTGGCGGTTTCCACATAAGCCAACGAAACAAAGCTGTTGCCCCAGTCCCAACGGCCGCGGTGGGTTATCGACCAGTTGTCGCGGGTGAATTCCTGTTGGTCGATGTAGCCGATGCGTGGAGCGGCGGCCCAGATGCTGTTGATGCTGTCCACGGTGCCCAGCGGATACGCAATGCTGCCCAGGTTGTTGATGAATGGCGTGTTGTCATAGACCTGCTTGGAGGTGTCGTAATCCAGCGCCAGGTCTTGTTTCTCGTTGATGAGCCACTTGAGGCTGATGCCGGCGGCTTCATTCGTGTTTTCCACCGTGCTGCCACCGCCGCCGAACGTGGTGCTGCGCTCATGCGGATTTCCGGCCGGGTCATAGACCACGTCATAGGTAGGCGTGGAGGCGTCGCGCTTGTAGCGTGAGCCACGCAGGCCCACGCCAAGCCGGTCGGCGATGATGGGGCCGCTGAGCGAAAAATCGAACGTGGTGTCCGCACCGAAGTCGGGATTGGATTGCAGGCTGTGGCCGATCGTGGCCGATCCATGCCAGCGATCCGATACGGGACGCGTGATGATGTTGATCACGCCGCCCAGTGCATCGGCACCGTAAAGGGTTGAGGCCGGGCCGCGGATCACTTCGATGCGTTCGATGGTGTCCAGCGGCGGGATATGGTTGAACTGGTTGCCGCCGAAGTTGTTGGGATAAATGTCGCCGTGGTTGTTCTGGCGCTTGCCGTCAATCAGGATCAGGGTGTATTCCGCACCCATGCCGCGCATGCTGATGGTGCGCTGGCCGGTCTTGTCGGTGGTTTCACCCACGTCCACGCCTTCCAGGTCGCGTACCGCGTCGATCAGGGTGATGTAGGGGCGCTTTTGCAGCTCTTCGCGGGTCACCACGCTGATGCTGGCGGGAGCATCGGTGATCTTCTGTTCAAAGCCGGTGGCGGTGACCACCACGGTGCCGAGATCCTTGGCATCGTCGTTCGCGGAGTCGTTGGCCAGGACCGGCAGCGGGGCTGTCAGGGCAGCGCACAGAGCAAGGGTCAAGGTGGCCCGGCGCGGGCGGGGGGAAGGATGGCGTGACGACATTGTGGGATCTCGATGGGGAGGAATGAGCGTGCGTGGTCCGCAGGACGGATGGCCGGCAAGTGCTGGCATCACGCCCGTGGAGGCATTGGGGAGCGGGGACGGTCGCGCGCGTTGACGTGCGGCGCGCAAGGGGTGGTTCAGACGGCGGGCGGGGCCTGGCCGGGACGCAGGCGTAGCTGCGGCGTGTCTGATGTGGGGGCCGAAGATCCGCTACGCGGTGTCGGTGCTCGTGCGGTTTGAACGGCCGGAGTGGTCGATAGCGCAGCCAAGGCCAAGTACTGGGTCGACTTGGCGGAGACGTGGGCGTATTCGGCGGCCACGGGCTCCCGTTCGGTGCGGCGGCGTTTCTTGTGTACGACCAGGTGCTGGGCGTCCTGTGGCGGGACCGGGTCGTCGCTGACGGCAGCCAGGGAGGCTGCCACGGCGGGCTCCTGTCCAGATTGTGTGCCCGGGTTTTGTCGGGACGGCATGAGCAGCATGCCGCCGAACAGGCCGAACACGAACAGCCATACCAGCAGCGTTCCGCCGGAAATACGGCGGCGCGGTGTTGCGCTGGTTGGCATTGGGGACATGCAGCGTTCCGTACGGTTTCAGGATGGCGAAACCTCGGCGCGAATTTTAAATGAGAATAATTCTCTAATGCAAGTGATTTTCAGAATCTTTACGGAAAACTAGACCTCGGCCCATTGCCTGAGCAGGTTGTGGTACGCCCCGGTCAACTGCAGCAACGCGCCCTCGTCGGCATTTCCGGCGCGCAGTACCTGCAAGGCCGAATCCATTTCGAACAGCAGTCGCCGTCGACCGTCGTCGCGGACCATGCTCTGCACCCAGAAGAACGAGGCCAGGCGTGCGCCAGCGGTCACCGGCGCGACTTGGTGCAGGCTGCTGGAGGGGTACACGATCAAGTCCCCGGCGGGCAGCTTCACTTGGTGCTCGCCATAGGTGTCGTGGATCGTCAGCTCGCCGCCTTCGTACTCCTCCGGGTCGCACAGGAACAGGGTGCAGGACACGTCCGAGCGCAGCTGTTCGCCCTGGCCGAGGTTCATGACAGAGCCGTCGACGTGGAAGCCGTAGGTGCCACCGCCGGCATAGTGGTTGAAGCGTGGCGGCAGGTATTTGAGTGGCAGCGCCGCGCTGAAGAACAGTGGATTCCTGGACAGTGCCACCAGGATGGTTTCGCCGAGTTCGCGCTTGAGCGGTGAGGCGTCGGGCAATTGCAGGTTGCGCTTGACCTGGGCGCCGACGGCGCCGACGGTCTCGCGGCCGTCGGTCCATTCGGCCGATTCAAGCTTGCGGCGCATCTCTGCGACCTGCTCGTGGCTCAACACATGGGGGATGTGCAGCAGCATGTCGGGTTCCTCAGCTGGGCAGGTGTGCGACCAGTGCGCGGATTTGTTGATGGGGTGAGGCGGCCAGTTCGGGCACGATGTGGGCCATGAACGAGGGGCTGCCGTGCGCCAGTGCCTGGCGCAGCAAGTCGGCGGCTGGTTCGATCTGGCCTTGCTGCAACAGGATCGAGGCGTAATTGGCCTGTCCACGGAAATCGCCGGCTTCGGCCGAACGCCGGTACCAGGCCAATGCGGCCTGCGGGTCCGGTGGAATTTCCAGGCCTTCTTCGAGGTGTCGTGCCAGCAGGTTCATCGACTTGGCATGTCCCAGGTGCGCGGCGCGGATGTACAGGTCCAATGCCTGGATCACATTCTTGGCCACGCCGCGTCCCGTGGCCAGCAGATTGGCCAGGTTATACATGCCCCAGTCCAGTCCTGCATCGGCGGCACGACGGTACCAGGCGGCAGACAGGGCAAAATCAACCGGTGTGCCCTGGCCCAGCTCATGGCAACGCCCGGCCATGTTCATCGCCGCCGCGCTGCCGTTGCTGGCAGCGACCGAATACCACATCAGTCCCGCCTGGGGATCGCGGGCGACGCCCTTGCCTTCCATGTACATCTGGGCAAGCAGCAACTGTCCCGTGACTTGTCCGTTGCGTGCGGCTTCAAGCGCGGCTTCGAACGCACTTTGTGGCGATACGCGCAGTTGCGCCACCAACGCATGGGCGTCGAAGGGGCTGACGGGTTCGGGTGGATTCTTCGGCATGAATTCAGGTAGGGGAAAACGGCGGCAGGTATTCCTGCCGCCGTCCGTTTCCTGCTTGGATGGTCAGAACGTGATGTTGAAGGCCAGCGTGGCCGAGCGGCCGGGAGCGATGCTGGCGTAGTGCGAGGCGTAGGCCTTGTTGAAGTACAGCTTGTCGGTCAGGTTCTGCACGTTCAACTGCAGGCTGTAGCGCTCCGCGAAGGCGTAGCTGGCCATCGCGTCCCAGCGGGTGTAGTCGGGAATCCACTTGGTGTTGGCTGCGTTGGCATATTGCTTGTCCACGTAGTTCGCACCGCCACCGATGGTCAGGCCGAAGGGGAACGCATAGGTCGTCCACAGGTTGGCGCTGTGCTTGGCGTTGTTCGGGAACTGGTTGCCGTTGTTCGGCGAAGGCGTCCAGATCGGCGCGGCCGTGGTGCCGGTGTTGACGTAGCCATTGTCGGTCAGCACGGCGTCCAGGTAGGTGTAACCGCCATGGATGCTCCAGCCCCTGGTGATCTGGCCGGTGAAGCCGACCTCGATGCCATCGACCTCCTTCTTGCCGATGTTCTGGGTGGTGCCGGCATCGCTGGTGGCCCGGGCATTGTCCATGACCGTATGGAAAGCGGCGGCGGTCAACGCCAATGCATCGTCCAGCAGGTTCCACTTCACGCCAAGCTCGAGGTTGGAGGTTTCCTGCGGCTCCAGGTCCTTGATGGCGGCGGTAATGCCATCCGCGCCGTCGCCGCCGTCCATGCCGGGCGGCGTGGACGAGGTGCCCCAGGACAGGTAGATGCTGCCATTGATGGTCGGCTTGAACACCACGCCTGCCTGGTAGTTGACGAAATCGCTGTCATTGCGCAACCGCACGCTGGTGGCAGGGGTGAAATGCTCGGTCGAGTAATCGTCGTAGCGCACGCCCAGGTTGATCATCCATTGCGGGTGCAGTTCCAGGGTGTCGAAGAAGTACACCGAACGGGTCTTGGTCTGCTGCCTGATATCCATGGCCGGGTTGCTGCGGGTGACCGTGTGCAGCGACATCCACGGATCGTTCGGGTTCGGATTGGTGAATGACGTGCAGTCGTACTTCGACGCTGTTCCGACCAGCGTGGGCAAGCAAGCGGCCGAGCCGCTGTTGCCAACGGCGGGAGAAACCACATAGCTGCCGCGGTGCATTCTCTCGTTGCTGTACTCGAAGCCAGTGCTGTAGCTGTGCCGCACTGAGCCAGTTTCAAACGCACCGGTCAGGCTCAACTGATTGGCCAAGGTCCTGGTTTCGGCATCGCGGTTGTTGACGCGCCGCCATAGCGTGCCGTGTGCCAGCGGGTTGCCCTTGCTGTCGTCTGGCTGGGTCCAGAAGTAATCGTTGCCGGTGTTGGCGTAGCGCATCAGGTTGCGCAACTTGTGCGCACCGAAGGCGAAGCTGACATCCACGGTGCTGATGTCGGCCTTGGTCCTCTGGAAATCGCGGTCCTTCAGGCCGTAGTAGGCCTCGCGATTGCCGTCCGGCACCATCGGGCTGCCATCACCATTGAGATGGTAGTACGGCGAAGTGGCGGCAAAGGGATTGTTGTACGGAAAGCCGCCGGCATCAGGCATGTCGTCGGTTTGCATGTGGTAATGGCTGAAGACGGCCTGCACGTCGCTGTTCAAGCCGACGGCGATCGATGGGGCGAAACCCCAGCGGCTGACGTTGGCCACATCACGGCCGGCGAGGTCCGATTCGTGTGTCATGAGGTTCAGGCGTGCGGCGATGCCTTCGCCCAACACATAGTTGGCGTCTACCGTGCCGCGCAGGTAACTGTCGGTGCCAATGCCCACGCCGACGGTGGTTTCGTTGCGCAGCTTGGGAGTCTTGCTGACCAGGTTGATGCTGCCGCCACCGGAATCGCGGCCGCCATAGGCAGAACTCGGTCCCTTGACCACTTCAACCTGCTCCAGGTTGAACACTTCACGAGTCTGCATGCCGGTGTCGCGCATACCGTCCACGAACGTGTTGCTCTGGCCGTCAAAGCCGCGGATGAATGGGCGGTCACCGGTCGGGTTGCCACCTTCGCCGGCACCGAAGGTGATGCCGGGGACCATGCGCAGCGCATCCTGCAGGCTGGTGGCGCCGGTTTCCTGCAGCAGTCGTTCGGTAACGATCGACACCGTCTTCGGTGTGTCCAGCAGATCGGCAGTGAACTTGGGCGAGGCCGGGTTGAACCAGCTGCCACGTACGTGCACTGCGTCCAAGTCAGTGGCTGAAGACTGCGGCTTATTGGCATCGCCCTCCTTGTCGGCAGTGGCGGCATGTGCGGCCAGTGGCGAGAAGCCGGCGGCGATGGTGGCGGTGGCCAGCAGG
>JBQGFJ010000039.1:0-12572 GCA_052040085.1 Pseudoxanthomonas sp.
GCGACCCGCTTTCGCGCAGTTGGAACCGGGTAATGCTGACGGTGGGACTGGACCGCGAAAACTGGGCGCTGGTGCTGCGGCCCTGGTGGCGGATCTCCGATGGCAATGACGATGACAATCCCGACATCGAGGATTACATCGGCCGCGGCGACGCCATGCTGGTGCATACCCGCAACGGCCATGTCTTCACCGTGCTGGGACGGCACACGCTGCGTGGCGGCGATGCTTCGCGGGGCGCACTGCAACTGGATTGGGGTTTCCCCATCCACCGCAGCTTCCGTGGCCACGTGCAAGCGTTCCATGGCTATGGCGAAAGCATGATCGACTACAACCACAAGGCGACCTACTTCGGCCTTGGCATCTCGCTACTGGACTGGTTCTGACATGAACGTGACGATCTACCACAATCCCGCCTGCGGCACTTCACGCAATGTGCTGGGACTGATCCGCAACGCCGGCATCGAGCCGACAGTGATCGAATACCTGAAGACGCCACCGGACCGTGCCACGCTGCTGGAGCTGATCCGGCAGATGCAGGTCCCGGTACGCGACGTGGTGCGCAGCAAGGAATCCCTGCATACAGAACTGGGCCTGCAGAATGCCAGCGATGATGCCCTGGTGGACGCCATGCTGGCCCATCCGGTGCTGATCAATCGCCCCATCGTGGTCACGCCCATCGGCGTGAAACTGTGCCGCCCCTCGGAAGTGGTGCTCGACTTGCTGCCCGCTCCCCAGCAGGGCGCCTTCAACAAGGAAGACGGTGAGCCGGTAGTGGACGCCAACGGCAAACGCATCGCCTGACCGGCACGCGGCTCAGGTCCAGTCCGTCAATCCTTCACGGGCATACACATCCCTGAAGCTGGGCAGCACCTTCATGCGCTGGGCATGGTCACGCAACGCGGGCCAATCGTCACTGGGACGCGGCATGTTGCGCGACCAGCGCATCAGCATGGTCAGCATGAAATCGGCTGCCGTGCGCTGTTGGCCGAGCAGGTACGGGCCGTTGGCTTGCAGATGGCCGGCCACCTGTTGCCACGCTGCCTCGATGTCTGCCCGCGCCTGCGCCTTCGCGGCTTCGATGTTGGCCTCGCCCGCCGGTTCCGCGGGATAGAACCAGTCCCGATAGGCAGGCTGCAGGGTATTGGCGCAGAACAGCATCCAGCGGTAGTACTGCGCCCGTTCCGGCGTTCCGATGGCCGGGGCCAGCCCGGCTTCGGGATGCAGATCGGCCAAGTGCATGAGGATGGCCGCGGCTTCGGTCAGCACCTGTCCGTCGATCACCAGCGTGGGGACGCGGCCTTGTGGATTGATCGCCAGATATTGCGGCGACTTCTGCTCGCGCGCCTCGAAATCGAGCTGTTGCACCTCATGCTCGATGCCCAGTTCGATCAACAACCAGTGCACGACGAGTGACGCCGTGCTCCGGGAACCGTAAAGGACGACGCTCATGCGGGTTCGACGACCACGGGGATCTTGCCGATGCGGGCCTGCCACTGCTTCGGCCCGGTCTGGTGCACGGATTCACCGGTGGAATCGACTGCCACGGTGACCGGCATGTCCTTGACCTCGAATTCGTAGATCGCCTCCATGCCCAGGTCTGCGAAGCCGACGACCTTCGCTGCCTTGATCGCCTTGGAAACGAGGTAGGCCGAGCCACCCACCGCCATCAGGTACACCGACCGGTGCTTGCGGATGGCTTCCAGTGCCACCGGGCCACGCTCGGCCTTGCCGATCATGCCCAGCAGGCCGGTCTGTGCCAGCACCTGCTCGGTGAACTTGTCCATGCGCGTGGCGGTGGTCGGGCCTGCCGGGCCCACGACTTCGTCGCGGACCGGATCCACCGGACCGACGTAGTAGATGAAACGTCCCTTCAGGTCGACCGGAAGCGCCTCGCCCTTGTTGAGCATGTCGACCATGCGCTTGTGTGCGGCATCGCGGCCGGTGAGCATTTTCCCGTTGAGCAGCAGCACCTCGCCCGGCTGGAAAGTCAGCACCTCTTCCGGGGTAATGGTGTCCAGATCGACGCGGCGCGCGTTCTGCGGGTTGTAGGTCAGCTTGGGCCAGTCTTCCAGCGACGGCGGCTCCAGCGCGACCGGACCACTGCCATCCAGGGTGAAGTGCGCGTGCCGGGTGGCGGCGCAATTGGGGATCATCGCCACCGGCAGGTTGGCCGCGTGCGTGGGGTAATCCTTGATCTTGATGTCGAGCACGGTGGTCAGGCCACCCAGGCCCTGTGCGCCGATGCCGAGCGCGTTGACCTTTTCGTACAACTCCAGGCGCAGTTCCTCGACTTTGTTCGACGGGCCGCGTTCGATCAGCTCCTGGATGTCGATGTGCTCCATCAACGATTCCTTGGCCAGCAGCATCGCCTTTTCCGCAGTGCCGCCGATGCCGATGCCGAGCATGCCGGGCGGGCACCAGCCAGCGCCCATCGTCGGCACGGTCTTCAGCACCCAGTCCACGATGGAATCGGACGGATTGAGCATGGCGAACTTGGACTTCGCCTCCGAACCGCCGCCCTTGGCCGCCACGATCACGTCGAGCTTGTCGCCCGGCACGATCTTCACGTTGATCACCGCCGGCGTGTTGTCCTGGGTGTTCTGGCGCTTGCCGGCGGGATCGGCCAGCACGCTGGCACGCAATTTGTTGTCCGGATGGTTGTAGGCGCGTCGCACGCCTTCGTTCACCGCATCTTCCAGCGAACCGGTGAAACCTTCCCAGCGCACGTCCATGCCCACGTCCAGGAACACGGTGACGATGCCGGTGTCCTGGCAGATGGGACGATGGCCTTCGGCACACATGCGCGAATTGATCAGGATCTGCGCCATGGCGTCCTTGGCCGCCGGTGACTCCTCGCGCTCATAGGCGGCGGCAAGGCTCTTGATGTAATCGACCGGGTGGTAGTAGCTGATGTACTGCAATGCGTCCGCAACGGACTGGACGAGGTCTTCCTGCTTGATCGAAGTCACGGCTGGCTCTTGGCTGGCGGGGGGATAACAGGCGGATTTTAGCGCAGGAAGCCACGCCAACCCGGCGGCTTCGCCTAATGGCGCATGACACGGCACAATGCCGCATGGCCGAAACCACCCCCGCGCCCACCGGCGTCAAGCCGCCCCGCAGCGCGAAATCCGGACCCAGCCTGCGCGAGCGTTTCGACGCCATGCGCAACCTGCCGCCGTTCCTTCGCCTGATCTGGGCCACCAGTCCATGGCTGACCCTCACCAGCCTGGGCCTGCGCCTGATCCGCGCCCTGCTGCCGGTAGTGATGCTCTACATCGGCAAGCTGATCATCGACGAAGTGATCCGCGTGGTCGGCGTGGGCCTGGACAACGGGACGCTGGCGCAGGCGTGGGCCAGCGGCGAGCTCCACCATCTGCTGTGGCTGGTGGGACTGGAATTCGCGCTGGCGATCTTCTCCGACCTGCTGGGGCGGTTGGTGAGCTATGCCGATTCGCTGCTGTCGGAGCTGTTCACCAACGCCAGCAGCATCCGTCTGATGGAACATGCGGCCAAGCTGGACCTGGAGGATTTCGAAGATCCCGACCTGCAGGACAAGCTGGACCGCGCCCGCCGCCAGACCATGGGGCGGATGAACCTGATGGGGATGCTGTTCGGCCAGGTGCAGGACGCCATCACCGTGGTCACCTTCGCCATTGGCCTGCTGGTCTACGCGCCGTGGCTGATCGTGCTGCTGGCGGTGGCGCTGATCCCGGCCTTCGTCGGCGAAGCGCACTTCAATGCGCTGGGCTACTCGCTCAACTTCCAGTGGACCCCGGAGCGCCGGCAACTGGAATACGTGCGCCAGACCGGCGCCAGCGTGGAAACCGCCAAGGAAGTGAAGATCCTCAATCTCCACCACTTCCTGATTGCGCGTTACCGCACGCTGGCCGAACGTTTCTACAAAGCCAACCGTGCGCTGGCCGGACGCCGCGCCCTGTGGGGCACCCTGCTCTCGGCACTCGGCACGCTGGGCTACTACGTGGCCTATGCCTACATCATCTGGCGAACCGTGCACGGTGATTTCAGCATCGGCGACCTGACCTTCCTGGCCGGCAGCTTCCGCCGCCTGCGGCAATTGCTGGAAGGCCTGCTGGTCGGGTTCTCGCAGGTGGCCAGCCATGCCCTGTACCTGGACGATCTGTTTTCGTTCTTCGAGATCGAACCGGAAATCGCCTCCCCGGCCGATCCGGTCGCCTTCCCCAAGCCCATCACCCGCGGCTTCAGGTTCGAGAACGTGGGCTTCCGTTATCCGGGCGCGGAGAAATGGGCGCTTCGCCATCTCGATTTCGATCTGCACGCCGGTGAAGTTCTCGCACTGGTCGGCGAAAACGGCGCGGGCAAGACCACTTTGGTCAAGCTGATCGCACGCCTGTACGACCCGGACGAAGGCCGCATCCTGCTGGACGGGCGCGACCTGCGCGATTACGACATCGACGAACTGCGCGCCAACATCGGCGTGATCTTCCAGGACTTCGTGCGCTACCACCTGACCGCCGGCGAGAACATCGGCGTGGGCCAGATCGACACCATGGATGACCAGGACCGCATTCGCGAAGCCGCACGGCGGGCGATGGCCGACGAAGTGATCGATTCCCTGCCGAACGGCTACGACCAGTTGATCGGCCGCCGCTTCAAGACCGGCGTGGACCTGTCCGGGGGCCAGTGGCAGAAGATCGCCATTGCCCGCGCCTACATGCGCGATGCACAGGTGATGATCCTGGACGAACCCACCGCCGCGCTGGATGCACGTTCGGAATTCGAAGTCTTCCAGCGCTTCAAGGAGCTCTCGGACGACCGCAGCGCCGTGCTCATCTCGCACCGTTTCTCCAGCGTGCGCATGGCCGATCGCATCCTGGTGCTGAACGAAGGACGCCTGGAAGCCAGCGGCACCCACGACGAACTGCTGGCGCAGGGTGGCCGTTATGCCGAACTGTTCGAATTGCAGGCCGCCGGATACCGCTAACATCACGCCATCACGCCATCACGCCAATACGGAGTAACACCCATGTCCCATGCACTGCACCGCCTTGCCTTCGGCGTGGCCCTTGTCCTCACCGTCTCGGCCTGCCAGCCCGCCGCCAATGGCGCGCCCGCTGCCACCGCCACGCCGGAAGCGTCCACCGGCAGTGCCCTGCCCAGCCTGCTGGGCGATATCCGCGTCACCGAAGTAGCCACCGGACTGGACCATCCCTGGGCGGTGGCCATCCTGCCGGATGACTCCTTCCTGGTCACCGAGCGCTCCGGCAGCATCCGCCGGGTCGGCGCCAATGGCGGGGTGTCCGAACCGCTGACGGGCGTTCCCGCCGTGCACGCGCGTGGCCAAGGCGGTCTGCTGGACCTGGTGCCATCACCGGACTTCATCAACGACAAGCGCATCTACTTCAGCTATTCCGAACCCGACGGCAACGGATTGGCCGGCACCACGGTGGCGCATGCGGTACTCGGCGACAGCGGACTCGATCAGGTCACCGTCATCTATCGCCAGGAACCCAAGCTCCGGCACGACAACCACTTCGGTTCACGGTTGGCCTTCGATAGCCAGGGCCACCTGTTCATCAGCCAGGGCGACCGCACCGAACGCATCTTCGCCCAGCACCTGGACAAGCTGCAGGGCAAGGTGGTGCGCCTGAACCTGGATGGCAGCATCCCCGCCGACAATCCCTTCGTGGGCCAGGCCGATGCACGCCCCGAGATCTGGAGCTACGGCCACCGCAATTCGCAGGGCCTGGCCATCGACCCGCGCACCGGCAAACTGTGGGAAAGCGAACACGGTCCACGCGGCGGCGATGAAATCAACCTGCCGCAGCCCGGCAAGAACTACGGCTGGCCGCTCATCACCCATGGCATCAACTACTCCGGACAACCCATTCCGGAAGCCGTGGGACGCGAAAAGGAAGGACTGGAGCCCCCTTACCACGTCTGGGAAAAATCCCCCGGCCTGTCCGGCTTGGCCTTCTACACCGGGCGTCCCGGTGCCACCTGGAACGACAGCCTGTTCCTGGGCTCGCTTGCCGAACGCAACCTGATCCGCCTGACCCTGGACGGCGACACCATCGTGTCCGAAGAACGTTTGCTGGGCAGCGTGGGCGAACGCATCCGCGACGTGCGTGTGGGTGCGGATGGCAACGTCTACGTGGTCACCGACGAAGACAACGGCAAGCTGCTGCGAATCGAACCCCCGAAGGCACCATGAGCAACCCCGACGTCAACGAAATCCTGCGTGCCCGCCTTCCCGCGGGCACGCCACTGGAAATCCCGCCGCCCTGCCTGCTGGACATGCAGGGTGAATTCCTTGATTACGTGGAAGACCAATCGTTGGCGGTGCGCTTCCCGGTGCTAGCGCGCTACCGCAATCCCATCGGCCACATGCAGGGCGGCTTCATCGTCGCCGCGCTGGACAACACGTTGGGACCATTCGCCTACCTGATCGCAACGCCCAGCGTAACCACGTCACTCAACACCCAGTACCTGCGCCCGGTCACCCCGGACATGCCACACATCACCTGCCACGCACGCCTGGTGGAACGCACCCGCAACCAGTTGTTCCTCGCCGGCGAAGCCCGCGATGACAAAGGTCGCGTGTTGGTGATGTGTCAGGCGACTTGCCAGATATTGCCCGCTCCATCCCTGTAGGTGCGTGATGCTGGATCAATCCAGCAATTCAAACTTGTCCGCATCCAGCATCGCCGGGAATCGCTCGCGATGCGCTGCCAGGGCTTCGGCAGAGATCACGCTGGAGGCAATGCCTTCCTCCGGCCCCATTTCGACCAAGGGCTGACCGAGGAAATCAATCACGGCGCTGTCGCCGGAATAATCGAGCTGGTTGCCATCAGTGCCGACGCGGTTGACAGCTGCGACGTAGCAGAGGTTTTCGATGGCGCGGGCACGCAGCAATGTCTTCCACGGGTACGCACGTGCGGAAGGCCAGTTGGCCACGAAGATTTGCAGATCGAAATCCAGTTGCCCCGACCGTTCCACGTCATGCCGGTTGCGGCAAAACACCGGGAAGCGCAGGTCGTAGCAAACCTGCGGATTGATTCGCCAACCTTTCCACTCCACGGTCAGGCGATCACGTCCGGCGGCGTAACGCTTGTGTTCGCCTGCATAGCGGAAAAGATGCCGTTTGTCGTAGTACTGCAGTTCGCCGTCGGGCGTGGCCCACAACAAGCGGTTGAACACGCCCGTGTCCGTGCGCAATTGCACGCTTCCGGTCACTGCGGCATTCAATGTCGCCGCCTGTTCGCGTATCCACGCCACGGTGGAACCGTCCATGCCCTCGGCACGATCGATGGCATCGTTGCTGAAACCACTGGTGAAGGTTTCCGGCAGGATCACCAGATCGGTCTCTCCAGCCAACGGCGCAATCAGGCCAGCGTAGTAATCGCGGTTCGCTGCCGGGTCATGCCAGCGGGTGGCACCTTGCACCAACGAGATTCTCAGGTCCTGCATGCACTACCTCATGGAATGTCGAATGCTACGTTTTTGTTCGTCACTCCCGCGAAGGCGGGAGTCGCTTCTCAATGGACGCATGTCCGGTTATCGAAGAGCGATCTCCGCCTTCGCGGAGATGACCAACAAAGACTGATTTGTTCAGAGCGCCCCTACAGTTTTTTCAGCCGTTCGATGGCGGCATCCAGCGTGGTTTCATTCTTGGCGAAGCACAACCGGGCCAGACGCTGTCCGGCAGGTGGCGTTTCATAGAACGGCGACAGCGGGATGGCGGTTACGCCATGCTCGATGGTCAGCCACTTCACGAACTCGGTATCCGGCAGATCACTCACCGCCGAATAATCCACCAACTGGAAATAGCCACCCGGCACCGGCAACGGCTTCAGTTTGGTCGCCAGGAGTTGTTCGCGGAAACGGTCGCGCTTCTCCTGGTAAAACGCACCCAGCTCTTCGTAGTGCTCCGGTTCCTCGCGGATCATCGCGGCAAAGGCGAATTGCGCCGGACTGAAGGTGGTGAAGGTGTTGTACTGATGCACCTTGCGGAATTCCGCACTCAATGCAGGCGGCGCGATGGCATAGCCGATCTTCCAGCCGGTGCAGTGGTAGGTCTTGCCGAAGCTGGAAACCACGAAGGCACGCGCGGCCAATTCCGGATAGCGCAGTACGGACTCATGGCGGCGGCCATCGAACACGATGTGTTCGTAGACCTCGTCGGAGACCAGGAAAATGTCCGTGCCTTCCAGCAACCTGGCCAGCGTGCGCAGATCGCCTTCGTCCAGCATCGCGCCGGAAGGATTGTGCGGGCTGTTGATCATCAGCAAACGCGTGCGTGGCGTGATGGCCGCGCGCACGCGATCCCAGTCCACCGAGAAGGTCTGCAGGTCCAGCGGCACGTGCACGGCACGCGCGCCGGCCAGTTCGATGGCGGGTTCATAGCTGTCGTAGGCCGGGTCCAGCACGATCACTTCCTCACCGGGACGCACCACCGCATGGATGGCGTTGAACAAGGCTTCGGTGGCGCCACTGGTCACGGTGATTTCGGTATCGGCATTCACCTCGCGGCCGTAGCAACGCAGCACTTTCTCCGCGATCGCCTGCCGCAATGGCGCCACGCCGGTCATCGGTGCGTACTGGTTGTGCCCGTCGCGCATGGCCTTGGCCAGTTCGTCCACTAGCCGCTGCGGCACGGCGAAGTCAGGGAACCCCTGCCCCAGGTTGACCGCGCCATGCTCGGCGGCCAGTTGCGACATGACAGTGAAGATGGTGGTGCCCACCTTGGGCAGCTTGGTCTGAATGGACATCACATTCCGTCAATCGAGGGGGAGTGCGGAGTGTACGCAAAGACGGTTTCCGGCGATGATGGCGGGATGGACGGATACGGATACAGGGTCCCCGGCCCGGAGAAACGCAGGCTCTCCAAGGCTTGGAAGGCCGCCCATTATTTTGTCAGCGCTGGTTGGCGCGAATGGCTGTTCATCGTTGGACAGACCGCAGCGGAGGTTGAACGCCAACTGCCTGCGCAAGGTTATCTATTCATAACCGCATGGAATCCGCCTCCGGGCGAAAGCACCCGCGAAAGCAATCTGCGCGCCGACGAGCGCCTGCAAGCCCGTTTGGCCGAACTCGGCGTGGTCCACCACGCTGCCCTCGGTTGCGATGCCCATGGCAGCAATGTGGAGCGCGGCTGGCTGGCACTGGACGTGCCCCTGCACATCGCCGATGCGCTGGCACGGGAATTCGGCCAGGGCGGAACCCTGTACTGGGAAGCTGGGGAACCGGTCCGCCTGCGC
Source organism: Pseudoxanthomonas sp. (assembly GCA_052040085.1). Taxonomy (GTDB): domain Bacteria; phylum Pseudomonadota; class Gammaproteobacteria; order Xanthomonadales; family Xanthomonadaceae; genus Pseudoxanthomonas_A. Next base: position 9,240 of record JBQGFJ010000039.1, read on the forward strand.
ATGCTGTGGGCGCCTCCCAGCGAACCCGGCGACGACGAATCCATCGACTGGGTCGGATGAATTCCGGGGCCAGCCCCCACAACGAATACAATGGACGATTCCGTCCCCGGCAAATCCCGGCCCCGCACCCGCTTCGATGACCGATCCGTCCCACTCTTCGTCACCTTTGTTGAACGCACGGGGACTCTCCTTCTCGCGCAATGACGAAGCGGTATTCGGCCCGCTGGAGTTTGCGGTGGATGCCGGCGAGGCCCTGCTGGTGCAAGGCGGCAACGGGGCTGGCAAGACCACCCTGCTGCGCGTACTGGCCGGCCTGCTGCGCGCCGACAGCGGCGAGATCGAAATCGATGGACGCAAGGCCAATGCCGCCCAGCGCGCGCGCTCCATGTCCTACCTGGGACACCTGCCCGCCTTCAAGGCCGATCTCGGCGCACTGGAAAACCTGCATTTCCTGTGCGGCCTGCAGGGCCGCCGCGCCCGCCAGATGCCGGAAAACGCCTTGGCCATGGTTGGACTCGGCGGCTACGAGGATACCCAGGCACGCCAGTTGTCCGCCGGGCAGAAGAAGCGCCTGTCGTTGGCCCGCATGTGGTTGTCACCAGCGCCCCTGTGGCTGCTGGACGAACCCTACGCCAACCTGGACCTGGAAGGCATCAACCTGGTCAATCGCATGATCGTGGCGCACCTGCGCGGCGGCGGTGCCGCACTGGTCACCACGCATGGCGCCTACGCCGCACCCCCGGTGCAGACCCGCATGCTGATGCTGGGAGGCAAGGCATGACCGCGCCCAGCCTAACCGGAGCCGCCATCGCACTGGTGACGCGCGATCTGCGCCTGTTGTGGCGCCGGCGCGGGGATTCACTGCAACCGGCCCTGTTCGCCTTGCTGGTGGTGGTGCTGTTTGCACTGGGCCTGGGCGGCGAAGCCCAGGCGTTGTCCCGGGTCGCTGCGGCGGTGCTGTGGGTCGCGGTGCTGCTGGCCGGCCTGCTGTCGCTGGATACCCTGTTCCGCGGCGATGCCGAGGACGGTTCGCTGGAACAATGGATCCTGGCCCCGGTGCCGCTGGCCTGGCTGGTGGCCGTCCGCGTGTTCACCCACTGGGCCACCACTGCATTGCCCCTGATCGTGGCCGCCCCCTTCCTGGGCGAACTGCTGCACCTGCCGCGCGAACAACTCCCCGTACTGATGGCCTCGCTGGTGCTGGGCACCCCGCTGCTCAGCCTGCTGGGCGCCGTGGTGGCCGCCCTGACGGTCGGCATGAGGCGCTCTGGTATCCTAGTCGCGCTGCTGGCATTGCCGCTGTACGTGCCGGTGCTGGTGTTCGGCGCAGGAAGCGTCGCCGCCAGCGCACAAGGGCTGGACGCGGTGGGCGCACTGCTTCTGCTCGGTGCCGGCCTGGTGCTGGCAGCGGTGCTGGCCCCTCTGACCGCCGCGGCGGCCATCCGCATAGCCATGAATTGAAGCCCTGCACGGTCCGCATGAACCCCCTCGTCCGCTGGTTCCACCAACTTGGTTCGCCCCCCTACTTCGATCGCTTCGCGGCGCGTTGGGCGCCGTGGTGCTATCTGGCCTCGCTGCCGCTGTTCGCATGGGGCCTGTGGCAGGCGCTGTTCGTGGTGCCGGCCGACTACCAGCAGGGCGACAGCTTCCGCATTCTCTACATCCATGTGCCCAGCGCGTGGATGAGCATGGCGATCTTCGGCTTGATGGCGGTCTACGCCGCCATCGCACTGGTCTGGCGGATCAAGTTGTGTGAAATCCTGGCCATGGCCTGCGCCCCCATCGGCGCGGGCTTCACCCTCATCACCCTGGCCACCGGCGCCATCTGGGGCAAGCCCATGTGGGGCACCTGGTGGGACTGGGACCCGCGCCTGACCACGGAACTGATCCTGCTGTTCCTGTACCTGGGCGTGATGGGCCTGTACGGCGCCATCGACGACCGCCGTGCCGCCGCGCGTGCCGCCGGCCTGCTGGCCATCGTGGGCGTGGCGCTGCTGCCGGTGATCCGCTATTCGGTGGTGTGGTGGAACTCGCTGCACCAGGGCCAGACCATCCGCATCTTCGGTGAGTCCAGCATGGATTCCAGCATGACCCTGCCCCTGTGGCTGCTGGTGCTGGCCACCAAGTTCTGGTTCGCCGGTTCGCTGCTGATGCGCGCGCGCGCCGACAACCTGCGCCGTGAAGCCGGCAAGGACTGGGTGGCCCGCCTTGCCGCCTCCGGACGCGACGGAGCCCCGTCATGAGCTACCTGCCCTACGTCATCGCGGCCTACGCGGTGTTCGCCGTCGTACTGCTGTGGGACTTCATCGTCCCGCGCGTGCAGATCCGCAACCAGCTGCGCGCCGTCCGCCTGCGCGCGCGGCGCGAAGCCGCCGCACGCACGGCTGTCCCCGAGGAACTCCCATGAACCCCGTACGCCGCCGTCGCCTGTTGCTGGTCCTGCTGCTGGTGTTTGCCGCCGGCGTGGCGACCACGCTGATCGCACTGGCCCTGCAACGCAACGTGGCCTACCTGTACACGCCTGCCGAAGTCCTGCGTGGCGAAGCCGGCGAACGTGCCCGCTTCCGCCTGGGCGGCATGGTGGAAAAAGGCTCGTTCAAGCGCGAAAGCGGGTCCATGGAAGTGTATTTCCGGGTCACCGACGGCGACGCCCAGTTACCGGTGGTTTACAGCGGCATCCTGCCGGACCTGTTCCGCGAGAACCAGGCGGTGATCGCCACCGGCACCATGCAGGATGGGCGCTTCGTCGCCACCGAAATCCTGGCGCGGCATGACGAGAACTACATGCCCAAGGAAGTGGCCGACAAGATGGGCGTCGCGCACCAGAAACACGATGTCGCCGTACCGGCGGAGCAGGCCAATTGATCGCAGCGATCATCCATCACCCGGAATGCAGTGCTTTTGCACTTCGCCTTTCCGGGGCCCCTGAGGCACGGCAAGCAACACGGGTAAAACCCGAAGGGCGACGCACATGGATGTGCGTCGTTTCCGGAAGGGACAGGATGTCCCGCCCGGAAATTCCCGCGTTGCTTGCGGACCCGCGCACAGCGCGGGCGTGCCGCCGGGGTGGCCTTTCTTTGGGTTACTTTTCTTTGGCCACACAAAGAAAAGTGACTCGCGCGCAAGCGCGAAAGCTGTTGCCTTCGCTTTGCACCAACGAATGCGGAGACACGCATGCTGCCTGAACTCGGACAAATCGCGCTGATCCTGGCGTTGCTGGCAGCCCTGCTGCAATCGATCCTGCCGCTGGCCGGCGCACATCGCGGCAACGCTGCATGGATGGAAGTGGCGCGTCCGGCCGCCTATGCGCAATTGCTGCTGGTGGGCATTGCC
>JBQGFJ010000040.1:0-20804 GCA_052040085.1 Pseudoxanthomonas sp.
TTGCCATTCCAGATCAACCCCGGGGAATGCCATGAGAACCGTTCTGCTTGCGCCCTTGCTGGCGCTGGCGCTGGTCGCCTGTCGCAACAGCGGTGAAGACACGCCGGTTGCCACGACCACTGCACCTGCTTCCATCGAAGACATCGAACTGATTCCACGCGACGCGCTGTTCGGCAATCCGGAACGCGCCGGCGTGCAGATCAGCCCCGACGGCAAGTACCTGAGCTGGATCGCCCCGGTCGACGGCGTGCTCAATGTGTGGGTGGCACCCGCCGACAACCTCGCCGATGCACGTGCCATCACCCAGGACACCGCGCGCGGCATCCGCCAGTACTTCTGGTCCTATCAGCCAGACACGCTCCTGGACCTGCGTGACAGCGGCGGTGACGAACACTTCCATCTCTATTCGGTCAACCTGACCAGCGGTGAAAGTCGCGACCTGACACCCTTCGATACAACCCGCGCGGTGGTCCAGGGAGTCAGCCACAAGCACCCGGATACCATCCTGGTGGGCATGAACGACCGTGATGCGCAATGGCACGACCTGTATCGCGTGGACCTGGCCAGCGGCGAACGCACGCTGGTGGAAAAGAACACGCAAGGTTTTGCAGGCTACGTGACCGATGACGACTACGCCGCACGCCTGGCCCTGCGCTCGCGTGCGGATGGCGGACAGGACGTGCTGAAATCCGACGGCCGCGGCAACTGGGAAGTCAGCGAGGAGATCCCGTTCGACGACTTCCTTACCACCCAGTACGCCGGCATCACCGCCGACGGCGCCACCGCCTACCTGGTGGAATCGCGCGGCAGGAATACCGCCGCACTGTACGGCGTGGACATGGCAACAGGTGCCAAGACACTGTTGTTCGAAAATCCGCGCGCCGACGTCAACAACGTGCTGACCAATCCGCAAACCGGCGTGGTGCAGGCGGCTGCATCCGACTATCTGCGTGAAGAGTGGAGCGTGCTGGACGACAGCATCGCCGGCGACCTCAAGACACTGGATGGCATCGGCCCGGGGACGGCCTCGGTCAGCGCACGCACGCTGGACGACAAGACCTGGATCGTCACCTACTCCGCCGCCGAAGCCCCTTCGGTGTATTACCGCTACGATCGCGATGGCAGTGGCTCCGGTGAATTGACCCGCCTGTTCTCCGCACGCCCCGCACTGGATGGCAAGCCGCTGGTGCCGATGTGGCCGGTGGAAATCCCCGCGCGCGACGGCCTGCCCCTGGTCAGCTACCTGACCCTGCCCGCACACGCCGACGCGGATGGCGACGGCAAGGCCGACAAGCCGGTTCCCATGGTGCTGTTCGTGCATGGCGGCCCGTGGGCGCGTGACAGCTACGGCTACCACAGCTGGGCGCAATGGCTGGCCAATCGTGGCTACGCGGTATTGCAGGTCAACTATCGCGGCTCCACCGGCTTCGGCAAGGACTTCGTCAACAAGTCCAACCATGAGTGGGCCGGCAAGATGCATGACGATCTTTCCGATGCCGTGCAATGGGCCATTGACCAGGGCATCACCACCCAGGACCAGGTCGCCATCGCAGGCGGCAGCTACGGCGGCTATGCCACGCTGGTGGGCATGACCTTCACCCCGGAAACGTTCAAGTGCGGCGTGGACATCGTGGGCCCGTCCAACCTCATCACCCTGTTCGAAACCTTCCCCGCCTACTGGGCCAGCTTCATGGAACAGTGGTACCGGCGCGTGGGCGATCCGCGCACCGAGGAAGGCAAGCAACTGCTGCTGGACCGCTCGCCGATCACCCATGTGGACAAGATCAGCAAGCCATTGCTGATTGGCCAGGGCGCCAACGATCCCCGCGTGGTGCAGGCCGAGAGCGACCAGATCGTGGAAGCCATGAAGGCCAAGAACATTCCGGTCACCTACGTGCTGTTCCCCGATGAAGGCCATGGCTTCGCACGGCCGGAAAACAGCAAGGCGTTCAACGCGGTGGCCGAGGGCTTCCTGAGCGAATGCCTGGGCGGCCGTGCCGAAGCCATTGGCGGTGATTTCGCTGGCTCCAGCATTACCGTTCCTGCTGGCGCCGATGGCGTATCCGGGCTGGCCGAAGCCCTGCAGTCGCATACGCAGGAAGTGAAGCACTGAGTCATCGAATCCTGATGGCGTGAATGAAGAAAGGCCCGGGATAGCATCCCGGGCCTTTCCTTTTCCAAGGATCCCGCACTGCATGTGCAGGATCCTGCCCCTCTCCCCCGATTTCCCACGCCGCGCAAGTGCCGGCGCCCTGCATCACGTCATCAGTGGAACTGTTCTTCTTCGGTGGAACCGGTCAGTGCAGTCACGCTGGAAGCGCCACCCTGGATCACGGTGGTGACATCGTCGAAGTAACCGGCGCCGACTTCCTGCTGGTGCGAGACGAAGGTGTAGCCCTGCTCGCGCGCGGCGAATTCCGGTTCCTGCACCTGTTCCACGTAATGGCGCATGCCTTCACCGCGCGCATAGTCGTGGGCGAACTTGAAGGTGTTGAACCAGTTGATGTGGATGCCGGCCAGGGTGATGAACTGGAACTTGTAGCCGAGCGCGGACAGTTCGTCCTGGAAGCGGGCGATGGTCTTGTCATCGAGGTTCTTTTTCCATTTGTACGACGGCGAGGAGTTGTACGACAGCAGCTTGCCCGGGTTTTCCTTCAGCACTGCCTGTGCGAATTCACGTGCGAAGCCCAGGTCCGGGGTACCGGTTTCGCACCACACCAGGTCGGCATACGGGGCATAGGCCACGCCGCGGCTGATCGACTGTTCCAGGCCATTCTTCACCCGGTAGAAGCCTTCCGAAGTGCGCTCGCCGGTCAGGAACGGCTTGTCGTTGGCATCGTGATCGGACGTGATCAGGTTGGCCGCTTCGGCATCGGTGCGGGCGAGGACAATCGTCGGCACACCCAGCACGTCCGAGGCCAGGCGCGCGGCCAGCAGCTTCTCGATGGCCTCGCGGGTCGGCACCAGTACCTTGCCGCCCATGTGGCCGCACTTCTTCACGGCCGCCAACTGGTCTTCGAAGTGCGCGGCAGCGGCACCGGAGATGATCAGGTTCTTGGTCAGCTCGTAAGCATTCAATACGCCACCGAAACCGGCCTCGGCATCGGCCACGACGGGCAGGAAGAAATCGATCGCGTCTTCTTCCTTCACCTTGCCGTCCAGGATGTTCTTCCACTGGATTTCGTCGGCGCGCTGGAAGGTGTTGTTGATCCGGCGCACCATGGTGGGCACGGAGTTGTAGGCATACAGCGACTGGTCCGGATACATGGTTTCGGAAGTGTTGCCGTCGGCCGCCACCTGCCAGCCCGACAGATACACCGCTTCCAGCCCGGCCTTGGCCTGCTGCATGGCCTGGCCCGCGGTGATGGCACCGAAGGCATTGACGTAGCCCTTCTTCGAATCACCATTCACGGCCTTCCACAGCCTTTCGGCGCCGCGCCGGGCCAGCGTGTACTCGGGCTGCACGCTGCCGCGCAGACGCACGACATCGGCGGCGGTGTAGTCACGCTTCACGTTCTTCCAGCGCGGATTGGTGTCCCAGTCCTTCTGGATGCCGGCGGCGATCTGCTGTGCTTTGCTGTTCATGGTCTTCTCTCTGATTTCGCGACGTGGGGGAGGGGGAGTCAGTCGATGCGTTCGTAGGCAGGCAGGGTCAGGAATTCGGCCAGCTCGTTGCTGCGGCTCAATTCGTCCAGCAACGCGATGGCTTCGTCGATGCGGGCACCGCCGGGAATCACGCTGCGATCCCCCAGCTTCGCCGGCAGCGCGCGCAGGGTGCTGTCCAGCAACTTGAGATCGATCAACGTGCCATCGGCCAGATGCACGCCTTCGTTGTGCAGCCACTGCCAGATCTGGGTGCGGGAAATTTCCGCGGTGGCCGCGTCTTCCATCAGCCAGTGGATGGGCACGCAGCCGTTGCCGTCCAGCCAAGCGGCCAGGTAACGCACGCAGACCTCCACGTTGCCCTCGAAGCCGGCGCGGGTGATGGTGCCTTTCGAGGGTTCGATCAGGTCATCGCGCGTTACCTGCACGTCTTCGCGCAATACCTGGTGCTGGTTCGGCGTGGGCATGTATTCGTCGAAGATCGCGCGCGCCACCGGGATCAGCGCCGGATGCGCTACCCAGGTGCCATCGTGGCCGGCGGTGACTTCGCGCAACTTGTCGGCACGCACGCGGGCCAGCGCCTGTTCGTTGGCGGCCTCGTCGTTGCTGATCGGGATCTGTGCCGCCATGCCGCCCATCGCATGCGCGCCGCGCCGGTGGCAGGTCTGGATCAGCAGTTCGGAGTACGCCTTCAGGAACGGCTGGGTCATGGTGACCTGGCCACGCTCCGGCAACACCCGGTCGGCGTGCCGGCGGAACGTCTTCAGGTAGGAAAAGATGTAATCCCAGCGGCCACAGTTCAGTCCCACGATGCGGTCGCGCAGGGCATGCAGGATTTCGTGCATCTCGAACACGGCCGGCAGGGTCTCGATCAACACGGTGACCTTCATCTGCCCACGCGGCAGGCCCAGTGCCGCCTCCACGTGCGACAGCGCGGTTTCCCACAGCGCCGCCTCTTCCATGCTCTGCAGCTTGGGCAGGTAGAAGTACGGGCCGCGATCCTTGGTCGCCAGCACCTGGGCGTTGTGGAAGGCGAACACGGCCATGTCGAACAGGCCGCCCGCCATCGGCACGCCATCGATCAACACGTGTTTTTCATCCAGGTGCCAGCCGCGCGGACGCACGATCAGCACCGCCTGCTCCTCGAACGGGCGCAGCGTGTACTGCTTGCCGTTGTCAGCCGTAAATGCCAAATCGCCGCGCGCCGCGCCGATCATGGCCTTCTGCCCGCCAATCATGTTGCCCCAGGTGGGGGAGCTGGAATCCTCGAAGTCGGCCATGAACACCTTGGCCCCCGAGTTCAGCGCATTGATCACCATCTTGGGGTCGACCGGCCCGGTGATTTCCACCCGGCGGTCCTGCAAGGCGGCCGGCAGCGGGGCCACGACCCACTCCCCTTCGCGGATCGCGCGGGTGTCCTGGCGGAAATCGGGCAAGCCACCGGCATCGAAGAACGCCTGGCGCTCCCGGCGCGCCGCCAGCCGTGCCTGGCGCTGCGGCTCGATGGCCTGGTGCAGGGATACCAGCAGCGCCAACGCCGCAGGCGGCAGCAACTCGGCCTGGCCGGGCGCACTGGCCGTCAGGGCAACCCCCGGTGTGGGCCGGGAAGTGGCGGAAGAGGAGGTCGAGTCAGTGGCGTCGGACATGGGGGAGGCCTCAAGTAGCGCGGGCCGCTACCGTGCTCCGGTGACAACTATTTGACAAACCAGTTTTGTCAATGACATCCATAAGAATTTCTTATACTTTGTCCCGCATGAGCAGCCAGACCCCGCCAACCCTCCGATTTCCTTATAAATCCGACCGCCTCAAACCCTTGCGGGCGTTCTGCCAGACGGTCCGGCTGGGGTCTGTTTCGCGGGCGGCGGAGGCGCTTTTCGTGAGCCAGCCCGCCATCAGCCTGCAATTGCAGGCCCTGGAGCGCGACCTGGGGGTGACCCTGTTCGAGCGCAGCGGCCGCCGGCTCACGCCCAGCCGCGAAGGCCAGTTGCTGTTCGACCTGGCCCAGCCGCTGGTGGAAGGCCTGGACGGACTGGAAGCCGTGTTCCGTGAAAAGGTCGGTGGCCTGGATGCCGGCGAACTCAACATCGCCGCCAACAGCTCCACCATCCTTTACCTGCTGCCGCGGATCGTGGAGCACTTCCGCAGCCAGCACCCCGATATCCGCCTGACCCTGCATAACGCCATCACCGCCGACGGCACCGACCTGCTGCGCTCGGATGCGGTGGACCTGGCCGTGGGCTCGATGGTGGATGTGCCGGCCGACCTCAGTTACGCACCGGTCTATCGCTTCGAACCCCTGCTGATCACGCCCCCGGACCATCCACTGGCGAGAAAACCCCGGCTCACGCTGGAAGACATCTCGCCGTACGGCCTGATCCTGCCGCCCAAGCGGCAGATCACCTACCGGCTGGTGGATCTCGTCTTCCAGCAGAACCGCGTGCCCTACACGGTGGCGCTGGAAGTGGGCGGCTGGGAGGTGATCAAGCAATACGTGGCGATGGGGATGGGCATCTCCATCGTGACCTCGATCTGCGTGACCGATGCCGACCGCGAGCGGCTGGCAACGCGCTCGCTGGCCGAATGGTTTCCCTCACGCAGCTACGGCGTGGTGGTGCGCAAGGGCAAGTTCCTGTCACCGCAGGCACGCGCCTTCATCGAACTGATCCAGCCGGACCTGTTCGTGCGTCGCGGCTATGACGAAACCGGGCATTCGGAACGCTGAAGCAAGGCGCTGCCCGCACTCCGCCGCCCCTCATACGCAGGGTATGGGGCTCCAGGCAATAGCCTGCATGCACGGCCAAGCACTGGATGGCGCACACTCCCCCGCAGGCTCAACACCCGGGGTGCGAGCCGCGGACCATCAAGCGTTGGCACGCGGCCGGCGCACGACCCGGACCGGCATGCCCCAACACGGGGCCCTGCCTTGCCCGGGCATTCCGCCGACGCAGCCTTACTTCGCCGGCACCGGCAAGGTTTCGCCGGCGAACACCGCCACGTGCGGCACGCCATCGGCACCGATCCAGCCTCGGTACATGCCTTCGGTATTGAACGGGAACGCCACGCTGCCGTCGGCGCCCAGGGCAATCGCACCACCGTCGCCCCCCGCTGCCGGGATGTCGCGATTGATGACGTCATGCGCGGCGCGGGCCAGAGGCTGCCCCTTCAGGCGCACCCGCGCGCAGATCTCGTGCGCGGCGGCGGCACGGATGTAGTACTCGCCCCATCCGGTACCGGACACGGCGCAGCGCGCGTCGGCCCAGGTGCCGGCGCCGATGATGGGCGAATCACCCACCCGCCCCCAGCGCTTGTTGGTCATGCCCCCGGTGGACGTGCCGGCGGCCAGGTGACCATGTGAATCGAGTGCCAGTGCACCCACGGTGCCGAAATAATCCTGGGCCCGTTCCTTGCGCACTTCCGCCGAAGCTTCCGCCTGCAAGGCCCGCTGCAACTGCTCCCAGCGCTTGTCGGTGTGGAACCAGGAAGGATCGACCAACGGGATGCCCTGCTCCTGCGCAAAGGCTTCGGCGCCGGCACCCACCATCATCACGTGGCGCGACTTCTCCATCACCGTGCGTGCCAGCTGGATCGGGTTGCGGATGCGCTGCACCCCGGCCACGGCACCGGCCATGCCGGTATCGCCGGCCATGATCGAAGCATCCAGCTCGTTGCGCCCATCATGGGTGAACACCGCACCGCGCCCGGCGTTGAACTGCGGCGCATCCTCCAGCACCGTGATGGCGGCCGTGATCGCATCCAGCGCGGTGCCGCCCGCCTGCAGGTGTGCATGGCCGGCCAACAGGGCTGCTTCCAGTGCCTGCCGGGCGGCCGCTTCATCCTCGGCGCTCAAGCTGGCGCGTTCCACCCCGGCACCGCCGTGGATGACCAGCAACGGCAATTGCATGGCGATCAGCACGCCATCACGGACCGCATAGGGCCGTTCGAAGAACGGACGATCCACTTGACCGCTGGGCAGATGCAATACCGAGTCAGTACCCACCCCGATCACGTTCACCCGCGGCAGGCGCAGGGGCTCGTCCTCCACCTGCACCGGCTCGAACCCACCCCGCACCACGGTCGCCCCTGCGCCCGGCGCGGTGGCATACACGCGGGCACTGCCATCACCTTCCACGGCTACTGCGGCATCTTCGTCGACCCCCAGGCCCAGCAGCGGCCGCCCTTCGGCCAGCGCCTCGGCCTTGGCAACGAAGGCGATCAAGCGGCCCAGGCGATCACGCTCACTGAAGTGCGTGTCGGTCACCACGCCACTGAGCAGATCGATGCTGAGGAAATTGCTTTCGATGGTGTTGTCCGGCCCCAGCGGATCGGCCAGCGCGCTGGGCGTATTCAGGCTGCCACCATCCATCGCGCCGTAGAGATATTCACCCAACATCGCCAGGCCGGCACTGGTGCCGCCCAGCGGCTTGCCATCGCGCACATGCTTTTCCAGCGCGGCGGCCATCGGCGTGCCGCGCCAGTAGCGCACGTAACGCGACTGGTTGCCGCCGGCAATGAAGATGCCATCGGCTTCTGCCAGCGCCTTCAGGATGGCCGGGTCGTAAGCCGCCTCGCGATCCCGGAACACGAAGGTCTCGACCGACTGGATGCCGCCGATTTCGTTGTAGAACTCGTCACCGATCTGTCCGCCCTGGGAAGCACGCAACACCACGATGTGGCCGTGCCCGGCCTTGTCCATGAACCAGCGCATCGCTTCATGGTTGCGGTCGCCACCGCCCATCAGCAACAGGCCCGGCTGTACCTCGCCCGGGGTGGCAGCGGAACGATCACCCAACAGGTAATGATCGTAGTCCGCCGCCATGGCCGGTCCGGCCAGCATCAACACGAGACCTGCCCACTTCAACGCATGGCGAAAACGCATCTTCACTCCTCCACTCACGGATCAGTCGCGGCAATACGCCGCGCAATAACAACCTAGACGAATGGACGACCCCATTCCCCCATGTGGCACGGCTCAACAGTGGGATAGAGTGTCGACATGCCCACCGAGCTGGACAACTGGTTCATCCGCGAAATCCTGGTCCACGAACAGGCGCTGGCGCATTACCTCAAGCGTTCCTGGCCGCACCGCGACGAGCTGCATGACCTGCGCCAGGAAGTCTACGCACGGGTCTACGAGTCGGCGGCACGCACCCTGCCCACCACGCCCAAGGCCTTCCTGTTCACCACCGCGCGCCACCTGATGACCGACCGCCTGCGGCGCAGCCGGGTGGTTTCGATCGAACCAGTGGGTGATTTCGAGTCCTCGAACGTCTATCTGATGGACGAAGTTTCGCCGGAGCGCTGGCTGGGCACCCGCCAGACCTTGCGACGGCTGACGGAAGTCCTGGATGCACTGCCAGACCGCTGCCGCGAAGTCGTGTGGCTGCGCCGGGTGGAAGAGTTGCCGCAGAAAGACGTCGCCCTGCGCCTGGGCATCAGTGGGAGGACCGTGGAAAAGCACCTGGCCAAAGGCATGCGCTTGATCGCCGACCATCTCCATGGTGGCGGCAACGCCACGCCTGTTACTCGCAAGCCGCGAAGTCCTGCGGACGGTAAACACGGTCATGGACGACAGCAGGACGATTGAACAGGCCGCCGCCGCCTGGCTGGCGCGGCGCGACACCGGACCCTGGAAGCCACAGGACCAGCAGGCCCTGGAGGCTTGGCTGGCCACACGCACCGAACACCGCGTGGCCCTGCTGCGGTTGCAGGCAGCCTGGGCCGAGACCGGCCGCCTCAAGGCACTCGCTGCCGGCCTGCCCGAAGGCACGATCCCCGAACGCGGCCATTGGTCAGCCTGGGCCGATGGCCACGCGCATGACCGCCCGGAACGGCTCGCGGATTCCGTGCTGACTCCTCCCGACCTCAGCAAGGTGGTCTTTGCACCCCGCCCGGCCCACGTCCGTACGCGCAAGCGCTGGCCGGGAATGGCCGCCGCCCTTCTCATCGTGGCCGCCACCGGCACCCTGGGCTGGTGGAGCCAGCGGGCGGGAGATGCCCATCAATCCACGTACGCCAGCGCCATAGGCGAAGTGCTGACCCTCGATCTGGCCGACGGCTCCCGCGCCATGCTGAGCAGCGACAGCCAGCTGGAAGTACGCATGGATGCCCGCCAGCGCCACGTGGAGCTGACCCGTGGCGAAGCCTTCTTCGAGGTGGCCCATGACACCCGCCGGCCCTTCGTGGTCGAAGCCGGCGGGCACCGTGCCATCGCCCTTGGCACCCGTTATGCGGTACGCCATGACGCGGACGCGTTGCGGGTGGTGGTGACACAGGGCCGGGTACGGCTGGAAAGCGCGCCCGGTCCCAACGGACAGGTACCGCCCGTGGCGCTGTTGCCCGCCGGCAGCCTGGCCAGTGTCGACCAGCGTGGCGTACTGGTGCGCTCGCTGCCTCCGGAGGCGGCACAGCGCTACCTGGAATGGCGTGAAGGCTTCCTGGTCTTCGACGACGCCCCTCTGTCCCAGGCCGCCGACGAGTTCAACCGCTTCAACGCACGCAGGCTGGAACTGGCCGACCCCGGGCTGGCGCAACTGCGGATCGGCGGCAACTTCCGCTGGTCCAACCTGGACGGTTTCGTGGGCCTGCTCGAACAGGGCTTCCCGGTCCGCGCCGAACGCCACCCGGACCGCATCATCCTGCATTCCCACTAGGCCCTGTTAACGGCCCCTGCATCGCCATTCGGCAGGCAATGGGGGCAACGGCCACTTCGTTCGTCCTAAGCGCAAAAGGGGGCCATTCCGACCCCCTCTCTGGAGAGAGACCCCATGCGTCACCTGTCACGTGTCCTGCTGTTGACCCTGGCCTGTACGGCCGCGCTGTCTGCGCAGGCAGACAGCGCCATCGCTGCTCCCATCAACGTGCCTGCCGGCGATCTGGCAAGCGCACTCAACAGCCTGGCCAAGCAGTCCGATATCCAGCTGATCTACCGTGCCGACGAACTCAAGGGCCGCCGCACCGCCGGCGTGAAAGGCGCGGCATCGACCGAACTGGCCCTCAAGCAATTGCTGCAGGGCAGCGGTTTCGATGCGCGCCGTGACGCCTCCACCGGCGCGGTGCTGGTAGCGCGCGCCGACCAGGCCCAGCCCACCGCTCCGGCTGCGCGCAGCACCGCTGCCAGCCCGGCCCCGGCACAAGAGCAGGTCACGGACATCACGGCAGTGCAGGTCACCGGTTCGCGCATCCCGCGCTCGCAAATCGAAGGCCCGGCACCGATCACCGTGATCAGCGCCGAGCAGATCCGCTCGGCCGGCTTCACCTCGGTCCCGGATGTGCTGCGCTCGCTCAGCCAGAACAGCGGCAGCGTGCAAGGCCAGCAGAACACCACCGGTGCCCAGTCCACCCCGGGCGCACAAGCCGTGGACCTGCGCGGCCTTGGCCCCAACCACACCCTGGTGCTGATCAACGGCCGGCGCATCGCCGACTTCCCGCTGCCACTCAATGGCCGCAGCAACTTCACCGACATCGGCAACATTCCGCTGGGCATGATCGATCGCGTCGAAGTGCTCACGGGCAGCGCATCGGCGGTTTACGGCTCGGATGCCATGGCCGGCGTGATCAACTTCATCCTGAAGAAGTCCACCGACGGCACCACCGTCGATTTCCGCTACGGCGATACCACCCGTGGTGGTGGTGAGTCGTACAACCTGACGGTGACCTCCGGCTTCGAACGCGGCAACTTCAGCGGCATCGTCGGCCTGGAGCTGTTGAGCAGGCAGCCGTTGTGGGGATACGAACGCGGCATCCAGGACTCCACCCTCGACGCGCCCACCTCGCGCCGGCAACTGCCGCGCCTGATCGCGCAGGTCTACGACTGGGATGATGACGTCAACATTGCCCCCGCCGATGACTGCGACGCCATGGCCCGCCTCAACGAAGGCACCACGGAACTGGCCGAAGACCGCTTCGGCGAACCCTATTGCGGCAGCCAGCGCGCCATTGCCTACCGCACCATCGAGAACGGGCGCCGTGGCCTGAATGCCTACGGCTCGTTCGAGTACCAGTTCGGCAACAACCTGTCCTGGTTCGCCGACGTCCAGTTGGGACACCAGGAAGTCCGGCTGCTGACCGGCACCAACGGCAACGACGTGGTCAGCGACCACATGGGCTGGGAGTTCCACGACCCGCTCTCCACGGACAACTACCGCGAAAAGATGTTCTACAACGAGGCGACCGGCCATTACGAAATCTGGTCACGCCAGTTCTCGCCCGAGGAAACCGGCGGGCTGGTCAATCGCATGAACACCACCACCCAGAAGACGCTGGCGGTGACCACCGGCCTCAAGGGCATGTTCTCCGATGACTGGAATTGGGAAGCGGCCTACAACCATTCCGAATACCGCGCCGACGTGGACATGCCGCGCATCCGTGCCGCCGCCGCGAACGAACTGTTCCTGGGCGAACTGCTGGGTTACGACGATGATGGCTATGCCATCTACAACGCCGACCACACGCGCATGTTCACGCCGCTCACGCAGGCGCAGTTCGCCAGCATCGCGGCCATGTCCACGTTCCGTCCGGTGGCCAAGAGCGACAACGTCAACTTCACCGTGGATACCCCGGTGCTGTTCTCGATGCCTGCCGGTGACGTCGGATTCGCCGGCGTGGTGGAATACGGCCGCCAGTCCTACAGCATCAACCCCGACCCGCTTGCACTGACCGAAGATGCCTATGTCGGCCCGCGCTACGGCGATGGCAGTGGCAGCCGCAACCGCTGGAGTGCCGCAGGCGAATTGCGCGTGCCACTGCTGTCCAGCGTGCAGGCCAGCCTTGCCGGCCGCTACGACCGCTACAGCTACGGCAACAAGAACCCGGGCAAGTTCACCTACAACCTGGGCCTGGAATGGCGCCCGGTCGACACGTTGCTGGTGCGCAGTTCCTACGGCACCGGATTCCGCGCGCCCGACATGCACTACCTGTTCGCGGGCAACGACTACTACCGCACCCGTTACGCCACCGACTACTACCAGTGCCGCACCGACGAGCCGGGCTTCAGCGACGGCGAGTGCTACGACGACGGCAGCTGGGACATCAGCACGTTCGATGTCTATCGCGGCAACCCGGACCTGGAAGTCGAAACCAGCAAGTCGTTCACGGCGGGCTTCGTGTGGTCGCCCATCCCCAACCTGGACTTCGCGATCGACTACTACGAGATCCGCGTCGCCAACCAGGTGCAGACCCAGAGCCGCGAAGAGTTGCGCGCCACCGAAGCCGACTGCCGGCTGGGCGTCACCGACACCGGCACGGCGGTGGACATCACTTCGCCCACCTGCGTGGATGCACTCGCACGCGTGATCCGCGACAGCGATGGCGACATCACCAGCGTCCTGTTCGGACCGATCAACATCGCCAACGAAGAAACCTCGGGCGTCGACGTGACCGCCAGCTACCGCCTGCAGACGGCCAGCGCCGGTGATTTCCGCTTCACCGGCAACTACAACTGGACCGACAGCCATACCCGCCAGTTGTTCCCGGGCGACCCGGAAGAAGACATGCTCAGCGTCGACTTCAGCTCCACCACGCTGCCGCGGGTCAAGAGCAACCTGGGCGTGGCATGGGACAAGGGCGCATGGGGTGCCAGCCTGTTCGGCAACTACCTGGGCCGTGTCGCCAACTACGACAACGACGCCTGGACACCCGCCACGTGGCGCTTCAACGCCGGCCTGCGCTACGACATCGGCAGCCACCAGCGCATCTCGCTGTCGGTCACCAACCTGCTGGACAAGATGCCGCCGCGTGACTCCACCTGGTCGAACTACCCGTACTACGACACCTCCTGGTTCGACAGCCGCGGCCGTTCCTTCTACGTGCAGTACACGCACAAGTTCGGCGGCGAAGCCCTGTAACCCCAGCCGCATGCGTCACCCGAAGCCCGCCCTCCGGCGGGCTTCGTTTTTTGGCTCTTCTCCTGCTTGCGTGACCACACGTCTTTGCTCCCGCTTTTGTTCTTCCGCGCCGTAGAGCAAGCCGAGCATCGCAGGGCGATGAGGCCGGAGAGGCCCCCTTGTCTGAGCGTAGCGAGTTTGGGGGCCGTGCCTCATTGACCGAGAAGCACAGGGGACCGATCCGGCAACGCCGGATCGGCTTGCGTCAGGCGAAGGGGTTTTGGTCCCTTTTGCCCCGACAAAAGGGACTCGGGCGCGCAGCGACCGAAACGCTTTTGACGTTGATGTGGCACCAGCCAAAGCAGAAGCAAAGCTTCCGCGCTGACGCGCGTCCTACTTTTGTCTTGGCAAAAGTAGGCAAAACCGTAGCGCCTGACGCGATCCGGCACGGCTGCGCCGTGCCGGTGCCCTGTGCTTCTCGGTCAGCGGGACACGCGGCCCAAACTCGCTGCGCTCAAACAAGGGCCGCTCTGCGGTCCCACTGCCCTGCGATGCTCGGCTCGCTCTACGGCGCAAAAGATCAACCGCAACGACACGGCTCTCACTCCGATAGGCATAGAACTTCCTTTCAGGACTACATGCAGCCGTCACACCGTGCCGCGATTCTTCCCGCTCCATGGCCGGTACCAGGCACGCACATAGGCCATGTCGGCCTCCATGTCCCCGGTGGGGTGGAACACCTCGCCAATCCCAATGGTTTTTTCAGGGTAATGGAAGTACGCCATCAACACCGGCACCCCGGCTTCCTGTGCAATCTTCAGGAAGCCCCCCTTCCAGCGCTCCACCTTTTTGCGGGTCCCTTCCGGGGTCAGCGCGAACCACATCTTTTCAGAATCGCGGATCAGTTCCGCGGCCTGCTGCACGGTGCCCTGCGGCGAACTACGATCGATGGGGATCACGCCCAACCTGCGCAGCAACGGCCCAAGCGGCCACCAGAACAACTGCTCCTTGCCCAGCACCTTCACTTCGAAACCGAGCGCGAGCTTGGTCGCGAAACCCCAGATACCATCCCAGTTGGATGAGTGCGGTGCCGCGATCAGCACCAGCTTCGGAATATCCGGCAACGTACCAGTGACGCGCCAGCCGCCGAGGCGCAGCACGCTGCGGCCCAGCCAGCGAGTGAACCTGTTCGGCTTCACCTGCGGCATGTTGGGCGGGATGCGGGGCAACAGATCGCGATGCTCGTCCATGCGATTACTCCGGATGGTGCTTCTGCGAACGGCCGCGCTTGATCTGCCCGCGCTCGCGCTTGGCATCCAGACGCCGCGCCTTGGCCGCGCGCGAAGGCCGGGTGGCGATGCGGGCCTTGGGCACGCTGAGCCCGCGGCGGATGAATTCAGCCAGGCGTTCTCGCGCATCCTGACGGTTGCGGTCCTGGGTGCGGAAGCGCTGTGCCTCGATGACGATCACGCCGTCGTCGGTGATGCGGCGATCACGCAGGGCCAGCAAGCGCAGCCGCACCGGATCGGGCAGCGAGGGGGAATTCACCAGATCGAAACGCAACTCCACGGCCGTGGACAGCTTGTTGACGTTCTGTCCGCCCGGACCGCTGGAGCGCACGAAACGCTCGACCAGTTCGGTCTCCGGTATCGCCAGTGTCGGCGCAATGTCCAATGCATCACTCCCCATGCGCGGATTGTAGTCAGTCACGGCGATCACGCGCAGCGCCAGGGCGGACTTAACACGACATTTACCCGGGCGGCGTCACCATTCGGTCGCCCCGTGACATGAGCCCAATCCCCGGATGACATTTTCCACGCCCCGCTTCCGCCTGCTGCTTGCCGTCCTGCTCGCCTTCCTGGCCTTGCCCGTCATCGCCTCCGAACCCACCGATGCGGATATCGAGCGGCTGCTGAAGGCCTCGCGCGCGGAAAGCATGCTCAACCAGTTGTTGCCGCAAATGGAGGCCATGCAGCAACAGCAGTTCAACCAGCTGATGGAAGGCAAGGAACTGACCGATGCGCAGAAGGCGGAGATCGAACTGATCCAGGCCAAGACCGCCGAAATCATGCGCAAGGCGCTGTCGTGGGACGAAATGCGCCCGCTCTACATCGACGTCTACAAAAAGAGCTTCAGCCGCGCGGACATCCAGGCCACCACCAAGTTCTATGAAAGCCGCGCCGGACAAAGCCTGCTCGACAAGACGCCAGGACTGATGCAGAACCTGATGCAGGCCGTGCAAGCCAAGATGGTGCCGTTGTTCGAGGAACTGGAGAAGGAAATCCGCAGCGCCTCGGGCGAGGTGCCTGCAGAGCCGCAAGCGCCTGCCAGCGACACACCGTAACGCCCCTCAATCCAGCACCAGCTCCGCGCGCGGCGGCAGCCGCCAGTCGATGGGTGCCTTGCCCTGCTGTTCCAGATAGCGGTTGGCCGCGGAAAAATGCCCGCACCCCATGAAGCCGCGATGTGCCGACAGCGTCGACGGATGCGGCGCACGCAATACGCGATGACGACGCGCGTCGATCACCTTGCCCTTGGCCTGCGCGTAACTGCCCCACAGCAGGAACACCAAACCTTCGCGCTCACGCGCCAGGGTTTCGATCACGTGGTCGGTGAAACCTTCCCAGCCCTTGCCCTGGTGCGCACCGGCACGGCCGTCCTCCACGGTCAGCACCGCATTGAGCAGTAACACGCCCTGCCGTGCCCAAGGCAACAGGCAACCGTGGTCCGGCGGATCGATACCCAGATCGCTGCGAATCTCCTTGAAGATATTGAGCAGTGACGGCGGCACCGGCACCCCCGGCAATACCGAGAAGCACAAGCCATGCGCCTGCCCGGCGCCGTGATACGTGTCCTGCCCCAGGATCACCACCTTCGCCTGGTCGAACGGCGTGGCGTCGAATGCCGCGAAGATGCGCGGACCAGGCGGGTAGATACGTGCACCTTCCATCCGCCGCTGGCGCAGGAACGCCGACAGTTCACGCATTTCCGGACGCAACAGCCAATCACCCACCCGCGCTTTCCACGAAGCCTCCAGCCGGATGTCGGGCACGTTCGCTTCGCTCATCAGGCAGGCTTGCCCTTGTCCTCGATCCGCGCCAGCCGCAACTGGAACATCACCTTGGTCACCAGCAGGCGCTCTTCGATGGGCTTGATCACCAGGTCGTTGGCACCGGCCTGCAACAATTCGGACTGACGGGTCTGGTCGTAGTCGCCCGTCATCACCAGGATCGGCAAGCGCCGCTTGCCGTAGGCGAAATCCACCCGGATCCGCTGCACCACGTCGCGGCCATCCAGCTCGCCCTTCAGGGTCACGTCGGTCAGCACCAGATCGAAGCGATGCGTGGACAAACCCAGCGACTCCGCGGTGAGCAGTGCGAAGGCGTCCTCGGCCTTCACCACGTGCACCACCTTCAGGCCATGGCGTTCCAGCATGCGCTTGGTGGTTTCCGCCACCACCCGGCTGTCTTCGACGTACAACACGGTGGCGCCCGCCACCGGTTGCGGCTGCACATAGCCGCAGACGAACGCCGCCAGCGCCTCGTGACCCAACGACTTGTCGAAATAATCGGTGACGTCTTCGCCGAAGCGGCGTTCCTCCAGATGCTGCTGGGCATCACCGGACACCACGATCACCGGCACGTACGCCTGGCCAGCGGCCTCGCGTACGCTGCGGGCGATTTCCAGTCCATCACCATCGGGCAAGGTGAGTGCCGTGGTGACCAGATGCACCGGCCCTGCTTCCAGCGCCGTACGCGCGGCGGCAATGGTGGAGCAGCCCACCACCTCGACCCCGGGCAATTCCCGTTGCAGCACGTCGGCGATCAGCTTGCGTACCAGCCTGGACCCATCCACCACCATGACCCGCGGCGTGATGCTGATGAGATGACGCAATTCCTGTGACATGGCCGCCTCAGACCTCCGTCGGCCGGGTCTGGCGCAGGAAGTGGCCGGTCGCCAGCCAAGCACCCAGCCAACCGATCACCACCGCACCCAGCAACACGGCACCCGCACGAACCGGGTCCAGGCCGCCGAGCATGAAGGTGCTGCCGTAACTTTCGGCCAACGTGGCCAGCGGCGCACGCAGGGCATGCGCAATCGCGACCAGCAACGCGAGCGCAAGCGCACCGGCCAGCAAGCCGTACCACGCCCCCAGGTACACGAAGGGCCGACGAATGAATCCATCGGTGGCACCCAGCAATTGCAGTACGCCGATTTCCTCGCGGCGTGACTGGATATCCAGCCTGACCGTATTGCCCACCACCAGCAGGGCGCCGGCACCGAACAAGGATGCCAATACCCAGGCCAGCCGCTCGCCGAACTTCAACCAACCTTCCAGCCGTTGCCGCCATACCGCATCGTGTTGCACCAGGTCCGCCTCCGGCAAATGTTCCAACGCCACGATCAAGGTGGCATCGTCGCCCTTGGGTGTGACGATCAACAGCGTGGGCAGCGGGTTTTCGTCCAGCCCGGCAATCGCTTCACCCAAACCGCTGGTGCGGGTGAATTCGGCCAATCCTTCTTCGGGCGTGCGCACCACCACCGAAGCCACGTCGGCACGGCTGTCCAATTGGCTGGCCAGCGCCTCCACCCTCGCGGTCTCGGTGCCGTGCTTGAGGAACACATCGATCTCGCGCGATTGCTGCACGTTGCCCGCCAACCGTTCCAGGTTGCCCAGCGTCAGCCACAACCCCAGCGGCAACACCAGCGCCACCGCCATCACGCCCACGGTGAGCAAGGTGGCCCAAGGCCTGCGCAGCACGCGGCCAAGACTGGAAGTGCCGCTGTAGAGATGCTGGTCCAGCCAGATGCCGAAGCCGGAACGGGGGCGCGACGGGGCGTTGGTCTCGCTCATTCGGCCAGGTCCGCGGGAGAGATGTCATCGACCAGCTTGCCGTGGTCCAGCACCAACACGCGCTTCTTCATGCGCTTCAGCAGCGCCAGGTCGTGGCTAACCACCAGCACGCTGGTGCCGCGCTCGGGCATGGAAGCGAACAACGACATGATCTCGGCCGCCAGGGTCGGGTCGAGGTTGCCGGTGGGTTCGTCGGCCACCAGCAGGCGCGGTTCGGCCACGATGGCGCGGGCAATGCCCACGCGCTGCTGCTCGCCCGCCGACAACTGGGTGGGCAATGCGTTCTCGCGATGACCCAGGCCCATCCGCGCCAGCACTTCGCGCACGCGCTTGCCTATATCAGCACGGCGATCGCCACGCAGGATCAGCGGCAGGGCCACGTTCTCGCCGATGGTGCGCTCGGTCAGCAGGCGGTGATCCTGGTAGACCACGCCCACGGCACGGCGATGCAGCGGGATGCGTGCGCCGCGCACCTTCAGCAGGTTGCGGCCATCGAACACCACCGCCCCCCGGCTGGGACGCTCACTCAAGTGGATCAGCTTGAGCAGCGTGCTCTTGCCTGCACCGGAATGGCCGGTGACGAAGAGCATTTCGCCGTCCCCGATCTCGAAGCTGACATCGGTCAGCGCCTCGTGGCCACCGGGATATTGTTTGCTGACGCTTTCAAAACGCAGGACGCTCATGCGGTGGATTATGCCGCGTTTGCGTCCTGCATCGAACGATGGATGCGCGAAGCCGGGCTCAGCCGCCGGAGACCAGTGACTTCAGCTTGCGGCCCAGGCGGGACAGGAACGAGCCTCCGGCTTCGGCCGGTGCAGGTGCAGGTGCCTGGTGCGTGGCCGGCACTTGCGACGGGGCAACGGCCTGGCCATCGGCTGGTGCCGCCACGCCATCGACCGGCTTCTTGCCACGGCGACGACGGGGCTTGCGCGGCTTGCGCTCGGCATCCTCTGGCGAATTGGCGGCGGCAGTAACGGCGGCACCCTCCGGCACTTCCGTTGCCGGTGCCGGAGCCGGTGCATGCGGCTTCGGCTTGCCGCCTTGCGACGACCTCGGCTTGCCCTTTTGCGGCGGCTTGCCATCACGCCCCTTGTCACCACCACGGCGGCGCTGGTCCTCGGCCTGCTGCTCGCGCGCTTCGCGGAAGATGTCGCTCACGCTTTCGTTGTCGGCATCACCACCATCCGGGATCAGGCGCGGCTGGCGCGGCAAGGCCGTCAGCAACTCGCTGGTCACCGCCTCGGTGGGGATCTTCTGCTCGATGTAGGCCTCGATGTCCGGCAGGCTCATCGCATAGCGCTCGCAGGCGAAGCTGATGGCATCACCCTCGGCGCCCAGGCGTGCGGTACGGCCGATGCGGTGCACGTAGTCCTCGGCATCGAACGGCAGGTCGTAATTGAACACATGCGATACGCCGTCGATATGCAGGCCGCGCGCCGCCACGTCGGTGGCCACCAACAGCTCCAGCTGGCCGGCCTGGAAACGCTTGAGCAGCGTCTCGCGCTTCTTCTGCGGCACGTCGCCGGACAACACGCCCACGCGATAACCGGCGCGCTCCAGCGCGCGTGCCACCCGTTCCACGAACGCCTTGGTGTTGACGAACACCATGGTGCGCGCGCCCTCGCTGCGCGACAGCAGGCCCAGCAACAGCGGGATCTTCTCGTCGTCGGCGGGGAAGTACATGCGCTGGCGCACGCGGGCGGCAGTGATGCTTTCGGTCTCGACGACCAGCTTCTCCGGCTCGCTCATGTGCTCGTAGGCCAGTTCCAGCACGCGATGGCTCAGCGTGGCCGAGAACAGCAGCGTCTGCCGCACGGTGCGGATGGGCATGCGCCGCAGCAGGAAGCGGATGTCCTTGATGAAACCGAGGTCGAACATGCGATCGGCTTCGTCCAGCACGCACATCTCGCAAGCGTGCAGGGAGACGACCTTGTGCTGCTTCACGTAATCGATCAACCGGCCCGGGGTGGCGATGATCACGTCCACGCCCTGTTGCAGCAGTTCGCGCTGCTTGTCGTAATCCACGCCGCCGTAGACCAGCGCGAAGCGCAGGCCCAAACCGGCACCGAACTTGACCGCATCCTTGTGGATCTGGATGGCCAGCTCGCGGGTCGGGGCCAGGATCAGCGCGCGCGGATCTTCCGGCTTGCGCTCCGCCAGCGCCGGGCGGGTCAGCAACCGGTTCATCACCGCCACCAGGAACGCCAGCGTCTTGCCGGTGCCGGTCTGCGCCTGGCCTGCAACGTCACCCCCGGCCAGGGCGACCGGCAGGGTCAAGGCCTGGATGGGCGTGCAACGGGTGAATCCGGCGGCTTCCAGCCCGGCCAGCAGGCTGGGATGCAGATCGAAGGAGGAAAAAGTGATGTCGGTTAGCGGTTTGTCGCTCATGCTTGGCTTCTGTTGGAATAGGGTGCGCGGACAGGCGCGGTGATGGCTTGCATCGTGGTCACCGGCGTCGCACACTGGCGCCCTCGATACCGGGCCGCGCCACATCCTGAAGTCCGTCGCGCAACGGCCCAGTTTAA
>JBQGFJ010000041.1:0-3170 GCA_052040085.1 Pseudoxanthomonas sp.
GCTTTCAGCATGTCGCGCGCCTTGTGCGGGGTGCCCACGCCAATGGTGTCGCCGAGTGAAATCTCGTGGCAGCCCAGCGTGTGCAGCCGGCTGGCGACCCGCACGACATCGGCCACGGGCACGTTGCCCTGGTAGGGGCAGCCGAGCACGGTGGAGACGTAGCCGCGGACCTTCACGCCATCCGCCTGCGCGCGTTCCAGCACGGGCCGGAAACGTTCGATGGATTCGTCGATGCCGGCGTTGATGTTCTTGCGGTTGAAAGCCTCGGAGGCAGCAGTGAACACGGCCACTTCGCGCACGCCCGCTTCACGTGCCCGCTGGTAGCCCACGTCGTTGGGAACCAGCACGGGATAGGCCACGCCCGGGGCTTGCCGGATGGACAGGAACACCTCGGTGGCATCGGCCAGTTGCGGTACCCATTTCGGGCTCACGAAGCTGGTGGCCTCGATGGTCCGTAGGCCGGTTCGTGACAGCCGGTCTATCAGTTCGACCTTGTCGGCCGTGGCAATGATGGATTTTTCGTTCTGCAGCCCGTCGCGCGGACCCACTTCCACAATGCGAACGTGATCGGCCATGGCGCCTCCGTTATCCGGGCAGGGCAGTCCGGAGACGCCATGCCGGGTGTTTCATTCCAGCAATGCCAGCACGGCATCGGCTTCGACGAAATCGCCGGCCATGGCACGTACTTCCTTCAACACGCCGTCACGTGGCGCCTTGAGGGCCAGCTCCATCTTCATCGCTTCCATGACCAGGATCTCCTGCCCGGCAGCGAGTGTATCGCCGGGCACGGCCTTGACCAAGACGATCCGGCCCGGCATGGGCGCGACGATGCGGCCATCCCCGCCGGCATCGCTGGCGCCAGTGAGCTGGAAGGCCGGTGCCACCTGCACGGCCAGCCGGCGGTCGCCATCATGCAGGGTCAGGTGGTCGCCACTGCGCATCACCGTGAACCGCAATGCCTGCCCATCCACGCGCAGCCCCAGAATGCCTGCGTCCAGCCGTGCACTTTCGATGGCGAATGCGTTGCCTGCGTGTTCGATCCTGTAGCGGCCACCAGCGCCATGCGCGGTCACTTCGAACACGGTGTCATGGTGCTGCAACATCAAGCGCCGGCTGCCCGCGTGCCCAAGGCGCCAGCCATCGGCGATGGCCCAGGGCGAGCCGGGCTCCACGGAGGTGAGGGCGGCTTGCCCGGCTTGCTGTTCCTGGTGGAGAAGCTGCGCCACGGTGGCCGCCACCAGCAGGGTGTGTGGCGTCGCGGACTCGGCAGGCGAGAGCACCTCTTCCAGGTGCTTGTCCAGGTAACCGGTATCGATGGTGCCGTTGACGATGGCCGGGTGCCGCGCAAGGCGTTCGAGGAAGCCAATGTTCGAGCGTGGCCCCACGATGTCGCAGTGTGAAAGTGCCTCGCGCAAACGGGCGAGGGCACGCGGCCGGTCTTCATCCCAGACGATGAGCTTGGCGATCATCGGGTC
This sequence comes from Pseudoxanthomonas sp., assembly GCA_052040085.1. Classification (GTDB taxonomy): domain Bacteria; phylum Pseudomonadota; class Gammaproteobacteria; order Xanthomonadales; family Xanthomonadaceae; genus Pseudoxanthomonas_A. Next base: position 1,476 of record JBQGFJ010000041.1, read on the forward strand.
GTAGAAGATGGTGACGGTATCGCCTTCCACCACGCCCGAATCGATGCGGACATGCGGGGAGGTGGGTGGCAGCGCGAGCGTATCCAGCCGGCCGGAGCCCGGCAGGAAACCGGCGTCCGGATCTTCCGCATACAGGCGCACTTCGATGGCATGGCCGTGCCGCGGCACCTGTGCTTGTGTCAGCGGCAGCGGCTCGCCGGCGGCAACGCGCAATTGCCATTCCACCAGGTCCAGCCCGGTGGTCATCTCGGTGACCGGATGCTCCACCTGCAAACGGGTGTTGATTTCCATGAAGTAGAAGCCACCATCGGGATCGACGATGAACTCCACCGTGCCGGCGTTGACATAGTCGATGGCATGCGCGGCCTTGATGGCGGCTTCGCCCATGGCCGTGCGCAGTTCCGGAGTCAGGAACGGGGAGGGCGATTCTTCCAGGATCTTCTGGTAACGCCGCTGTGCGGAGCACTCGCGTTCGTTCAGATGGATGGCATGCCCGTGGCGATCGCCGAACACCTGGATTTCGATGTGGCGGGGCGACTGCACGTAGCGTTCCAGCAGGACGCGATCACGCCCGAAGGCGTTCCTGGCTTCGCGCTGGCAGCTTTCCAGATGGGCCATGAAGTCGTCCAGCCGGTGGACGATGCGCATGCCCTTGCCGCCGCCGCCATGCGCAGCCTTGATCATCAGCGGGAAGCCGATGCGCGCGGCTTCGCGCGCCAGCGTATTGGGCGTCTGGTCCTCGCCGGTGTAGCCGGGCACCACCGGCACGCCGGCGGCTGCCATCAGTTCCTTGGCGCCGGCCTTGCTGCCCATCTTGCGCATGGAGGCTGACGAGGGACCGATGAAGACCAGTCCGGCGGATTCCACCGCTTCGGCGAAATCGGCGTTTTCGGACAGGAAGCCATAACCGGGGTGGATGGCCTGTGCGCCGCTGCGGCGAGCGACCTCCAGGATCACCTCGCCGCGCAGGTAGCTGTCCGCGGGTGCGGAGCCGCCGACGGGCCAGGCTTCGTCGGCCAGCCGTACATGTTGCGCATTGGCATCGGCATCCGAATACACGGCCACCGTGCGGATGCCCATCCTGCGGCAGGTGCGGATGACGCGGCAGGCGATTTCGCCGCGGTTGGCAATCAGGATCTTGTCGAACATCAGGCTTCCATCCGGTTTCCGGTGCGATCGGGCACGCGTTACTCCTTTGGCACCCAGGCCGGGGGACGTTTTTCGAGGAAGGCGGCCAGGCCTTCCTGACCCTCCGGCGAGACCCGCAGGTGGGCGATCAAGGCGGCGTTGGCGGCATCCAGTGTGTCGCGGTCGTGCTGGGTGGCGGTTTCCCGGACCAGAGCTTTCGCCGAGGCCGAAGCCAGCGGGCCGGCTTTCAGCAGCAGGTCGATCTGGCGTTGCACGGCGTTGTCCAGGGCTTCCTCCAGTACCACTTGGTGCAGCAGGCCCATGTGATGGGCTTCGGCAGCGTCGAAGATCTCGGCACTGGCAAACCAGCGGCGTGCCTGGCGTGATCCGATGGCGGCGATCACATAGGGGGAAATCACCGCGGGCAGCAGCCCCAGTTTGCTTTCGGTCAGGCCGAATTTCGCCCCCGGTACGCCAATGGCGATGTCGCAGCAGGCAATCAGGCCCACGCCACCGCCGAAAGCGGCGCCATGGACCCGTGCCAAGGTGGGTTTGGTCAGTTCGTCC